>CAZGVW010000169.1:0-7692 GCA_964529265.1 uncultured Phycisphaeraceae bacterium
GACCAGGACCATGCCGTAGGGGCGGACACAGGCCGATTCGAAGCGTTTGCGCGTGGCCGCGGGCATGCCGAGGCGCTCGAGCTCGAAGAGCTCGACCGATCGCTTGTCGAGCAGGCGGATGACGACGCGCTCGCCGCGGGCTGTGGGCAGCGTGCCGATGCGGAGGTCCACCTCCTTGCCCGCGATCGTCACCGCGGCACGGCCGTCCTGGGGCAGGCGGCGCTCGGCGATGTCCATCTGGCCCATCACCTTGACGCGGCTCACGAGTGGCAGGAGCAGGCGCTGGGGCAGCCGCCGCGCCTCAACCAGCGCGCCGTCGATCCGGAAGCGGACGACCAGGCAGTCGCCCTCGGGCTGGGCGTGCACGTCGCTGGCCCGGCGCGACAGGGCCTCGAAGAGCAGGCCGTTGACGAGGCGCACCACCGGGGCGCGGCCCGCCGTCTGGAGGAGGTCGCGCTCGTCCGCGGCAAGGAGCGCGGCGAAATCGCGATCGTCGAGGCCATCGCCGGCGTCGATCTCGCTGGCGCCTGATCGCGCCAAGCTCGGGGCTCCGGCGCGATCCTGCGCCATCTCGTCCAACGCGGCGGCGATCGCCTCCGCGTCGCCGCGGACCGCGACCACCGGGCGGCCGAGGCGGGCGGCGACATTGTGGGCGACAAGGTCGTCCTCCTCGCGCCCCGAAACGATGAGCGTCTCCCTGCCATTCTGGTCAAGGCCCTGACTGATCACGAGCCTCTCGCGGGCGAACTCGAGCGGGACCAGTGCGGCGAACTCGGCGCTTACGCGGTGGATGTCGATGCCGGCGCCGCCACTCTTCGCCGCCCCGTTCTCCGCGATGATCGGCTTGGCTTCGAGATCGGGCACCGTGAAGGCCTCGTTCGATTGCGGGCGGTTGGGAGATTCCAGGAGTTCCTGGGTCTTGGGTGTTCCGGGGGGTTATTCGATCCAGATCGGCGCGAGCGCGGGCGTGCCGTCCCAGACGCCGGCGTCCGCCAGATCCGGCCCCGAGAGTGTCCGCAGGTCTTCGAAACCCGGATCCCGGAGAACGGTGGCCCGGATGAAGACGTAGAAGCGGGAGCGCGTCTCCGATCGACCGGTCGTGCCGAAGAGGGCCCCCAGGATCGGGATGCGGCCGATGAGGGGCACGCGCGTCGTGCTCTTCCCGTAGGTGCGGTCGTCCACGCCTCCGATCACCACCGTGTAGCCGTCGGGGATCGTTACGGACCCCTCGACGCTGTTCTGCTGGCTCGGGGGCGGGATCACGCCGCCATCCTGCGTGGTCGTCGATTCGCCCGTGAAGGCGCTGAGCTCGACGGAGTAGTCAAGGAGCAGGTGGTCGCCCTCGGCGATCTGGGGCGTCACGGTGATCGTGGTGCCGGCGTCCTCCGTCCCGCCGAAGCTCGTGGTCGCCACCGTGTCCGAGGCGTTGATGCTGGTGAAGGGCTGCCGATTCACCGCCCTGAGCGTCGTGGTGGCGTTGTTGTTCGCGAGCGCCTTGGGCGAGCTGAGCGTGCGGCCCTCGTTCACGCTCTCGACGGCGCGCACCAGGGCCTGGAAGTCGCCCGGGTTGATGATCACGCCCGTGAGCCCAGTTCCCGCGCCGAGGGCCCCGCTCATCGAGGTCAGGCCGAAGAGGGAGGAGAGGTCGACGGAGGTGGACCCGATCTCGAACTGGCCGCGCAGCTCGACGCCGATGTCCAGCGCCTCCCCCTCGCTCATCGTCACCAGCGTCGCCTCGATCATCACCTGCGGCTGGCGGCGGTCGAGCAGGCGAACGAGTTCCTCGAGCTGGTCGAGCAGCGAGGGATCCCCCACGCCGATGAGCGTGTTCGTGGGCTGATCGAGGGTGAGCGCCAACGGGACACCGGACCGGTCTCCGCGCGGGACGGTCGGCGCCGCCGCGGGGGGTGGCGCCCCCCCGGCTTGATCGGCCGTTGCCGCCAGCGCCGCGGCGTCCGAGGCACGGAGGCCGCCTGAATCGCGCGAAGATGACATCCCCCGCGCGCCGTAGTCCTCGGCGGGCGCACCGAGCGCGACAAGCCCCTCCGCGAGGAGCGACTGCAATGTCGCCTGCAGATCTGCGGCGCTTCGGTTGCGGATCACGAAACTGCGCATCACGCGCCGCGACGTCGGCGGCGCGGCGTTGACGCGCTCGATAAACTCCGCCACGCGCGCGTGGTCCCGGGCGGTGGCGTGCACGATGATCGCGCCGGTGAGCCTGTCGACGAACACCCGCGGCGCCTCGGCCGTGCGGGCCGCGCCGCCGCTCGACAGGAGTTCGCGGAGGGTCGCCGCGAGATCCTCGAGGGGAACGCCCGCGGCGGCGTATGTCCGCAACTCGAGCGCCGGCCGCACGTCGAACTCCGCGATCAGGCGCCGCAGTTCGTCCGCGCGCGACGCGGCCGC
This sequence comes from uncultured Phycisphaeraceae bacterium, assembly GCA_964529265.1. GTDB lineage: Bacteria > Planctomycetota > Phycisphaerae > Phycisphaerales > UBA1924 > CAZGVW01. The sequence goes on from CAZGVW010000169.1 coordinate 2,407, forward strand.
CACCACCATGAGCCGGCGACCATCGGGCAGCGGGACCCCCAGGGCGCCGGTCCCCGTCGCCGTGGGGGAACGCGCCGCGGCGGACCGCGGATCGAGCGACTGCCGCGCCAGCAACGCCTGCTGTAGGAGCGTCGCGACCTCCTCGGGCGCCGCGTGCTCCAACTCCACGATGAACGACGAGATCGTCTCCGGGGGGGCGTCGAGCTGCTCGAGGAGCGCCAATGCCTGCTCCACGCGGCGCCGCACGTCGGCGATGAGCAGGAGCCGGCCGGCGCCGAGCGCCTTGACGGTTCCCGTCTGCGGCGTGAGCAAGGGCGTGAGCGCCGTGGCGGCTTCCGATGGATCAAGCGAACGCAGGCGCACGACGGCCGAGACGAACGTCGCGCGCGGCTGCGCCTGCATTCCTTCGCCAGGCAGCGCAAGCGCCTGGTGCGCCGCGGCGGCCTGCGCCAAGGGAACGATCCGGAACAATCCCTCCTGCTCAGTCTCCACGATCGCGAGCCCCTGGCTCTCGAGCGTCGCGGTCAGGACCCGCCATAGTTCCTCATCGTTCAGGGGTTCGCGCAGGCGCAGCGTCACACGCTGAGAAAGGTCCTTCGGCTGGTATTGCACCGAAACGTCGAGTCGCTGCGTGACAAGCTCGACAAGGCGCACCAGTTCAAGGTCGCCGGAGAGATCCAGCCACTGCAAAGTCAACGTCGTCGTCGGCACCCCATCAGCTTGGCCGCGCGCTGGCGCGCCGAATGCAAAAGCCGCGATGCACACAATGGATGGCGGTGCGGCGCCCACCGCCGCTCGAAGCGCCTTCGTCCGCAGATTCATCGCCAAGTCCCCCTTTTTTAGAGGAAGCGCTTTCGCCAATCGCGATCATACTCGATCGCGTCATCGTGGCCCATCGCCAATCGCCAAGTCACTTCGTCCTCCTCGGTCTTCTCGCAGAAAGGGGAGACGTCCCCCGCGCCAGGGTGGGGAGGTCGTCCAGTCCAGTTCGCAAGTGCCCACAGATTCATCGGTTGCGCGCATGGACTAAGTCCTCCTCGGCTTTTTTTGAGGATTTTGAGGAAATGCGCTGCGACATCTTGCTTTCATCGGCGCAATGAGTATTTTCTCACGCAAAGGCGCGCTGCCGTAGCTCCTTCTGTACATGGCGCAATTGCAACCAACGGCGCGCGAAGGCTTTTCTCAGGTAGCGCACGCTGACGTCCGTGGGTGCGCGCCTGGGCGCCACTCTAAGGCGTTCACCAGAGAGCATGTCCATGATTCGCGCAGTCGTCAGCATAATCGCAGCCGCATCGCGTTTCTCGTTTGAGGTGGATCTCGCATGAGCTGTCCAGGCTTCCCCAAGCAGACTCCTCGTTATGCCTCTTATGCGGGCGCAGTAGCAGCAGCATGCCTGTGTTCGTCGACGCTTGCCTACTGGCCCTACAAGTGTGAGCCGCCGCTCTCGGACGGCCCGGCGTTTCCGTCCTGCGGCCCAGACGCGCCGGGGGCGTGGACACGAACGAGCGATCCAATTGATGCCTATGGTGGCCACAAGGTGGAGCGTGTGGTCGATCTGTCAATCCAACTTAGCGGCGGCGCTTTCGAGATTCTGCGAGAATACTCCAGCCACAAGTCCAACGACGTCGCCTATCGCGGGACCTTGTCTACGTGGATGCTCTCACCCTTTGTCTCAACGTACGAATGCGGATTCGACCATATTCACGTGACATCCGGCTCTGCGACCTTTTTGACTACGCTTGAGGAGCAGCCGCCCCTAGGCTCTGGCATCTGGAGTGCCGGCGGCCCTACCGCCCAGACGATCGAGGCAGAAGTAGCTCAGGTTTCGATGAACGGAGCGAACAACCCCACTTGGCGTCGCGTGTACACACTCAAGGAGCCTGGGGCATGGCGAAAGATGTTCTATCGGACAACGGAGCACGCTAACGACTCGGTCCCCCCTGGTCAGCAACTTGACACGACGGGCCTTTCTGGTTCGAATCATAGCTTGGATGGTATGCTTGCGCAAGAACGCGACGCCTATGGCAATACTCGCTCATATGAGTACCAACTTTTGCCGAACGGGGTCTTCGACAACGTGCGGAGAGCAACTCTAAGCACGATCTGGTGCCGCACACCTGCTGACGGAGACGACGTCCTACAGGCGAAGATCGTCTTTGAGTGGGCCCAACCATTCGAGACATTGGTGTACTATCGTCTCAAACGAATCCGCGTGCTGCGACCGACGGACCCTCCAAGTGAAGACCCCAATGATCTACAGGAGGTGCAGAGAGTCACCTACTACTATCTGAACGACTTCATACCGTACCTGTCGACAATCGACGCTGATGTTGGCAGATTCGACGATTCCGGCGGGAGTGAGCCGGCATTTGCCGACCTTGTGCAGGTGTGCTACTACGAGCGCGTCGATGGCGATGCGTCCGTTGCAGTCACGACTGAGGCGCTTGGGGATTCGCTCGGGTATGCGGCCAGCGAGCACATCCGTCAGTATCGGTACCATGATGGAGAGGGGCGGACTTTCGGGCCGTCGCTTCCTCCTTCAAATGCGCTGCTGTCCCTCTTGGATGGCGAGTACCCCACCGAAATCGATTCTAGTGGGGAGGTGGGCTCCTTTGTTGAGCCGACAGAGATACCGGCGCAGGGCAGGGTTCATCAGCTTAAGATGGTCGTCGAGCCAGAGCAGATGGAGCGCTTCAGCCAGATGTGGATTGATGCAGGCCTCACGTCGATGCCGACTGCGGACCTTGCGACCTACTTGCTTTCAAAGCCGGATGGCCATGTGCTCATTTCTCAGCCTACGGTGCAACTGGCAGATTTGGCATCGAATTTTATTTCATATGACGTGGAAGATGAAGAGTACCGCATCCAGAAGCAGCTTGTGCGGGGAGGCGGGTGTGGGTGCGGCGGGAGCGCTGGCGATCGATTGATCGAGTACGAGTTTGTCAAGGCGCCTCTTGAATCCGACTATGTGCAGACAACGCTCCTGCGCGAGCGCCATAGAGAGACAGTGATTTCATTTCATGAGGACGCGTACGCAGAGTGGGGGTATGATTTCGCTGCGACGGGTATTTTTGAATTTGAGCTACCTCATTTGGCGTCCGCCACGCCGTATCTCGTCAATGCGGTCTACGGTGAACCGGAGGCTTCCGGCGAGCCTGATCGATGGGTGACTCACTATGTCTACGATCGAAGCCCCGAGACTGACACTCAGCGAACGCTAGTGCGAGTCATGACGCCCGCGGCAGCGGCTCTCTACACCCCCGGAGACACAGAGGAACCACCGTTCTACGAGGCGAATGAGGATGCTGGCCTCGTCTATGGCTATGGATACACGGCCGACAACCGAAGGTCGGAGAGCCGCGTGCGCGCGGGTGCGGGGGAAGGGGCGTCAGATTTGGAGGTCGGCGCTGCTCTTGCTTCCTTTGTAGCGTTGCAGCGCGCGCAGTATGGCACCGGGACGGGCCCCGGCAGCGGCGGGTACTTCCACAATGCGGCGTCGATCGAGGGATTCATCGTTGCGCCGTCCGTGGAGCCCCCTCCCACGTCGGAGCAGATTCGGGCGCTTGTGTATGGCCACTACGACGTGGATGGCGACGCGAACCCGGACGAGGCGATCGCGTGGGTGCGGTCAGCGACCGCCGTCGAACCGGAAAGCGAGAACGGCGTCGGGGGCGTCGCGTACAGCTTCGAAGTCTACGATCGTCGCGGTCAAAGCGTGTGGAGCATCGCGGCGGACGGCGCACGCGCGAGGCGCGAGTACAACGACCTTGGACACCTTGTTCGCGAGACGCGAAACGCGGCGAGTTCCTCAAGCGATTTCGACGACTTCCCCGGGCTCAACAGCGCCCTTTCGGCCGTGGGCTTGAGTGCGGACCGCAACGCCGATGGCGGCTCGCTGACGACGGAGTATCGATGCGATTTGCTCGGTCGGGTTGTCGAGGTCACCCAGCCCGGCGGGGTCAAGAGCTACGTCCGCCGGACGATGCGGGCGGTGCCATCCGCATTCACGGGCTTCGTCTCCCTGAGCAGGGCGATGTACTCCGAGGCGCATGTGCCCCACGAGCTTGAGTCGGGCGCCTTCGCTGGCCCGGTCAGAATCTCTTGGATGACCGCGGCCGACCGCGTTGTCGCGACGAGCACCTATGCGCTCGAAGAGGAGAGCGTGGAGTACTCCGAGAGCACGAGTCTGGAGGATCACCCGATCGAATCAATCACGCTCGGGCAGGAACTCTCCCGAACGATCCACGAACGAGATCTTCACGGGCGCGATCTGCGTGAGCATTTCTGGCATCGCGTCTCGCTCAACGACTACTACACGCGCGAGAACGCGTATGACGCCCGCGGGCGCATTGTGCAAACTACCGAACCGAACGGCGCGATCACTCGATACACGTACGACATCAACGACCGGGTTATTGCTCTTGAAATCGGCACAGATGCCTCGGGATCGGGGAACATGGCGCTCGTGACCGAGTATTTTTACGACCATTTCATGGATGGCGGGCAGCCGCAGCAGGGGGTGGGCAACGGCAACCTCACGCTCGTGCGCCAGCACGTGGGCCCCAGCGAGCATCGCGACACTGAGTACCTCTATGACTACCGGGATCGGCTCGTCTGGACGATCAATCCGCTCGCGCCGCACGCCTGGCAGGGATACGACAATGTCGATCGCGTGATCGAGACGGCCATGGCGACGGCGGCGCCGACGTCGGGAGTGGATCCGCCGGACGCCGAGGACCGAATCGATCTGCGCCGCACGCTCTTCAACCGCCGCGGCATGACGCACCGGACGCAGACAGCCATCGATCCGACCGACACGGAGCCCGAGTTCCTTGAATCGAACACCTGGTTCGACATCATGGGCCGGACGATTGCGCGCTGGGACCCGAGCGGGCCGGCGATGAAGACGACATACGACGGACTCGGACGGATCAAGGCGACGTATGTCACGGACCGCGGTGGGGACGCCCTGCCCGGCGCATCGGGCAACCATGCCGACGCGGCCTCCGTCGCGGGCGACGTGATTCTCGAGCAGACGCTGACGCGATACATCCCCGACTTTGATTCGCAAGAGGAGCGAATGCGCGGAGGGGGCCAGGCGGATCTCTCGATTTCCATGCGCCGAACGCATGATGCGACCGCGAGCCAGACTGGCGATCTCGCCACGTCATCGCTTGTTCCGTCCACGAGTGTCATCACGACCTTCGGCGCCAGCTACTATGATGACGCGGCGCGCCCGATTTGCACTGTCGATCTGGGCACGGACAAGAGTGGTTTCGAATACAA
>CAZGVW010000170.1:0-6625 GCA_964529265.1 uncultured Phycisphaeraceae bacterium
GTCGCTTTGGACGGTCGGTGTCTTCGGGTCGTGAATCAGGGGACCGGGGGCTCCGACCGCTCAAGGCAGCGGTCGGTGGCACGGTGAGTCGCTCCGTTGGTCTTGGTCGGTCGGTGTCCTGGGGGTCGTGAATCAGGGGACGGGGGACACCGACCGCTCAGAGCAGCGGTCGGTGGCACGGGTGGCACGATGGGGCACGGTGAGTCGCTCACTTGGTCTTGGTCGGCGGCGCCCGCCGCGGACGGTCGCGGCTGAGCATGGGCAGGCCACGATGGCAGGAGAACGTGAGCGCGTGGGCGTGGCGGGGGGTGTTGAGGCTGCGGCGGCGCTTGCGGACTTTACCATCAGGCAGGGGCATGAGGGGGCGTGTGGAGGCAAGTGCGCGGCGCGGATATTCGGTTGGGTGGGTCGGGGCCTGGGAGGCATGGATTGGCGAAGCGCCGTTCCGTGCCAAACGGATGGGGTGAGGAGTGAGGGGGAGGGTCACGGGCAACCCACCGGCGAGTCGCGCCCAACCGACCAGGAGCATCAAGTCTGACTCAAAAGCCTGTCCCTCGAAGTGCAATCTGCTCGGCCACTTGCTTTTCCAACTCTCCGACTGCCTTTGTCAGTTCAAGCACATCAGTTTCATGCTTATATAGCTCATGGTTGCTGCCAATCATGGCATTGATTGCCAACATCGACACTCTCACGCGGGTTAGCACGCACGTGCTATGCAATGTTGTCGACGCGGTGTCCGTTACGTCAGCCTTATTAATCTCGGCCTCGACGTCATCCAACCGCTGTTCAAGTTCGTCACAGCTCGCTCTGATGCGCGAAGTCACGTCCGTCGGTCGCCGCACACGAACCGACTCGGTAGTCACAGGGCTGTGTAGCTCAACCCAAAACTGCCCTTCCTTTCGTTTCGCCACAAGAGCGCTCTCGCCATCGGTATACAGGACCTTTAGCAGTATCCCTTCGTCATCGTGGAGTGCGAGAAACTGGCCCGAAGAGAAATCCTGATGTGCACGCGAAAAGCCCATCCAATACACAACCTGCAGGTACGTCGCCGCCAGACTGCCTGTCCACGCGAGCATGGCCAACAACTTTGCCGACTCAGACATGGGCTGGCGCCACTGCGCGAGAATCTCGTCTGCACGGCGACGCAGCTTTGTTTGCCGACGGCGGGCGCGTGACGCGCCTTCAGTGTCTTCGCCTTTGTCATCACCTGGTGTCTTCTCGACGGCCTGGAACGCTCTCTTCACGATTGCGAGTTCTCGATCAGTCTTGGTTGGCCAGTACCGCCACCAAAGCGGGGCAATGAGCCATACCAGAACCCCAAAGAGTGGGACGGCCAAAGACTCCGTGAGCAAAGACGCGGCGCGAAGGGCTCTCGATGCGTAGAAGCCCGCTGCGATGGAGCCCATCAAGATCGCCCACAGAACGAAGAGGGCCCACCAGCGCAGCCATCGCTCTCGCGGCATTGCCTGTAGCAGCAACGCGATTCCAGTGAGGGCGGCCGCGACTACCAACGGACCACCAGCAAACACCAGTAACCGACTGAGATCAAGACTAAACACGTGGCCATCGATGCCGAAGTAGCTGAGGTACGCTCGGTGATAAACGACCGCGATTATGAAGCACCATGCGGTGAAGAGCGAAAGGCTCACGCCCCAGTGTGTCGCGATTCGTCGAAACCAGGTAGATGCAGCAGAGGACGCTGCGTCTATCGAAGATGATTGACTCATTGTCCGAACGCTCCTTTCTAGCCATCGCCCGTGCGTTGACGGGGCTACGGCAACGCGACTTGCGTCTCATGACCCTGAGTGCGCAGCAGCCAGTATGCTACGGGCGACCTGTTCCACTGTCTCCGGAAGACCGTCCTCTGTGCAGCGCCAGCAATGCTTGGGGGATACAACTACGGAAAACGCAAGCGCATGCCGGTCCACATCACTCGCAGCAGCCTCCACCAGTACGCGGGCGAATCCTCGCTCAATGACGAACTCCACAGTCTCTGATGGCAAGAGTGCCGCGCCCTTGAGTGGGCTTGGTAGGTCGATTGCGCTCCCCAGTTTCCGTGCTCGGAGTATGCCTGCGCTTGGTTCGGCCCGGGCCGCCACGAAGCGCCAGTCCAGTCGAGCGCCAAGGATCGGCACTGGCTCCGCCCCCGTGTTTGTGACCCTCGCCACGAAGCATAGATGCCTGCCCGAGCCCTCGGGGCGCGCCTCGAACTGGATGGCAAGCGATTCATCCTTAGGGATCAATGCCTCCGTAGGGCTCGGCATCAGATGGGCGAGGCGTTCTTCATCTGCCGCAAGTGCCGCAAAGGACGCAACGTCGCATTCGGGCGCCATCCAGACCCTTCGATCACTGTCTTTGACGCCGATCGCGGTGATGGTGTCCGCTCGCACCTGCCCCAGATGAGCGAGAAACACATGCTCCTGCCGTTCCGCCAAGACTATGGGCAGAGAGTCATGCACTGACTCTCGGTACTGTTCGCCCAACTCAGTGCGCATCTCACAGATCCAGCAAGCGATTCTGAGCGGACGCATATCGGTGTTCTCAACACGAATCTGTGCGCACAATCGAGGTCCTCGACGAATGGCACTTGCACGTACGCGCGCACCTTTCACGCTTTCCCCAGACGCGTCAGGGTCGACTTGCTCGTATTGGGCGTGGAGGCGATCTCGCCAGGAAGTTAGTTCTTCTTCGGTGATGCCCTTTGACTGGCTCGTCCGCGAGTCGTACTCATCGTGGTGGCGCAAACAGAGCCAAGCCAGATTCCCATAGGCTGCGTTGGACGGATTCCCGTCGATATGCGCGATCTGTCCGCGACTGACTCCATGATCGTCGTCGAGAAAAACGCACAGGCAGCAACGGCGCCGACACGCTTGCAACAGGCGTGTCTCAACTACCTTCGGAATGGAACGGCGCTTTGTCACCGTCGGAAGCCCGGACGACGATTCTCACCGCCATCCGAGGAAATGACAAATGGGCAGTGCTCAATAATCCATATCATCCATCCCGCCGCCCGCCGGGACGGCCGACTTCTTCTCCTTGATCTCTGCGATCAGGGTATCGGTGGTGAGGAGGAGGCCGGCGATGCTTGCGGCGTTCTGGAGGGCGATTCGTTCGACCTTGGTGGGGACGATGACGCCCATTTTGACGAGGTCGCCGTATTCCTGTGTGGCGGCGTTGAAGCCGAAGTTGTTGTCCGCGGCTTCTTCGACCTTGGCGGCGACGATGGATCCATCGAGGCCGCAGTTGACGGCGATCTGCTTGATGGGGGCGGAGACGGCGCGGTAGACGATATCCATGCCGACGCGCTCGTCGCCGCGGGCGTTCTTCTTGGCTTTTTCGATGGCCTTGCGTGCGCGGAGGACGGCGACGCCGCCGCCGGGGAGGATGCCTTCCTCGACTGCGGCGCGGGAGGCGTGAAGGGCGTCTTCGACGCGGGCCTTCTTCTCCTTCATTTCGACCTCGGTGGCCGCGCCGACGTTGATCTGGGCGACGCCGCCGGCGAGTTTGGCGAGGCGCTCCTGGAGTTTCTCGCGGTCGTAATCGGAATCGGTGGTCTCGATCTGGCGCTTGAGTTGCTCGATGCGGCCCTTGATATCGGCGGACTTGCCTGCGCCTTCGACGATGGTGGTGTTGTCCTTATCGACGGTGATCTTCTTGGCGCGGCCGAGGTCGCCGAGGGTGACCTTATCGAGGGGGATGGCGAGTTCCTCCATGATGGCGCGTCCGCCGGCGATGACGGCGATGTCCTCGAGCATGGCCTTGCGGCGGTCGCCGAAGCCGGGGGCCTTGACGGCGCAGACCTTGAGGACGCCGCGGAGCTTGTTCACGACGAGGGTGGCGAGGGCCTCGGAGCCGAGATCCTCGGCGATGATGAGGAGGCTCTTGCCGGACTCGGCGACCTTGGTGAGGACGGGGAGCATGTCCTTGGCGCTGTCGATCTTCTTCTCGTGGATGAGGATGTAGGCGTCTTCGAGGACGCACTCCATGTCGGCGGGGCTGGTGACGAAGTGGGGCGAGAGGTAGCCCTTATCGAACTGCATGCCTTCGAGGAGTTCGACCTCGGTTTCGAGGGACTTGCCTTCCTCGACGGTGATGACGCCATCCTTGCCGACCTTATCCATGGCTTCGGCGATGATCTTGCCGATCTGCTCATCCTGGTTGGCGGAGCAGGAGGCGACCTGGGCGATCTCCCTGGAGGAGTTGATGGGCTTGGTCATCTTCTTGAGTTCATCGACGAGGGCGGCGACGGCCATATCGATGCCGCGCTTGACCTCGTTGGCGCCGGCGCCGGCGGTGATGTTCTTGAGGCCTTCCTGGTAGATGGATTCGGCCATGATGGTGGCGGTGGTGGTGCCGTCGCCGGCGTCCTTGGAGGTTTTGGAGGCGACTTCCTTGACGAGTTGTGCGCCGATGTTCTCGTAGGGGTCGTCGAGTTCGATTTCCTTGGCGACGGTGACGCCGTCTTTGGTGACGGTGGGGGCGCCGAAGGGTTTTTCGAGGACGACGACGCGGCCGGAGGGTCCGAGGGTGACCTTGACGGCGCGGGCGAGTTTCTGGACGCCGCGGAGGATCTTCTCGCGGGCGTCGGTGTCGTAAGCGATTTGTTTTGCGGCCATGGGAGTTGGTCCTTGAGGTGAATGAATGCTGTGGGGCAAGGCGGTGAGGAGGCAATAGGGAATAGGCAATAGGCAATAGCGGAGGAGGAGTTGGGGGCCTTGCGTCCTTTGTTGTTGTGGGTGTGTGTTTGTGGGTTGATCTGAACGGGTGGGTTTCTGCTGCGAGGCGGTGGGGCGAGGGGCGGCTTCGGGGTCTTGCCCTATTGCCTATTGCCTATTCCCCATGGCCTCCTATCCGATTTTGATCCATGCGACGCGGTCGGCGTCGAGGATGTAGACGGCGGCGCCGTCGGAGACTTTGACGAGGTGGTCGGGCTCATCGGGGAGGAGCATGGCGCGCTTGACGCGGCAGCCGGCTTGAGCCGGATCGTGCATGTCAGCGAATATGACGACCAGGTCGCGCTCGCCGTTGAGCTCGCCCAGGGCTATGCGGAGTTGGTCTTGGGTCATATGCAGGCACCAGGCATGGAAGTAGGCAATAGGGAATGGGCAATAGGCAATAGGGAGGAGGGGGAAAAGAGGTAGGGAAGAACTCCGAGGTTCGTGAATGGTCAATCGACGATGGCGAGGACTTCGTCTTCGCTCATGATGAGGAGTTCGACGCCGTCGAGTTTGATTTCGGCGCCGGCGTAGGAGGAGAAGATGACCCTGTCGCCCTTCTTGACGGTGAGGGGGACGCGGTCGCCGGTATCGGAGTTGAGGGCGCCGTCGCCGACGGCCTGGACGACGCCGGTCTTGGGCTTGTCCTTGGCCTGCTCGGGGAGGTAGATGCCGCTGGCGGTGCGGTCTTCGGCTTCGTCGCGCTTGACGAGGATTTTGTCGCCGAGCGGGCGGAGTTTGAGGTTGCCCGCGCTGCTGCTGGATCGCGTGGAGGTGGATGACTTGGGCGCGGGCTTGGTGGCGGTCGCCATGGTTGGTGTTCTCCTCTGGTGTTGAATCCGGTTGATTCCGGGGGCGTTCTTAGCGTGAGTCGTGCGGTTGCTGCCGGCCGCTACGCCGCGGGCCAGCGATCGTGGTAATGACGGCGCAGGACGCGCCGGAAGATCTCGAGCATGAGTTCCATGTCAACGGGACGATCCATGACGGCGAAGACGCCGTGGCGGAGTGATTCGGCCATATCGCGTGCGTGATCGCGCTGGGAACGCGCGGCTTTCACAACGACGGTGGGCGGCGGGGCGCTGGAGCGGGCGAGGAGTTCGAGGAGTCGACAGCCGCCCTCTTCGGAGTGCGCGGCGGGGGCTGGAAAGGGCGAAATGCGCGCGATGGGATCGGTGGCGATCGGCGCGGGTGTCGCGGGGGGGGCGCCGGCCGCGGCGGCGGCGCGGTGTTCGAGGGGGAGGCGGAGATCGACGATGACGATGTGGAATCGGGGGCCGGTCTGGAGGAGTTTGACGGCGTCGCGGCCGGTATCGGCCCGCCAGGTGCGGACGCCGAGGGGCTCGAGGAGGCGCGGGAGGCAATCGGCCCAGGATTCGAGGCTCCAGCCGCCGTAGGAGAGGAGCATGTTGAGGCGCCCCCCGGAACCGCCCCCGGAACCACCCCCGGAAGCGCCGCCGGACGGGCAGCCGGCCTCTGGCTGCGCGTGCGCGGCCGCGGCCGGGCCTCCGGTGGAGGGCTCGTTGGCGGAGCAGGTTGGCCGCGCGGAGCGCATCGTGCCCGGGAGGGTGCAAGGGGCGCGCCGGGGCGAGGGGGCGGCTGGGGGCTGGATTGGGGATCTGGTGGCGGAAAAACGGCCGCCGCGGGCCGGGAACGGGGGGGGAGGGCGTCGGTGTGCTGCCAGGGAGGGGTCGGAGGGGCGGTGTGGTTGCCAAATCGGCAGGCGGGGAGGGGTGGCCCGGGGGCGGAGGTGAAGTGACGCCGGCCGCGGAGTCACTCCCCGGGCGGGCGTCGGGATTCCTTCTTCTCGCCGCGCTGGCGTTTGGCTTCGAGGCGGCGCTGGACGCTGCCGCGGGTGGGCTTGGTGGGCTTGCGGGGCTTGGGACGGACCTTGGCGCGGATGATGAGTTCGC
>CAZGVW010000171.1:0-6661 GCA_964529265.1 uncultured Phycisphaeraceae bacterium
GCGATGGCGACCGCCGCGTGAAACGCGGCCTGCGCACATTCGGCCAGCCGCCGCGCGGCGCGGCTCGCCGGTTCGACGACCACCGTCCGCGCGGCATCGGCGATGTAGCCATCTTTCTCGACCGTCACATCGAGCTTGACGAGATCGCCGCGCCGGATGCGCCGGGGCCCCGGCACGCCGTGCACGACTTCGTCGTTGAGGCTGATCAGGGCCGTACCGGGAAATCCGTACACGAGCGCCGGCGCCGATCGGGCGCCGTGCGCGGCAACCACGACTCTCGCCTCATCGTCGAGCTCGGCCGTGGTCACGCCAGGGCCAACGTGGCGCTCCATCGCGTCGAGCGTCAGGCGGACGACGCGGCCCGCTTCGCGAAGCCCTTCCCAGTCAGCCGGAGATTCGATGGACATACGGACATGCTACCGGCGAAGCGCCTCTTTCAGGCGCGTGACGATGTCGGCGTGGCTCCCCGTCTCGGAGAGCTTCACGAGCCCGGTTTCCATTTGATAGAGCACTGGCGCGGCAGGCTTTTCGGTCGCCGGACGGACTCGCAGATCTGCGATTGGCCTGCCGGGCGAGACCTCGATGGCGTACCCCCGGTCACGCCTGCCGTCGACATCCGGCCGGAGATCGGCGAAGTCGCCGATGTACCCCCACGTGCCGAACCCGATCGCCTGGCCCGTTCCGGCGACGGCCTTCAGGTCTGCCCATTCGCGACGGACGAGCCCCGGCCGCGCCAGATGGCTCTCCCCGTCGTCGGCCGCGGGCATGCGGAAGTACAGATGGCCGCGCGCGGCGGGCGACACGATGAGGCTTGGGCCCACAAGACCCTCGACGAACGCGAACGCGCCCCAGACTTGAAGGCGCGTCGGGGCCTTCTCGTCCGGCTCGAAGACGACCTTCTCGACGATGCCGTAGATGCCGAGCGCGCCGCTCGAGCGAGCAGGCAGTGTCGTGGCGAACAGCGCGGTGAAGACGACGAGCGTGATTGTCGCGACGCGCATTGGATGGGCTCCGTCCAGCACCAATTGAGGATGTCGCGCTCAGGATACTGAATTATCAGGTCGTTCTGTGGTCCTCCTGCCGAGGACATTTTCTCGGTTCGGTGGGCCAGTCCGCATCGCCGTACGGAGGTCAGGATCGCTGCGGCGCAAGCCCAACTCGGTTCGAACCGAGTCGGGCTGCCTGGCACACGATTCGTGCCACGCGCTCCACCGCCAAGCCGAACGGATCATGTACGGCGCACCCCAACTCGTCTCAACGTCGGCTCCGCGACTGACGTGACGGCACAGCGCGGGCGCCCGATCCCTCGCGGCAGGAACCCGCACCGGCCGGTCGCCGCGGCCGCTGGCGCACCGATACGGAGCGAATGACGATGCGTCCGCCCCGGCCGGTGAGGCGAGTGCCCGCGCGGTCGAGCGCCTGGTTCATCAACGCGCGCACCCGCGGATCGCCGAACACCGCGACGTCGTCAATCTTGATATGGCGCGCGCGGCGGCCCGTCCCGCGCAGCAGGGTGTGCGGATCGTCCAGACCTGCGCCAGCAAGAAAGAACAGACTGACCGAGCGGGGCCACACCGCAATGGAGAAGACGGCATCCGAGGCTCGCTGAACCAGACCCGGTGTCGCCGCTCAGTCCGAACAACGTCCCGACTACGAGTGCGCGGAGCGCCACACGTGCGGGCACCGTGTGCGCCGAAGGGCGTTTCGCGGTTGAGGCTCGCGAACATCGCGATCACGATCCATGGCATTGCCCAGGACGAGTCCTGTGATCAGGATCTCTCGAAGCGTAAATGGACCGCGTCTCAGACGCCATGCCACGATCGGGAATACGCCGAGCCATCGGCGTCAATCGGCGGCATGACGGCAAATCTCAAGGCCCAATCTTATCCACGAGCGCTTCGACCGGCACCGACCGCTCGATCGGTCCAAAGAACTGCCCCGCTTCGTACTGGTTGTGCGCACGACACCGAAGCTGAACGTTGTCGACCGTGGTTGCACCCCCGACGGCATACGGCTGCACGTGGTGGAACTCGAGGCGCCCGCGCTCGGTACAGCGCCCCTGCGCGCCGACGAAGGCGCACCGGCCGCCATCGCGTTTCCAGACCGAACGGCGGATCGGGGCGGGAATGTATCGGGTCCGTCGGCTGGCTCTTCGGCGGCCGCCGACATGCGTGCGCGGCCTCGCGGTGCCGGCGAGCTTCCGGCGCTCGAGGATCTGGACGAGCAGCGTCAGCGCGCGGTCGAAAATCACAGCCGGATCGCCGTTCGGCACCGTGTGCCGCATGAGGTCCTGGGCACGGCGGAGTTTGGCGTGGGTCGTCGCGCTCACCGTGACGTGAATCCGGTAGAGCTCGGCCGCGACCGGCGCGATCGCTCGCGGTGCGGGCTGATGGGTATGCGCGTCCCGAGCTGCCGGAGACGGCTCTGGCGTCCCGCTGACCGTCATCGACAACGAATGGCCGTCGGCCGCCGTGAGCACCATCGCGTGTGCCGGCGCACGCCCCGGTTCGGGCACCTTGCGCACGGACGACGGCAGCGCCGGCCGCGGTTGAAGGGTCGCAATGAGTCGCTCGACTTCGCGGCGGCTCCTGCCCCGCGCGGCTTCGAGCAGCTCACGGTGATTGTCCGGCGTCAGGTGCGCCGCGAGCAGGGTAATCGTCGTGAGCGTGATCACGCCTTCAGCGAACAAGCCGAGAATCATCGGGTACCGCCGCGCCGCCCGCGCGGCCTCGATCCGGCCGTACGCGGCGTGTTCGGACAGCCGGAGGACCTGTGTGCAGTAGGTGAACATCGAGGAGCAGCCCTCCGCAAGGTACAGCCGGCGGGCATCGAGCTCTGCGAGCGCGGCGACCAATCGAACGGTCGCGCGGCGCTCGTCCGTGGCGAGATGCTGTACGTGGCGTAGCAGCTGCTCGTCGGAAAGGTCACGAATGGGATTGGATGAGTGGGTCATGACGACGACGTAACATGCGCATTGTTCGCCGCTCACCAGCGACGACGGCGGGCGATCGGCGGGCGGGTTGACGGCGCGAGTCTTGACGGCCTGATCGCGCGCTCCCAGCGGCTCGTCGTCGGTCAGAATGCCCGCTGGCGCGATGGCACGGCCGGCGGCCCCGGTCGCACGCGCGTGGCTGTCAAGAGTCGACCGAATTCTTTACAGACTCTTTACTCACGCGCGTCCCCGTGCTCCCGTGCCCCCATGCTCCCGTGCTTCTGACGTCCCTTGTCTCGTGCTTCCGACGCGCAGCGTGTCGGCATCGTCTAAGCTCGACGTCGGGCGCAATGAGGACATGCGATTGCATGGCGTGCGGGGTCGATTCGAACTCGGTTCGAACCGAGTTGCCCGTGTGGCACAACATCGGTGCCGGCGTTAACCGACGTTGTCATCACACATCGTCTGTGACGCCCGCCGGCGCGGACGACGTGAATCAACTCGGTTCGAACCGAGTGGGGAATCTGGCACTACATCGGCGCCAACGGCTCCCCGTCAGGGCGTCGTTGACGACGCGGACGGCTCACCTCGCGTGCAACACGACATCGAACGTCGGCCGCGACGACCCGTCGCTGAACGTCACGCCGGCCGGCGCGAAGGCAATCTCATCCGGATGCGTCGCGTCGAGCCGATACGCGTACGAGAGCGTGGTGATGCGCCAGCACGAGAGCGGCTTGACCTCGCCGGACTCGCTTTTCGCGTTCCCATTCCTGTCGTGCCACAGCGCCAGGTGCCTCAGCTCGTTCCCCGCCACCCGGCCATCGCCGTCGTCGTCCAGGGCCCGCAGCGCGTGATAGCCGTTTTCCCAGAACAGCCAGAACGTCGCGTTTCCGAAGAGCTGGAGGGCTGAATCGATGCGCTTCGTGCCCGTCTGGTCGTACACCAGCCAGGCCGCATCCTTAGTGATCCACGTCCAGCGGCGCTTCACGCCGCTGCCGTCGGCATCGAAGCGGATGTCCGCATCGCGATCGATGATGTCCTGCGCGGCGAGGCCATCTCGCAGCGGCAGAGCGATCGGCGTGATGGCTCGCGGCGCGCGCTGAAGCTCGTCGACCCGCTGACGCAGCGTGTCCAGTTCTGCCTTGTCTTTGACGGGATCGAGGAGCGGGATGAGGTACCGCGCCGCTTCCTCGGTGACCGTATCCCACATCCCGCCCTTCAACTGCCGATCTACGGGCCACGCGCGAGCCACGACCTCGCGCAGCACCGCCATCGCGCCTAGGCGATCGCCAGCTTGAATGAGGCACCAGCCGAGCCCCAGGCGCGCCATGAGGTGATCCGGCGCGATCGCCAGCGCTTCTTCGTAGCGGACGATCGCCCTGTCGAGATGCGCGCGCGCCAGCTCGGCGGCCTTCCCGGTCGCGGCCTTCACCTGCGGCTGCAGATAATCCGGCCCGTGACTGCTCCAGACCCCTTCCCGTTCCTTCCCGCGCCAGATCCGCGCGCCGGACGACTTGGTCGCGTAGGCCATCGCATGCACGCGCGCGAGGTTCGCGCGGAGCTCGGCGCTTCGGGGTTCCTTCTCAATCAGCCTCTCGAGATTGGCGATCAGCCGGTCGACGGGAACGTTCTCGAGATCCGGCATCATGAACTCGGCACTGGCCGACCCGGTGACGGCCATGCACCACGCCGCGACGAGAATCCGGATCCGCCGCCGCCGCATCGAGACCCGATCGCGATCAGGTGTCATGAGGTCCTCCACCCGCCAGGCAGCACGCGACGCCGGACGGCGGACGGCATCTGCACACGCCGTTTGGCCGCAGACACGTAATGTCCCGTCGTGCCGAAACGTTCATTCGAGACGCCACTCGCGGCGCAACAACCCGTACAGCACCGCGTCCTGCAGCTCGCCGTGCAGCTGATGCCGCTCGCGCTGATAGCCTTCGCGCCGGAAGCCGGCACGCTCGAGCACCTGGATCGAACGCGTGTTTCGCGGATCTACATCCGCCTCGAGCCGGCGCAGATCCAGCGTCGTGAACGCGAAGTCGATCAGCGCCGGCAGCGCTTCCGCCATGTACCCGTGTCCCCACGCCGCGCGCGCGAGCGCGAACCCGACCTCCGCACGCCGGTGTTCTTCCGACAACGATGCCAGGGTGCACGTCCCGACGACCGTCCCAGTGGCGCCGTCGGCGATCCCCCACTGAAACAGGGTTCGCTCCTCGAACAGTCGCACAATCTCCCGTTGCAGCGCCCGCGCCGCCTCGAGATCCGCCAGCGCGGGGCGGCTCCAGTAGCGGCACACTTCCGGATCGCCGAACACCGCCAGCAGCGCCGGCGCATCGTCGGGTGTCAGCCAGCGCAGGTGCAGGCGGTTGGCGGGAATGGTCGGAAGACAGTCGGCCGTGTGCAGGATCTTCAAAGCGGACCCGATCGAGATTCCTGGCGCTACCATAGCGCATGCGCTCAGCATCCTCCGCCTGGCTGACCATGGCGGCGTGCTTTTTCAGCGCCGCCGCGCTCGGCGGGCTCACGATGACCCACAACGCCAATCAGTCCCCGCGCGGCTACGACGCGCTTCTGCAGCTCTTCAACGACTTCATCGCGTTCGAACGGCCGCCGCTGAGAAACGGCGCGCCCGACTACACCGCCGCCGCTGTCGCGTCGCGGCAGAAGACCTTGAAGACGTTTCAATCGCGGCGGGCCGCGATCGACGCGAAGAGCTGGCCGGTCGATCGCCAGGTTGATCACACGCTCGTTCGCGCGCTGACGAACGGACTGGACTTCGATCTGCGCGTGCTGCGCCCGTGGGCGCGCGACCCGGCGTTCTACAAATCGATCTGGACGGCGCAAAGCGATACGCCGGCGCACGAAGGGCCAACGCATCACGCGGTGGTCGAACTGTGGACGTACACGTTTCCGCTGTCGGCCGCTGACGACGCAAGGCTGGCGGCGGAGATCGCGACGATCCCGCCTCTCCTCGCGCAGGGGCGCGAGAACCTCACGGGCAACGCGCGCGACCTGTGGACGACCGGCACGGGCACGATGACGGAACAGGTGGCGGACCTCGAGACGCTGGAGAAGCGCGTGCCGGATGCGTCCGCGGCGCTGAAGGGCGCCATCCGCGCCGCACGGGACGCGACGGCGGAGTTCGTCAAGTGGCTCGAGAGCCGTGCGGCCTCGAAGACGGGACCGTCAGGTATCGGCAAGGAGCACTACACCTGGAGCCTGCAGCACGTGCAGCTCGTGCCGATGACCTGGGACGACGAGGTGGCGCTGCTGAAGCGCGAGCTGGCGCGCGCGCACGCGTCGCTGAAGCTCGAGGAAGAACGCAATCGCGGCCTGCCGCCGCTGACCGCCGCCGCGAACGAGAAGGAGTACCAGCGGCGTGCGGACACGGCGGTCACGAAGTATCTGGCGTTCCTGAAGGACCGGAACATCCTCACCGTCCAGGACTATCTCGACCCCGCCATGCGCGCGCACAACGGCCGCTTCGTGCCGATCGAGCGGCGCAATTTCTTCGGCATCGCGAGCCACTACGAGCCGATGACGCTGTTCGCGCACTGGTATCACTGGTTCGATCACGCGTGGATGAAGCAGGCGCCGCACGCCAGTCCGATCCGGCGCGGCGCAACGCTGTTCAACGTCTGGAGCGTGCGCGCCGAGGGCATGGCCACCGCCATGGAAGAGCTCATCATGCATGCGGGCTACTACGACGACACCCCGCGGGCG
>CAZGVW010000172.1:0-2489 GCA_964529265.1 uncultured Phycisphaeraceae bacterium
GCGGGGGAGGGCGCGGCAAGGGACTGCGAGAATCGAGGGGCGCTGAGGTTCTCGTGGTGCAGCGGCTCAGGGCAGCCGCTGCACCACGGCGCCCGCATGTGACCGAGGTGTTCGAAGAGGATTGCGGGAATCAGGGGGCGCCGCCGGTTTTCGTGGTGCAGCGGCTCAAAGCAGCCGCTGCACCACGGCACCCGCGCCCGCACCCGCACCCGCACCCGCATCCGTCGCGTGACTACGGCGACCCTCCGCGCGCTCGGTGCTTGGGGACGGAAGCGGGCACGGCGAGCCGTGCCCCTACCGGATTCGGGGGCAGCGGGGCGCGGGGCGCGTAGACTGGTGACCATGTTTGGAGAGACCTGCCGCGGGATTGGGGTTGGGATCGTGGTCGCGTTCGCTGTGTGCGCGGGGCCGGGGGGCGCTGCGTATGGGGCGGATGATGTGTCGCGGGAGGCGTTGATTGCGGAGGTTGCGGGGGCGGTGGAGGTGGATTCGCGCGGGGTGGCGCGGGACGACCTGCTGCTGGCGCTGCGGGGTCTGCGCGATCCAGGGCTGAGGCCGGTGTTCGAGGCGATGGCGGACAGCCGCGGAAGCCCGGCGCTGCGCGTGCAGGGGCTACTGGGCTTGGCGGAGGTTTCCGATCCGCCGCGGCTGGACATGGAGCGGGTGAAGGGGATTGCCGACGCCAGCGAGCAGTTGCTGGTGCTGGGGCAGGCGATGCGTCTGGGGGCGGCGCGCGTGGAGGATCTGGAGGCGGTGCTCACGTGGTCGCCTCTGGCGCCGGAGGTGGAGGCGCTGGCGCTGGGGAGGCTGATGAAGGAGGGCGCCTCGGTTGAGGCGGACCGGCTGAGGCGGCTGGCGGGATCGGGCGCGCTGCCGACGCGGCTGATGGCGGCGCTGCTGCTCATGGAGATGGGTCAGGGGCTGGAATCGCAGGAGCCGTTCAGCGAGGTGTTTGCGCTGCCGCAGGATCAGAAGCGCTCGGTGCTGGGGCTGGTGCTGCAGCACATCCGGCGGGAGGAGATGAAGGAAGTGGGGCCGTTCGTGGCGCGTGCGGTGGAGGCGTCGCGGGATGATGAGTTGCTGAGGGCGGAGGCGGTGCACACGCTGCTGAGCATTTCGCCGGACGATGCCGCGGCGCTGTGGCTGGAGATGTACGGCGAGACCGAGAGCCTGGCGACGAAGTTTCTGCTGGGGCTGGCGGCGCTGGAGGCGGTGAAGGACGCACCGCCGACGTTGTTTGGGAGGATGGCGGCGGATGAGGCGAGTGAGGATCTGCGGCTGATGGGTGAGGCGGGGAAGGCGATCGCCACGGGCGCGGACGCGACGGAGGCGCTGCGGCGGATGGTGATGCGGGGGTATGAGCCGGGGGCGGCGTGGGTGATGGAGGTTTCGAAGACGCTGCCTTCGGCGCAGGCGAGCGCTGCGCAACTGGCGCTGGTGGAGGCGGCGGTGAAGTTCGGGCGTGAGCGGAGGGCGCTGCAGGCGGCGGCGGTGTCGGCGGTGGCGCTGCTGGCGGAGGGTGATCCCGCGGCGTTGGGCGCGGCGCTGGATGAGGCGTGCGCGCGGAAGGACGATGAGGCGGCGCGACTGCTGCTGGCGGGCGCGCTGCGTGCGGAGCGGGCCGACGCGGGCGCGTTCGGGGCTGGGCGGACGTGGCCGAGCAGCCAGTCGGCGGCGCTGGCGGCGCTGGCGAGGGCGAGGTTCTCGCCGAGCGTGGATGGGGAGACGATGGAAGCGTTGATGGGGCTGGCGGAGGGGCGATTGGCGCTGGGGGGCCTGTTCAGGGTGCAGGCGGCGTGGCTGGCGTTGAAGCACGGCGGCGCGGCGGGCGCGGCGGCGGAGCAGGTGGCCCAGATGGTTCGCACCGGGTGAGGGGTGGCGCTTTGCTCCGCTTCGCGGGGCCGAATCGCCGATGAGTGAACGCCATGATGGATGAGATTCCGCTCAGCAGGCCGGACATCACTGACCTCGAGATCGAGCTGGTGACGCAGGCGATGCGCTCCGGCCGGCTGTCGATGGGCCCGATGCAGGAGGAGTTCGAGCGTCTGGTGGCGCAGCGGACGCGGCGGCGGCACGCGGTGGCGATTTCGAGCGGGACGGCGGGGCTGCACCTGGCGCTGCTGGCGCTGGGGATCGGCCCGGGGGACGAGGTGATCACGACGCCGTTCTCGTTCATCGCGTCGGCGAACTGCATCTTGTATGTGGGCGCGAAGCCGGTGTTCGTGGACATCGATCCGAACTCGCTGAACATGGATCCGAGGGCGGTCGGGCATGCGATCACGCCGCGGACGCGCGCGATCCTGGCGGTGGAGACGTTCGCGAACCCGACGCACATGGACGACTACCGCGCGATCGCGGCGAAGCACGAGATTCCGCTGGTGGAGGATTGCTGCGAGGCGCTGGGGGGATCGTGGCGCGGGCGGCCGGTGGGGGGGTTCGGGCGCGTGGGGGTGTTCGGGTTCTATCCGAACAAGCAGATCACGACGGGC
>CAZGVW010000173.1:0-9408 GCA_964529265.1 uncultured Phycisphaeraceae bacterium
CCGCCAGCGCGAACAGCGAGCCTTCGTAGAAGAAATAGGAATGCACGTAGTCGGGGCGGTACGCGTCCGCCAGCCTGGCGAACGCGAACGCGTGGTCCAGGTGATAGTGACCGCGGACCTGCTCGGGCGCGAGCCCGGACGCGCGCGACAGCAGCGCGACGAGACTCTCGACCCGATCCGGCGCGCGCCGCGCGAAATACTCGCGGCTCCGGCGGCACACCGCCGGATGGACGACGAGGCGGCGCCGGGCGCGCCGGAGCGCATCGAACTGCGGCGGCAGCGAATCGCGGCGGTTCCATTCGCCGTACAGCAATCGCACGCGCCGGCCGCTGCGGATCAGCTGCGCCAGTTCCTGGTAGACGAACGTCTGCGAGTAGATCGGGAACTGCCAGCAGGCCGTCGCCAGCACGCGCTGCCGGCCGGGCCGCAGCAGCCGATCGACCAGCCGATCGAGGCGCAGCCGCGCCAGCTGCATCTGAAAGGCGAGCGACGCCGCCAGTTCGGTCCCGCGTCCCGACAGCAGGCCGGCGCGGCGCCCCAGGCGAATCCAGAGGCGATTCCCGAGGTCGTCGAGCATCGCCTGGCGGTCGTTCGCCAGCCGTCGCGTCGCCTCCAGCCGTTCCCGCAGCTCGTCGGTGTCCCGGCTCAGCGCGGCGAGTGCCTGCTGCGTGACGGCCAGTTCCTCTTCGACCGCGCGCAGCGTGCGCTCCGATTCCGCGAGCGCCACGCGGATGGCCTCGCGCTCGGCCGTCGCCGCCGCAACTTGCTCCTGCGACGCGTGCAGCTCCTGACCGAGTACAGTCGTGCGCGCCTGCAGGAGGTCGCACCGCTGCTGCGCATCGGCCAGCTGTGCGTCGCGGGCCGCCAGTTCCGCCGCCAGCGACGCACGGGCCTGGTCCATACGCGCGATCGCCGGGCGCCACACCGGCGAGTCGCGCAGGACCATCTGTTTCAGTCCGACGAGCGTATTCGCTCCGAGACGGACGGTCCCCGAACGCGCTTCGAGCGCAGCCAGGAACGCCTCGATGCGCGGCCCGAGGTCTCTCCAGAGCCGGTCCCATGCGGCCGACGTCTCGCACGTGGGAAGCGTGGCCGATTCGAAGAGGCATCGCGCCACGGCGTCGGGGTCGAGCGCCGCGCATGCACCCTCGCACATCATCGCGACGAGCGGCTGCGCGTCGTGGCCGTGCCCGATCGCCAGCCCCGCGCACCACGACAAGAGATAGAACTGCTGGCACTCGAGCTGCTGCGGAGGTGCGCCCTGCGCATACCGCGGGTCCGGCCGCGGCACGCGCCGATCGGGTGCGTGTCCCTGCCGCAGCACGCGGAGCCCGTCAACCAGCAGGCGCTCGGCGTCGAGCGATGCCGAGTGCGGCTGCATCCGATAGTAGGCAAGCACGTCCCGCACGGCGCCAAATCGCGCGCCGGCCCGCGCGACGCGCTGCCAGAGATCCCAGTCCGCGGATTTCACGAACGAGACGTCGAATCGCCCCACGGCATCGACGATCGATTTCCTGACCAGGCACGCATGCACCGGAAACGCGGCGCGGCAGGCGAGCGTGGGAAACAGATCGCCGGACGGCGCTTGATAGCCGTCCGATACCAGGGTGCCGTCGCGCGCCACGCGAACGGAGCCGCAATGCACCGCGTCCCAATCCGGATGCGACGCCAGCGCCCCGGTGAGCCGTTCGAGATGCGATGGCGCGATCCAGTCGTCGGCGTCGAGAAAGAGCAGCCAGTCGTAGCGCGCGTGCGCGATGCCCGTGTTCCGCGCGCCCGCCTCACCGGCGTTGGCCTGCCGCACGACCCGCACGCGCGGGTCGGAGGCGGCGAATGCCGCCGCGACCGCACCGGTCTCGTCCGTCGATCCGTCGTCGACGACGATCGCTTCCCAGGCCGGATGCGTCTGCGAGCAGACCGAGGCGAACGCCTCCCCAATCCAGCGGGCGGCATTGTGCGCGGGAATGACGATCGAGACGTTCAAGACACCAGCCCGATGGGCAGCGATCAGGATACCAACCCGTTCGGGCCTTCGCGCTCCCCCGGACGGGCCATTGTTAGGTGGCTCTCCAGGCGGCAGACTGGTCGCCGATCCGCGCGAAACCGCACCGAAACGCACCACCGCGACGAACCGTTCGGAAATGGGCCCACGGAATCCTTGCCTCGGCAGCGTCCCGCCAGGTCGCGGCGGCGTGCTGACACTGACACTCGTCCTCTGCGCCGCCCTGAGCGCCTGCAGCCAACCGGATCCTGCCGCGGTCAAACGCGAATCGACAGCGCGCGGAGACCAGCTCCTGGCGCAGCGGCAGTACGCCGGCGCGGCGGCGGCATACCGCGTCGCGGTGGACGCCGATCCATTCGATGGCGCGCTGCGCCTGCACCTGGCGCGGACGTACGGGCAGGCGGGAGACTGGTCAGCCGCGAGAGGCGAAGCGGTCCGCGCCGCCGATCTTTTGCCCCAGGATCGCGGCGCGCAGCTGTACGCCGCGTCGCTGGTGCTCGCGTGGGGAGAGTTCACGGACGCGGCCCATCGCGCGCGGGCGATGCTGCACGACCAGCCGCATCAGATGGACGCCCTCCTCATCGCCGGCAACGCGCTGGCGCGGCTGACCAACTCCGTGTCGGCCATCGGGGAAGTCGAAGAGGCGTTGCGCAACGGCCTGCCCGTGGGGCGGCCGCTTCGTGACGGGGCTTCGCATGCGGACGATCAGGAAGCCGAGGCTCTCTTCCGGAAAGCGCTTCAGATCGATCCCGCACACAACGAAGCCCAGCTCGCGCTCGCCAACCTTTTCTTCGCGACGGGCCGGGACAACGAGGGCGTGCCGTGGCTGCTCCAGGTCGCGGATCGCAACCCGCTGCATCTGTTCGCCAACCGCGCCGCCGGCGTCTGGCATTTGTTTCGCGGGCAGACAGCCGAGGCCGAGCGATACCTGCAGGCCGCCCATTCGCTCGGCGATGCCGCCGCGGCGCGCGCGCTCGCCGACCTTTACACGCGTTCGTCACGGGCCGAGCGCGCGTTGCAGATTCTGGATGCGCGGCCGGCGTCGGAAGACGCGTCAGGCGGCGTCTCGGTCAGCGCGGCGATGGCGGAGCTCCGGCTCGGCCGCCGCGCCGCAGCTTCGAGCCGCATCGATCGCCTGCTGGCGCGTCTTCCCGGGAATGCGCCGGCGCTCAGGCTCAAGGCCGAAATGCTGTTCGCCAATTCGGACATCGATGGCGCGCTGGTGTTCGCACAGGCCGCCGTGGACGCGGAACCGCGCTCGCGCGACGGACACCTCCTGCTCGGCCGCATTCTGGTTGCGCGCGGCAGCTCCGCACGTGCCCTGGCGCAGCTCGAGGAGGCGGGCGCTGAGATCCGTCGCGACCTGGCGGGCAGGACGCTGGCACTCGGGCGGACTGGCGCGGCGCTCGAGCACGCGCGTCAGGCCGTGCAGCGCGATCCCGCGAATCGCACCGCCGCGGTGGTCCTGGTCAACGCGCTCATCCGGTCGCGCGACGTGGCGTCCGCCGAGCGCACGCTGGCGCCGCTGCTCGTGTGGGAGCCGGCTGCGCCGGACCTGCTCGTGCTCCAGGGACGGATCCTGGCGCTGCGCGGCATGACCGCGTCCGCTCGAGAGCTCTTGACGCGCGCGCTCCAGGCCGCACCGGAGTCCGTCGATGCGATCGTGGAACTCGTGGAGTTGGACTTGCACGATGGCCTGATCCCGGCCGCGAGACAGCGCGCCGATCGTGCGTTGACGCAGTGGCCAGCCGATCCCCGTCTGCTGATGCTCGCCGCGCGTGCAGGCGCGGCGTCGGGCGACTGGGCGGCTGCCGAACCGAAGCTTCGTGCGGTGCTCGAGCGCCAGCCGCAGCACGCAGAGGCCGCGGTGATGCTGTCGGACCACTTCGTTCGCACGGGCCGACATGATGAAGCGACGCGACTGCTCGAGGCCGTCCTCGCGCAGCGGACCGCGGGAACCGACGCCCGCGCCACGGCACGCGCGGCTCACCAGCTGGCGACGCTCTACCTCGAGCAGCGCGACCGTCTCGATCAGGCGCTCGAGCTCGCCCGGATCGCCAGGCAGGCGCTGCCCGACGACCCGGCTGTCAGCGACACGCTCGGCTGGGTGTACGTGCGCCGGAATCTCCCGGAATCGGCGATCGCGCATCTCGAAGACGCCGTGCGCGGCGCGCCGGGAAACGCCCGCTATCGCTATCATCTGGGCATCGCCTATCTGCGGCTGGGCCGCTCGAGCGACGCACACGCGGCGCTGACGCGCGCGCTGCAGCTCGACTCGGCGATGCCGGAAGCATCAGACGCGCGCGCGGCTCTCTCGTCCATCAATCGCTGACCGCGGTCGCCCGGCACGCGTCACGCAGGGCCGAGCCACACGCGGGAATATCCACGAGCTGTTCGAGCAGGCTCGCGGCGATCGCGTCTGCGGCCTCCGCGCGCCGCAGCGGATGACCGCCTGAGACGATGTCGACCTCACCGACCGGTCGTCCGTGGTGCCGGACGTCGAGGCGGATGCGGTCCGCATCGTCGGCGTCCAGCACGACTGGCGGCATCGGATCGCCCAGGTCCAGCGTCAGTTCGCGAATCGCGCGCCCCGGCGCGGACCGCGTGTGCCGGCGAGCCGCTCCATTGATGGGATGCGTGCCGCCCGCGTGCGCAATAGCCGCATCGGCGCGCGCGCGACGGTACAACACGCCTGCCGAGAGCGCGCCCTGAAGCTCGGCGGTCGTCAACGACACACGCAGACGCGGATTGACCAACGACTCCAGGATGCGGCGCGGGTAATAGAGCAGCAGCAGCCCCGTGCGCAGTCGCATCAGCCCTCCGCGGTCATCCGGAAACGCGCGGCTGTTGCGCAGCAAGTGCGCATGCATGCCGGCGCCCCAGCTCCGGACCTGATCGCGCACCGCGGCGGCGTCCGATCGATGCCGATGCCGCACCAGCGCGGCAGGCTCGTACACGAGTGCGTGGCCCGCCTGCAGCACGCGGAAGAAGATGTCGAGATCCTCGCCGCCGCCGGTGGCCGAGCCGGCGCCCAGCGCGGGATCGAACGTTCCGATCTCGTCGAACACGGCCCGCCGGAACGCGACGTTCGTGCCGGTGCCGAACGTGCCTGTGTTCGCCAGGTGGGGCGCCACGGGCCGATCGCGCTCGCGTCTGATCCAACGCCGGCGGAACCCTCGTCCGAACCCGCCGTGGTGCTCGAAAGCAATCTGCGCGTCGGTGACGAGCTCGTTTGGGACGACAAGACCCGTCACGGCCATGGCCTCGGGACACGCAGTCAACACATCGGTGATGGCGCGCGCCCAGTGACCGTCCACGCGTCCGTCATCGTCCACGAACGCGAGGATCTCGGTCTGGCATTCGGCGATCGCCCGGTTCCGCGCGGAGCTCAAGCCGGGGCGCGGCTCCCGCACGTATCGCACGCCAGGATGGTTGGCCCGAACGAGCCGCTCCGTCCGGCCGTCCGCCGGCGCATTGTCGACGACGAGCACTGCGGTCGCCGGAGGGTCGAGCCGGCTCAACGATGCAAGGCACCCGGCAAGCTCGACCGGGCGGTCTCGCGTGCATACCGCGACGGTGAGTGATGCGCCCGGTTCGCTCCGCGACGGATGCGGCGTCTCGATCAAGTCGCGCGGACGGCCCGAGAAGCGGCCGTTCGCCAGCGCGTCGGAGAGCAGATGCTCGAGGATCGCCGATTCGTGGCGGGCCAGGATCGACGCGGTCAGCGCCCGCCCGTCGCATCGGGCCGATTCGAGACCTTGATCGATCCAGCCGACTGGCGTGCCGTGCAGCCGTACCAGCCCAAGAAGTGTCTGGTAGTCGGATGGGGTTTCCTGATCCGCGAGCGAGCGGCCGATCTCGAGTGTGAGATCGGTGACATGAATCGGCCGCGGTGCGCGGTGGATCAGGCGCGCCGCGCCCTGCATGTCTGCTCCACCCGTCCTGCGCGCGACGGCACGGTTGTCCGAGTCCGGTCGCCCGCCCGGACCATTGCGTTTCCATTCCAAAGCCGCCAGACTCGCTGGCACGGCGCTTTCAGTTCCCAGCTCCGCGCAGCAAAGTGATCTCGCCAGCGGCCTCCCCCCGCCCACCGATGTTCTCGGTGATCGTGCCAACGCACCATCGGCCTGCGCAGTTGATGCGATGTCTGGCTGCGCTGGCGCGTCAGGACCATCCTCACGACGATTACGAGGTCATCATCGTGGACGACGCCGGCGTCGGCGATGACGGGATGACCGCGGCCCTCGACGAGTTCCGCCGACTCAACAATCTGGCCGTGAGGCTGGTGTCGCAGCGCACGAGCGGCGGCCCGGCCGTCGCGAGAAACGCGGGCGCCGCGGCGGCGCGCGGCCGCCATCTCGCGTTCACCGACGACGACTGCGAGCCGCGCGCCGACTGGCTCAGCCGGCTCGCGTGTCATCTGCGGGAGAATCCATCGGCGGCCGTGGGCGGTTTCACGATCAACTCGCTGCCGGCCGTCCCGTACTCGACGGCCAGTCAACTGTTGATCGACTACCTCTACGACTACTATCACGTCGAGTTGAACGGAGCCCGCTTTTTCACCTCCAACAACCTGGCCCTGGCGGTGGACGACTTTCGGGCGGTGGGCGGCTTCGACGAGAGCTTTCCGCTCGCGGCGGCGGAAGACCGGGAGTTCTGCGAGCGATGGCAGCGCTCCGGTCGCCGGCTCCTGTATGCCGAGGATGTGGTCGTCTATCACGGCCATCGCTTGGATTTCCGACAGTTCACCCGGCAGCACTTCAATTACGGCCGCGGGGCAGACTACCTGCACCGCAGCCGGGCGCGCCATACCGGCGCTCCGGTCCGGCCGAAGCTCGAGCCGCTGAGCTTCTACAGCAATCTGGTGCGTTTCCCACTGCGAAGTGGAGTCTCCTGGCGCACCCTGTCGCTCGTCGGTTTGATGGCGTTCACGCAGCTCGCATATGCGTGCGGCTATTTCTCCGAGCGGCTCAAGCGCGCGCGCTCGTAGACCTGCCGGTATTCCGCGACCATTCGATCGAGCGCGAATCGATCGCAGACGCGCTGACGTGCGGCCGCGCCGAGCGTCTGGCGCAGACGAGCGTCGACACCGAGCGCTCGAATCGTCTCCGCCATGGCCTCCGGGTTTCGCGGGGCCACGAGACGGCCACACGTCTCGTCGATGACTTCCGGCGTGCCGCCGGCTCGGGTGGCCACGATCGGCAAGGCGGCAGCCATGGCTTCCAGAATCGTCAGCGAGATCCCTTCGGTGAGGGAGCTGTTCGCATAGACGTCGCAGCCAGCCAGCCAGGCTCGCGCGTCGTCGAGGTGCCCCATGAAGCGCACGGGAGCCGATCCCGATTCGCGGGCGGCGAGCTGCGTCAGATGCGCCCGCTCAGGTCCGTCGCCGATGATCAGGAGCTCGACTGGCCGGGCCTGCGCGGCGAGCGCGACGGCGCGGATCAGTGTGCCGAGGTCCTTCACGCGATCGAGCCGCGCGATCGTGCCGACGACCAGCACGCGATCGGCAATCCCGAGCGCGGCGCGCTGGCGCGCACGTGCCGCCGGATCAGGCGCCGTGCCGGGTTCGATCCCGTTGTAGACGATCCCAACGGCTGACGAAGCAAAGCCCTCCCCGATGAGGTGCTGCCGCACGTCTTCAGAGACCGCACAGACGGCATCCGCGAGGCGGGCCAGAATCGTATTCGCCAGACGCCGTTTCGGCGATGGTCCGGTGTCGCCAAGCCGGCCGTGCTCGGTGAAGACGACGCGCAGCGACGGACGCGTCAATCTCGCCAGGCAGCTGTACACGAACGGCGAATAATGATGCGCGTGCAGAACCGTCGCGCCATGCTGGTGAGCCACGCGGGACACCGCCAGCCCCAGCGCGGGACGGAAGCCGGGAGCGCGCCCGAGCGCCGTGACGTGAATGCCGCGCGTCGTCAGCTCTGAAGCCCACGCGCCTGCGACGTCCAGACAACAGACGGCTGCCGGGACGTCGCGGTGCAGGCGTTTCGCAAGCTCGACGATGAGTCGTTCCGTTCCCCCGGGCTGCAGGCTCAACGCGACGTGCAGCACGCGCGTCACTGCCGCGCCGACCTCGATCGAATCGAACCCTGCCGGGCATACCACCACAGCGCGGCGTGCTCGTAGAGCGCGTCGCGGCTGACGCGCAGCGCGGCGTACGCCGGCAGAAATCGCCGGATGCCCGTTGAGGCGGGTTCGACATCGACCGGCGCGGGAATGACGGCGATGGGAATCGAGAGCGCCTCGGCGAGCGCCTGGACTCTCGGCGCTTGCAACCGTGATGCGACCACCGCCGTCAATTGCCCGGCCGGTGCCGACGCCGCGACCCTGGCCACCTGGCGCATCTGTTCGAGGGTGTTCGCGGCGTTCCCCTCCAGACGGTACGAATCAGGTGGCAGGCCGGCCTCCGCCATGGCCTCGAGAATCCACTCATCGCCTAACACCCAGACTTGCGCAGGCCGATCCGATGCGATGACCTGTTGCGCGGTCCGCACGCGCCCGCGGCGATTGTCGCCGTCCAGGATGATCAGCGCCGCGATCGGCCGCTGCGCATCTCGAGCCGGCGCGACACCGGGCAGGCGGTCGCCGATCGCCATGGCCACGATCGGGAGCCCGAGGATCAGATAGCCAGCGCACACGGTCAGGATCCAGAGCGCGCCGAGACGGCGGCGCCTTGGCCACACGTAGATGATCGCGAGCCCCAGCAGGATCGAGACGGCCAGAAACGGGATCGATCCGGGGCCGCCGGTGGCCTTGAGCAGTGAAATCACGGTCTCCATGCCTCGCTGACAGCGTCATCGGCGAGCGGACGAGCGCTGTGCCCGAGGCAGAAGCGAGTCACTGCGAGAATTGTAACGGCCGCCGGCGGAGCCGGCGGCCTGCAATCGACGCGGTGGAGGGTTTCTCGAGAGCGGGCGAGCTCGCGGCTCGCTCAGCGTGGGCGGTGTGAGAAGCGGCGTCTGAGACGGCTGGCGACTGCCGCCAGACCGATGCCGAGCAGCGCCAGCGTTCCTGGCTCCGGAGTCGCGAGGGCGGTCGGATCCGACTCGCGCCCGTAGATCGTGGCATACCCCAGCTCGAACTGCGTGGTGACCCAACTCACGAGCAGCGGATCGGTGAGGGCGCCGAGCGCGAAGAACGCGAACGTGTCGTCCCACTTCAACGCGACGATGAACTCCTTGCAGCCGCCGCCCAGGCACTGAAACGCGTGTGGATCGACCATGAAATCGCCGGCGAACGTGCCGCTCGCGCCGGGGATGCCCGCCAAAAATTCCCAGCCGCCGCCGAAGGCGCCGAGGTCGTTCAACCCGTTCGGCAGAGGACCAAGGCCCGCCTCACCCAGTATCCCGGTTCCGGTGCATGTCAATGCACCATCGACGGTGGCGGCTCCGCCGTTGGGC
>CAZGVW010000174.1:0-6087 GCA_964529265.1 uncultured Phycisphaeraceae bacterium
CGATTCCTCGGAGACGGTCCACAGGAGCGGGAGCCCCGCCCGAGAAAAGTGGTTTCCAAGCGCCGCCTGGCTGAACCGGCGCTCGCCCTGCAGCAAATGATCCATCGCGAGCGGCGCACTGCACTCCTGCGAGATGGCATCGGCCAGGCGGTCGGCTACATCCGCGGGCAACTCGCTCTCGACCACGATTGTTCGAAGTTCGTGCATGGCGATGCCGCGAATGCCCCATCCAACCACCGCATCAATCAACAGGGCTCGTTCAAGCAGGAGTCCACCCAGCCGCAGCGCCGCCGCCGTCCTCGCCTCCAGGGCCGCCCAGTCTCTCGCCTCCGCCGCCGCGCGCATCCCAACGCTCAAAACCTGTGCACAGCGCCGAATCGGGACCATCGCCTCGAAGTTCGTGCCGACTTCACCCGCCCCCGTCAGATTCGGAAGTCCAAGCGCATCCGCCTCCGCCGCATCCAGAATCCGGTCCAGCAGCGGCGCCGCACGCGCCCACGCATCCAGCGATTCCGCATGCCGCGGGTCTCCCCACTCGCCCCATCTCAGCATCTCGATCGCCCCAATGAGCGAATCCGCTCCGCGTCCCTCCGGCGGCGCCTCGCTCCGCCACTGCGCCTCGATCGCCTCCAGCTCCGCTGCAATCTCCTCGATCCGTGGCCACGCAAGCGTCGCGCCCTCCGGCGGCGCCGCCAACAACCCGCTCAACTCCGCCGAAAGATCCGGCATCCCCGCCGGACGCGCCATCACCGCCGGCCACGCCACAATCACCGCCGCGAAGATCGGCGCGCAGATCATGCCCGCGACAATCCACCTCCCCAGCCCGCCCTTCTCCTTGCCCGCCGACACCATCCCGCGATCGTATCCAACTCCCCTCCGCTATCGCCTATTGCCTGTTCCCTATTGCCTTCTCCCCCGCCTTCCCTGGTGCCCGGGGCCTGATGCCCGATGCCTGCCCTTCCCCATACACTCCGCCCCGTGACCTCCCCCACACCGCCCAACCACTCCCGCGCCGCCGCCCTCCGCCGCCTCGCCGGACGCTTCATCGTCTTCGACGGCCCCGACGGCTCCGGCAAGACCACCCAGTTCATCCGCTTCGTCCAGTCCTGCCGCGACGCCGCCATCCCCGTCTGCGAAGTCCGCGAGCCCGGCGGCACCATCATCGGCGAGCGGATCCGCGACATCCTCCTCCACCACCGCGCCGCCGATCAGCCCAACGGCGAAGACGTCACGCTCCGCTGCGAAACGCTCCTTTACATGGCCAGCCGCGCCCAACTCGTCGAGATGCGCATCCGCCCCGCGCTCCGCGCCGGCGAACTCGTCCTCGCCGATCGCTTCGTCTCCAGCACGCTCGCCTACCAGGGCGCCGCCGGCGGCATGTCGCGCGACGAAATCCTCGCCGTCGCCCGCGTCGCCTGCGGCGATGTCTGGCCCGATCTCGTCGTCATCTTCGATGTCGATGAAGAAACCGCCGCCAGCCGCATGGCCCGCACGCTCGACCGCATGGAGAGCAAGGGCCGCGATTTCCAGCGACGCGTCCGCGAAGGCTACCTCGACCAGGCCCGCCGCGACCCCGCCCGCCACGTCGTCATCGACGCGTCGCGGCCGGAGGACGTGGTCGCAACCGCGACGATGAACGCCGTGGCCAACTGGGCGGGAAACTGATTCGAAATTCCAAGGGCGCCACTGGTGGCTTGCCCACCAGTGCAAAGCACCACCACGCGCACAGCCACCCAAAGCACCCGTCGCGCGCCGCTCTCCCTCCCCCCCGTCTACCGCCTACCGTCTACGCCTCCTCACGACACCAACCAACCTCTCCCTCTTTGCCCCTCCGCTATTGCCTATTGCCCATTCCCTATTGCCTCTCCTCCCCCCTCACGGACACCCTCCCCACGCCCCCAACACCGCCGCCAGCTCGCTCGCCCCGAACGGATTCCCCCACGACCCCAGCACACCCGCCAGGTCGCTCGAGTTCACGTTGCAGTCGCAGTTCAGATCCCACGCCCGCCGCGGCGTCCACACCTGCCCGCGCAGCGCGCCGTTCGGATGATCGTCGTTGTGCAGATCGAGATAGAACCCCTCCGGGTCGTCCACGATCGAACGCACCAGGTTCACATCCCCCGTCGTCTCGTCGATCAGCGTCCCCGGCCCGCCCGATGTATCCGTCCCCAGACTCAGCACCGATGGCCCGCCCTGCCCCGCCGGCGCCTGGTGAATCACCCACAGCGTCGGCGCCTGCGTGTCGAAATACTCGATCGACCACGTGACCTCGCCCGACCCGGTGTCGAACGTCATCACGCCGAGCCCCGATCCATCCGGATCTCCCGGGTCGCCCACCACGTTCTCCCCGCACATGCAGAAGTTGAACACCGCGGGAATCTGCGCCCGAATCGCCCCGTTTCCGAACGTCCCGTTGTGAATGTTCACGTAGAACGCGCTCGGATCAGCCAGAATCGCGTCGATCACCTCCGCGCTCGCCGCAATCTGGCTCACCAGCGTCCCCGCCCCGCCCGTCGTCGCCACACCGAGCCCGATGTGCACGCCCCCGCCCGCGCCCGCTTCGCCCGTGTGAATGTGCATCATCGTCGGCGCATCGATGTTCGCATGCGCGATGTCCCACGAGACCATCCCCGCCGCCCGATCGAACGTGATCGTCCCTTCGCCCGTCCCGTTCGAGTCGCCCGGCCCCGGTGTCTCCTCGGCGCCCGTGAACGTCAGTGGAAACGTCGTCCCCGCCGCGCGCGATGACTCCGCGCCCAGCAGCGCAAACGTCGCGAACAACGCCAGCGCGCCAACGCGCCCACAGCGCGACGACACCGTCATCTCACCCTTCATCGACGCCATATGACTCGCTCCTCTCGCTCCGGCGGTGTGAAACGGCGCCTCCGCGCCCTCACCCCGCTCGCTCATCGGCGCCGCGACGCCGCGAACCTCTCTCCAATCCACTCCGCGCTCACCGCCGCGCCCCCCACATGGAGCGCAACGGCCCTCAACAGCCTATTCGCCCGAACATGCCCCCGCGGTTCGCGCCCTTTTCATCCGCCCCCAAAATGGCGCCCGTCAATCACCCCGCGCCTCAGGGTCATTCAACTCCCCAATCCCCGCCCACGCCCGCAAACGCCCCGGGGAACAACGCATCCGGGGCGTGGGGAGAGGGAGGGGTGAGGGGCTCTTTCTCTACCCCTTCTACATCCCTACGCCTTTTTTCCTTTTCTCCGTCCCTTCTTCTCTTCATCCCTCCTCACCGCCCCGCGACCCTCTCCTCCCGCTTCAACTGCGAAATCAGCACACGCAAACCGCCCGTACTCACGCCCTGCTCGCTCCCGGATGAGGCCTCCCCTCCTCCCCCTCTCCCCGCGCCGCGTGGGGAGAGGGAGGGGTGAGGGGCTCCTCCTCTACTCCCTTCTCCCTGCCTCGCCTCACCAGCGCGCCCCGCTCTCTCACCGATCGCCAACATTCCAACCTCCCCCCTCCCCTCCCCAACCGCACGAATCACATACACCGCCGCATACATCCCCGATACATCCTCCCGCGCCACGCTCCGCGGCGGATACTCCGGATTCAAGGGCTGCAGCCGAATCATCTCCCGACCCCGAACATCCTGCTCGAAAAACACACGCTTGAACGTCGTCTCGTCGTCACGCTCCAGACGCACGAAGCAATCGCTCCCCTCCGGCGTGTCACGCTCAGGACTGAACACCACGATGTCCCCCTCCACGTACCGAGGCGACATCGAATCTCCCACCACACGCGCCGCAAACGCCTCCGGATCGCGCACATCCGGCGCCGACACATACTCATCCGCCACCCGCGCCGGAAACCCCAGATCCGTGAACTCACGCGGATACCCCGCCGCAACCTTGTTCACCACCGGAATCTGCGCCGGCAACGGAATCAGCCGCGCATTCCCGCCCTCCCGCGGCGAAATCCTGCTCACCAGCCGCTCGAGTTTCCCGCTCCTGTGCAGCGCATCCACACCCTCCTCGCGCAGCACACGCACCAGGTCCAGCGCCGCACGCTGATCACGCCGCAACTCGCGCACCTCGCGACGAACGCCCTCCGGCGTGTTCGCCCACTCCCCAAGCCGCACCAGCGACCCCGCCTCCATCTTCAGCGCCAGTTCCAGCCGCCCCAGCAGCCCCTCCCCCGGCGCACTCTCCCTCCGATCGTTCTCGATCTCGGACAAATACCCCTTCGCACACCCCGCCGACGCCGCCACCGCCTCCAGCGTCAGGCGCAGTGACCGTCTTTGTGCGCGAATTGTTTGCCCCAGAGACCGCAGTGACGTGGTTTGTGCGCGCATTTCTCAACACCACCGTACAAACCCCTTGCAGACCCGTCAACTCTCGGTAGAACTGCCATGTCGAAGTTCACCGTCCTGTGAACTTCCCGGCCGGCAAAACCGGCCGGAAAAGGCTGGTTCGGGCAGACCAATGGCGGAGCCGAGAGTCATGCAAATCACATCGCCACAGCCACTTACAACCGACAACCCCGCCGCCGACCTCCGCCGACGCCGCGAGGCCGACTACTGCGAAATGCTCCTCCATCGCGCCCGCTTCCTCCAGCCCTCCGAGCGGTCCATCCTCAAGGCCCTCCTCGCCGAGGGCCGCACCGCCGCCCAGATCGCGAAGACCCGAAATCGCTCGCCCCGCGCCGTCCGAACCCACCTCCGCGCCATCTGCCAGCGCCTCCTCTCGCCTCAGTTCGAGTTCGTCACCCGCCACATCGACGAATGGCCACCCGCGCGCCGTCGCGTCGCCCGGGCCTGCGTCCTTCAAGGCCACTCCATGCGCGACGCCGCCTCGCGCCTCGGCCTCTCCATCCACGTCGTCCGCCGTCACCTCGATCTCGTCCTCGAACTCGCCGAACGCGACCTCACCCCCCTCACACAGGACGCCGCGGCATGACCACCACCACCACCAACTTCCAACTCGATCTCGCGCCGACGATCCACCCGCGCCGCTACGGCGCGCCCACCCGCCGCGCCTGCGAAGCCGCATGCCGCCTCGGCATCTCACTCGATCCACCCGAGGCCAACGAACCCGCATCGCCACGCGCCGTTGCGCTGCGCACGGGCGCCGCATCATCCGCGCCACCGCGCAGCGCCGACACCGATGCGAGCGCCGATCACCCCTCCATCCCCATCGCCCCCGGCGCGCTCATCGCCATCGTCGGCCCCAGCGGCGCCGGCAAGTCCACGCTCCTCCGCGCCGCCGCGCAACAACTCCGCCGAAACAACTGGCGCATCCTCAACCCCGCACTCATCCGACTCCGCCCCGCCCCCGCCGTCGATCTCCTCGGCCACGACGCCGATTCCGCCATGCGCCTCCTCTCCTTCGCCGGCCTCGCCGACGCCTGGTCCTTCGTCCGCCGCCCCGGCGAACTCTCCGATGGCCAGCGCTCCCGCCTCCAACTCGCCATCGCCGTCGATCGCGCCCAGCGCAGCGATGTCCCCGTCGCACTCCTCATCGATGAGTTCGGCTCCGGCCTCGACCTCCCCGCCGCCTCCTGCGCCGCCCGACTCCTCCGACACATCACCACCAAACGACTCAAACACTCCATCCCGCATCATCACCACACCGACACGCCGCGCCACCCCTCCGCACACCCACTCCCCGCCGCCCTCATCGCCACATCCAACCCCGACCTCCTCCAACACCTCGCCCCAAACCACACCATCCACATCTCACCCAACGGCGCCATGCGGATCGAAGTGCCTCAGACCGCCGCGCGCAAGCATGTTCATTACAGCCACCCGTCAAACCGCTCTTCGCCTCTTCCCCCTCTCCCCGGTTCTTCTGCTCCTACCCCTCTCCCCGGCTTTCCGGGGGCGGGGAGAGGTCAGGGTGAGGGGCTCCCCTCCTCTACCCCCTCCTCCCCACCTATGCCTTCTTCCTCTTCTTTTTCTTCTTCCTCTTCTTCTTCCTCTTCTCCTCCTCCCTCCCGCATCTCCATCATCCCCGGTTCACTCGCCGACTACTCCCTCCTCTCCACCCACCACTACTGCCCCGCACCTCCCCGCGCCGCAGTCCGCACACTCCTCGCAACAGATACATCCACCGGTGAAGTCGTCGGCGCGCTCGTCGT
>CAZGVW010000175.1:0-46230 GCA_964529265.1 uncultured Phycisphaeraceae bacterium
TTGCAGAGTGTTGAATGTGTTGTTCGATTGATTCGTTGCGGAGCGTCGATGGTCGGCGCTCTGCGGGACAATTGAAAAACCCCGGCCGAGGCTTCCTGTGGAAAGTTGGCCTCAACCGGGGCCCTAATGAAAGGCCAGAGAAATGGCTTCAGGACGTGAGTCTAGCCGCGGGTCGGGGGCGGGGCGCGGTCGGGGTGCCGGGAAGGGTGGAGCGGGGAGTGCGGGGGAGGGCGAGGGGAGGAAGGCGCGGAGTGAGGAGAAGAGTGAAGACACCGACCGCGCGGAGCAGCGGTCGGTGGCAGGATCGGTGGTGAAGAAGGGTGATGAGAGGGGGAAGGAAGACACCGACCGCTCAGAGCAGCGGTCGGTGGCACGGGAGGCGCGAAGCAAGTCGGCGAAGGGGATGCGGACGCGCGTGTTCAGCGCATCGATTCCGCTGTGGATGAGCGCGGAGATTGAGCCGGATGTGCTGCGGATGGGCGTGGGGTCGCACCATCACGGCGGCACGCAGGGGATTGTGATGGCGGCGCTGAGCGTGTACCTGGCGATTCCGGTTGCGGAGCGCGTGGAGGTGGCGCTGCAGGCGCTGCCGGCGATCGGGGAGGAGGCGATGATGCGGGCGCGGCTGGGGCGGCTCTGGCCTGTGCGCTTGGTGAAGACGCTGGGCATGCTGGAGCGGGACGTGCGCGAACATGAGATCGAGACGCTCGAGAGGGCGGTGCGGGAGATGGAGATGGAGTAGGCGATGGGAGTGTGGAATGGCGGCGGGGAAATTCCTTCGCCCCTCCGGCGCGATTGAGGACAAAAGGGGGGCCTGTTTCCACCGGTTCCGTCCGCCTGTCGGCGGACTCCACCGGTGGCTACACCCCGACGCCCCTCCGGGGCTGGGAACGGCCGAAACCCGTGCGATCGGTCAATCTGATTGAGAGTGACGGGGCTGCGGCGCCGCCGGGGCACATTCAGACGGGGAACGGCAAGCCGTTCGTGCCGATCAGGCGGGCGGGGCGGGAGGCGGACTGAGGTCGCGGCGAGGTCGGAAGGTCGCGGCGGCGCTCGCATGGGTCGGCGAAGCGCCACCATTGGCACCCGTGGGGAGAAGAGCCCGTGGGGAAGGTCGGACGCGAGTGGAGGGTCGCGGGCACGGGGGCGGGGGGCCGGGCTCGAATTTGGCTGTCGTCGACCATATTTTCTGTCTTGACAAATGTAGTTGTCGGTGTATTCTGACCTGTGCTGAGGCCGGATTCCGGGATATTCCGGGGAATTCGGAGGGTTTCCCCACCGGGGGGGCTCCGGGTCGCCGGGGCGGACTTGGGCAGGAGTGATTCGCGATGTCGGCTCTTCCAGTGAGCGCAGTCAAGGTGATTCAGGCGCCGGAGCAGGCGGTGGCGCTGCTGCATCCCTTGCGGCGACGGATCATGGAGGAGTTGCGGGCGCCGGGGTCGGCGGCGGGGCTTGCGAAGCGGATCGGGCTGGCGCGGCAGAAGGTGAACTACCACTTGAGGGAACTGGAAGCCGCGGGGCTGCTGGAGGCGGTGGGCGAGCGGCGGAAGGGGAACTGCGTCGAGCGGATCGTGCAGGCGACGGCGTCGCATTATCTGATCAGTCCGGAGGCGCTGGGGGACCTGGGGGCGGATCCATCGCAGATCAAGGATCGGTTTTCGTGGGCGTACCTGGTGTCGGTGGCGGCGAAGGCGGTGCGCGACCTTGCGGTGCTGCGGAAGCGGGCCGACCGGGTGAAGAAGCAGTTGCCCACGTTCACGCTTCAGACGGAGATTCGCTTCGCCTCCGCGGCGGAGTTGAACGCGTTCGCGGAGGGGCTGAGCAACGAGGTGGCGCGGCTGGCCGCGAAGCACCACGATGAGAGAGCGCCGGAGGGGCGTCCCTTCACGTTCTTCATCGGGGCGTATCCAACGATGACGAAGACTGAGGAAGAGGCGGAAGCCGCGGCGCGCGAGGCGGACGCGGCGGGCGCCT
Organism: uncultured Phycisphaeraceae bacterium; assembly: GCA_964529265.1. Taxonomy (GTDB): domain Bacteria; phylum Planctomycetota; class Phycisphaerae; order Phycisphaerales; family UBA1924; genus CAZGVW01. The sequence continues at coordinate 1,975 of CAZGVW010000175.1, forward strand.
CCGGAGGCCCATCATGACCACGACTCAAGCGAAGAGCGGCACGAACGAGCGTCTGCTGGAGCGGGAGGTTGAGATTCCGGCGCCGGTGGAGACGGTGTGGAAGGCGCTGACGGACGGGCAGGAGTTGCAGCGGTGGTTCCCAATCAAGGCGGGCGTGAAGCCGGGGAAGGGCGGCTTCGTGATGATGTCGTGGGGCCCGGACATGGAGGCGGAGAATCCGATCGAGGTATGGGAGCCGAACAAGCATCTGCGCACGGTGTGGCATGCGCCGTCGCCGGTGGATGGGACGTTGACGCCGCTGGCGGTGGATTTCTTCCTGGAGGGGAAGGGCGGGAGCACGGCGCTGCGCGTGGTGCATCACGGCGTGGGCAAGGAAGCGGCGTGGGACGACATGTACAAGGATTTCGGGAATGGGTGGAGCGCGGAGCTGCGTGGCCTGCGGCACTACCTGACGCATCATCGCGGGCGGGATCGGGAGACGCTGTGGCTGCTGGCGCCGTCGGGGCTTTCGGTGGATGAGACGTGGAAGCGGCTGGCGGGGCCGGAGGGCCTGAACCTGAAGGGGGACATGACGAAGAAGCGCGAGGGCGAGCCGTATTCGTTCAAGACCTCGACGGGGGACACGTTCGAGGGGACGGTGATGTACAGCAACCCGCCGCATGAGTTCGCGGGGACGGTGGCGGCGCTGGAGAACTCGATGCTGAGGGCGGGGGCGTATACGTGCTTCGGGCACGTGGATGCGATCGTGTGGATCAACTCGTGGAATGCGCCGCGGGCGCTGCTGGACGGGCTGGAGTCGCGGCTGAAGAAGATGCTGGAGCGGGCGTTTCCGGGCGCGAAGGCCGTGAAGCGGACGGCGGAAGGCGCGGCGTAAGGGATTGTTGAAGCAGGTCGGGCGATGGCGCGGGGATTCCGCGCGCAGAAAGGGACGGACAGGCCATGAGCGCGGCGACACGGAGCATTGATACGAGCATCGAGATTCATGCGCCCGCGAGCGCGGTGTGGGAAGCGATCTCCACCGCGCAGGGGCTCATGAACTGGTTTCCGCTGGAGGCGAAGGTGACGCCGGGCGTGGGCGGGAAGATCTGGTCGTCGTGGGATGCGGACTTTCAGGGTGAGTGCAGGATCGACGTGTGGGAGCCGAACCGGCGGCTGCGCGTGGTGTATCCGCAGTTGTCTCCCTCGGCGGAGGCGACGGCGAACGAGCCGACGGAGGCTGGCGCGCCGACGAAGTGGGAGCAGCAGAAGGAAGAGGGGAAGGGCGCTGCGCCGCCCCCGGAACTTGCGGCGACGGATTACATCCTGGAATCGCACGGGGGCTCGACGACGCTGCGGCTGGTGCATTCGGGCTTCAGTAAGGACGCGGTGTGGGATGAGTTGTTCGATGCGACGAAGCGCGGGTGGTCGTTCGAGTTGCGCGGATTGCGGCACTACGTCGAGAAGCACAACGGCGTGAAGCGGCGGGTGATCAAATCGAAACTGGTGTTCGATTTCCCGGTCGAGGAGGGGTGGCGGAGGATCATGAGCGCAGAGGGGCTGCTGAAGCAGGGGCGTTTCGAGCGCACGGAGGAGGGCGCGCCCTTCAGCGTGACGGCGGCGACGGGGGACGAGTTGCAAGGGCGCGTGCAGGTGCTGACGGCGCCGAAGCAGGTGGCGCTGGTGGTGGAGAACTGGAACAACGGCCTGCTGCGGCTGCACATTGATGAATGGTCGTTCCCGAAGCCGCGGAAGGACGCGTATCTGTGGATTTCGCTGTTCGGTATGGCGGAATCGGAGCGGCGGGGGATCGAGGAGAGGTGGACGGAGTTGTTTGCGAGGCTGTTCGGGGCGGGGTGAAGAGACTTGCGCGGGCTGAGTGACTGGGCCCGCTGAAGAGTGAATGACGAAATCGGGCGCTGGAAGACGAGGCGGCGCGTGGCCGCGGGATATCGGTGCGCCCGGGAGTTGAAGAAAGGAGCGTGTCATGAAGAGGCTGATGAGCGTGGCGCTGGTGTGCGCGGCGGTGGTGGCGGGGGCGATCGGGAGCGTGGCGCGATCGGGTGATTCCGCGGCGAAGGGCGAGTGCGCCGCGTCCAAGGCGTGGGCGAAGGCTGAGCGCACACCGGCGCACGAACGGCTCGATGCGCTGGTCGGGAAGTGGGACGCGGAGGTGCGGTACTGGGTGGGCGAGGGGACGGAGCCGATCGTTTCCAAGGGCGCGGTGACGCGGGAGTGGACGGTGAACCGGCTGTTCCTGAAGGAGGATGCGACGCACGGGAGCCCATCGGGCGAAACGTTCGGCGGGATTTCGTACTACGGGTTCGATCCGCTGTCGGGCGAATATCAATCGACGTGGATGTGCGAACTGGGCGCGGCGATGGCGCACGGCGCGGGGGCGTGGGACGAGGCGACGCGGACGATCACGCTGCGGGGGGTGGAGCAGAATCCGATCGCGGGGAGGGCGATGCCGTTCCGGTGCGAGATCCGGATCGATGGGCCGCGTCGGCACACGCTGACGATGGTGTATGACCTCGGGAACGGCGCGGAGCACAAGGCGGTGGAGGTGGTGTACACGCGGCGCGGGGGGTGACTTGAAGGGGGAAGACAGCGGCTCTGGAGAGCCGCTGCCACCAGAATGCAGAAGGCGCGGCTCTGGAGAGCCGCGGCCACCAGAATGCAGAAGGCGCGGCTCTGGAGAGCCGCTGCCACCAGGAAGCCGCAGCCACCGGGATGCAATCCATCTGCGCGCTCAGGCCGAGTGCTCGAGGGACTCGGCCTTGGCGCGCGCCTTCATGATCTGCTCGAGCGTGAACCTGCCGCCGCACTCGGGGCAGTTGGCGGAGGTGAGGCCGCGCATGTCGTAGCCGCAGAGCGGGCAGGGCACGGCCTCGGCGCCGGCAAGCGTGAGGCGGGCGATGCGCTCCTCCGCGGTTTCGCGCCAGATGAAAACGGTGGCGAGCACCCAGACGATGGGCGGAACGCCGCCGCCGAAGAGGATGGCGATGAACGCGGGGGCGCCGGCGGTGAGCGCGTGAAAGAGCGCGCCGCAGAAGGCGCCGATGGCGATGGCGACGGGCGCCGTGGCGATGGTCCAGCGAAGGCGCGAGGGGGTCCAGCGGACCATCGGGCGCCAGAGGAAGACCCAGTAGAGGCCGATGAAGAGGTAGACGACGGCCCACATGGCGACGGCGAACTCGGGGGGCGGCGGCCCGCCCGGACCCGCGGAGGCCAGCAACGCGCCCAGCAGGAGCAGGACCAGGGCGCCGGTGGCGGGGAGGGCGAGCATGGAGAGGATGAGTCGCGCGACGAGGTGGGTCATGGGGTGCTCAGGAGGAGTTTCGGCGGCGCCGGGGGGGCGAAGCGTCATTTATTCGGCATGAGGGGCGGCGGGACAGGCTGATTCCGAAAAAGCCGATAGTGTGCGTGCGCCGCCATGCCGTATTCCGAACAGCACAGCCAGACACCGTCGCTCACGAAGATCGTCGCCACGCTTGGGCCGGCGACGGACGATGCGAACACGCTCACGCGGCTGATGGAGGCGGGGGCGAGCGTCTTCCGGCTGAACTTTTCGCACGGCACGCAGGAAGAGCACAAGCGGCGGCTGGACGCGGTGCGGGCGATCGGCGCGGCGCTGGACCGGCCGGTGGCGGTGATCGGCGACCTGAGCGGGCCGAAGATCCGCGTGGGGCGCGTGCCGGAGGGGGGAATCACGCTGGGGGCGGGGCAGGACATCGAGTTCCGGAGGGATGTGGACCTGGCTCGGGGGGGTGAGACGCCGGTGTTTCCATGCACGTACCCCGCGATCGTGCATGAAGTTCAGCCGGGGCACCGAGTTCTGATCAACGACGGGGCGATCCGGGCGCTGGCGACCTCGACGGAGGGGGACACGCTGCGCTGCCGCGTGACGGTGGGCGGCCTGGTGACGAGCGGGAAGGGCGTGAACCTGCCGGACAGCGATATCTCCGCGCCGCCGATCACGGACAAGGACTGGAAGGACGTGGAGTGGGCGGTGGCGCAGGGGCTCGACTACCTGGCGATGTCGTTCGTGCGCCGGGGCGAGGAGGTGCGCTCGCTGAAGACGGCGCTGACGGCGATGTGCGAGGGGGACAAGTGCGGGGCGACGCTGGAGGATTCGTCGGGGCTGCGGTTCATTCCGGTGATCGCGAAGATCGAGAAGCCGCAGGCGGTGGAGCGGATCGACGAGATTCTGGACGCGGCGGACGGGATCATGGTGGCGCGCGGGGACCTGGGCGTGGAGATGGAGCTGGCGCGGGTGCCCGTGATCCAGAAGAAACTCATTGCGCGGGCGCAGGATTTCGGGAAGCCGTGCATCGTCGCGACGCAGATGCTGGAGACGATGATCGAGAAGCCGATGCCGACGCGGGCGGAGGCGAGCGACGTGGCGAACGCGATCTTCGACCGCGCGGATGCGGTGATGCTCTCGGGCGAGACGGCGGTGGGCAGGCACGGGCCGCTGGCGGTGCAGATGATGCGGCGGATTGCGCTGGCGACGGAGGAGCGGCTGCGGGAGCTGCCGCCGGAATCGACGCCTTCGGCGCTGCTGCAGGCGAAGCAGCACCGGATGGCGGCGCTGGCGCACGGGGCGTGGCACATCGCGAACGACGTCGGCGCGAAACTCGTCGGCGTGTGGTCGCAGAACGGCGGGGCGGCGAGGTACCTGAGCCGCGTGGGGCTGCGCGTGCCGATTCTGGCGTTTTCGAGCGATGAGCGCTCGATCCGTCGGATGGCGCTGCTCTATGGCGTGACGCCGATTCATCCGCACATGATTCCGGAGCACCGGTCGGAGTTCGCGGCGATGGCGGACCGGATCATTCTGGAGCGTGGGTTCGCCGCGCCGGGGGACGTCGTCGTGCTGCTGGCGGGCAAGCCCTTCGGGAAGCCGGGGGTGGTGAACACGGTGGCGGTGCGGCAGGTTGGGGAGTTTGCGGGGGGAGTTCGGTAGGCGGTAGACGGGGTTTGGCAGCGGACGCATCCGGACGATTCCTTCCCGTGTTCCGTATCCGTATTCCGTATTCCGTATTCCCTATTCTGTCCCCATGCCCCCCACTGCCGCGGAGCGCGCTGCGGTTCTCGCCGTCGGCGATGAACTGACGACGGGTCAATCGCTGGATACGAACTCGCGCTGGGTGGCGGAGCGGCTGGGGGCGCTGGGATGCACCGTGGTCGAGCACGTGACGGTGGCGGACGACCGGGCGGCGATCGCGGCGGCGATGTCGCGGCTGGCGGAAGCCGCGGGAGTGCTGATCGTCACGGGCGGGCTCGGGCCGACGCAGGACGATCTGACGCGTGAGGCGCTGGCTGATGCGCTGGGCGATCGGCTGGTCGAGGACGCGGACATGGCGTCGCAGGTCAGGCGGCGCTTCGATGCCGCGGGGGTCGCGATGCCGGCGAGCAATCGCGTTCAGGCGCTGCGGCCGGAATCCGCGGCGGGGCTGGCGAACGAGGTCGGCACGGCGCCGGGGCTGCGGGCGGCGCTGCGGCGGGGCGGCTCCGCATGCGAGGTGTTCTGCCTGCCGGGCCCGCCCGCGGAGATGGCGCCGATGTTCGAGCGCTTCGTGGCGCCGGCGCTGGCCTCCGGGACTTCCGGGGGCGGCGGGCGCGTCGTGCGGGCGCTTGTGCTGCACATGTATGGGATCGGTGAGTCAGCCGCGGCGGAGCGGCTGGGGTCCCTCATGGACCGGAAGCGGAATCCGCTGGTGGGCACGACGGCGAGCGGCGGGCAGGTTTCGGTGCGGATCCGCCACGAGGGCGCCGCGGCGGAGGCGGACCGGCTGGTGGGCGAGACGGAGCGGCTGGTGCGGGATGCGGTGGGCGAGTTCGTCTTCGGAAGGGATGAGGAGACGCTGGCGTCGGCGGCGCTGGCGGCGCTGAAGCGGCGCGGCGAGACGGTGGTGACGGTGGAATCGTGCACCGGGGGATTGCTGGGGGCGCTCATCACGGAGGTTTCGGGCTCGAGCGCGGTGTACCTCGGGGGATGGGTGACGTACGCGAACGAGGCGAAGATGGAGGAGGTGGGCGTGCCGGAGGCGCTGCTGAAGGCGCACGGCGCGGTGAGCGAGGAGGTGGCGCGGGCGATGGCGGAGGGCGCGCTGCGGACATCGCTCGGCGCGCGGGCGCAGCATGCGCTGGCGATCACGGGGATCGCCGGGCCGGAGGGCGGGACGCCGGACAAGCCGGTGGGAACGGTGTGGATTGCGCGGGCCGGCCGCGGCGGAGGCGGCGGCGGGGGCTCCGGGGGCGCTGCGAACTCGATCGAGACGGATGCGCGACTGTTTCAGTTCGCGGGCGACAGGCAGGCGGTGCGGATGCGCTCGGCGCTGACGGCGCTGGAGATGTTGAGGCGGAGGGTGCTCAGGGCGGGAACCGGATCTTTGCTGCTCGGGCAGCGGCGCGGCCGGACGTGACGAGGGCTTAGATCGCGATCTCGGCGCGCTCGTCTATTTTCTGCGGCAGTCTCGCTTCGCGCAGGTCTTCCGGGCGCATCGCCGTGAGGGGGCTGATCTCGAGGGCGCACTTCGGCGCGCCATCCGCGCCGCGGGGGATCTTCATTCCGGCCTGCTCGAGCCAGCGGGCGGCGCGCTCGGTCTGGAGGGCGCGGCTGGTGCGGGCTGAATCGGCGCCCTCGGCGTTCTTGATCGGCGCGAACTCCTCGACGCGGTCGGTCTCGAGCACGATCGATCGCTCGCAGAGCGGCAGCGCATCGAAGACGAACATCTCGAGTTTGACGGCGTTGGGCTTCTCGGGCTCGACGCGGCGGCCGGTTTCGAGGTCGATGTAGGGGACCTTCTTCTCGGCGCGATGGAAGGGGAGCGCGAAGCCGTCGTCGCCCGCCTGCTGGTTGAGCCGCGCGATGAACTCCACGCCGATCATGTGGATCGCGGGGCTGCCCGCGTTGAATCGCAGCGAGCCATCCGGCTCGCGGGCCGAGGCGAGATCGGGGGGCAGATCGGAGTATTCGACGACCATCGTGCGGCCGCCCGCGGAGGCGAAGACGCCGACGCGCTCGGCCGGATCGGTCTTGGGGACCATTTTGGAGGACATCTCGCCGGATGAATCGTCAGCCGCGGCGTGGAGGCCGATGAAGACGGGATCGATGACCTTGATGAGGGGGTTATCGATCTGGACGTATGAGATGTGTCGCACGCCGCGGTCGCGGAGGTCATCGATCGCGCCGCTGCGCCAGAGGGCGCGGAGCGAGCCGCCGTGGCCATCCGGGTTGGTGGCGGGCTCATCCCTCTCGGCGAGCAGAACCTGGCCGGTGCGCATATCGAAGGAGGGCATCACGCCCTGCTGGAAGTGCGTGACGTGCTCAGGCGAGAGGCCGAACCAGTTCTGATCGTGGAAGAAGGCGGCGGTCTGATCGTGGTTCTGTGGACTGGTCATGATGAGCCACGGCACGATGGCGCCGTAGCGCTTCTGCGCGGCGAGGACCCACTCCGCGATGCAGCGGAAGAGGGGCTTGCGCAGCACGGGCGTGGCGGGATAGCAGCCCTTGGGGCCTTCGAAGCCCAGGCGCGTGCCCTGTCCGCCCGCGACGGTGAAGACGGCGACGCCGCCGGCGCGGAGCAATCGCTCGCCCTCGGCGCGGAAGGTCTCGATGTCCCACGAGCGCTTCGGGGAGCGCGGATCGCGCGGGTAGACGTTGGGGGGCTGAAGGTCGGCGGGGGGCGCGAAGGGCTCGCTCTTCTTGACGTAGGTCTCGACGAGGCGCGGCAGGCGCTCGATTTCGAGCGCGTCGATGCGCTCCAGCAGCAGGCTGCGGCGGCGCGGATCGAGTTCGCCGATGAAGCGAAGCAACCCCCCCTGCCCGGCCGCTTCGAGCCGGCGGGCGATTTCGTTGTGCTCGGCCATGGCGCTCGTCCCCAACACGTCGGTCCCGCGCGGCGGAGGCGCGCGTCTCTCCTCTTCTACAGCGGCTGCTCCGGCGCGGTCCAGTGGCCGTGCGAGTGACGAACGATGGCGCCCGTCGCCACGTAGATCACCTGTTCGGCGATGTTCGTGCAGTGATCGTTCACGCGATCGAGGCCCGCGGCCATGGAGTTCACGGCGAAGGCGAAATCGACGGTGGTCGCGCCCGCTCGGAGCCCCTCCTGCGTCTCGCGGAGGATGGCCTGCTCGAAGGCCTCCACCGCGTCGTCGCTGGCGAGGACGATGCGGGCCAGGTCGGCGTCGAGCGTATCGAAGCAGCGCACCACGTTCTCGAGGATGCCGATGACGCTGTTGGCCATCACGCGGAAACGGTCGGGCGGCGGATCGGGCAGGGCGATGAAGGCGTCGAGGCGTTCCGCGACCTGGACCGCCTCGTCGGCGATGCGCTCCAGTTCGTTGTTCACCTTGACGATCGTGAGCACCCAGCGGACCTGCGCCTCGCCGAGGCTCGTGCCGCCGCGGGCGCCGTCCACGAGGATCTGCACGGCGGCGCGCTCGATGTCCACATCCACCTTGTCGATGACGGCGTCGTGGTCGCACACCCAGCGGGCCTTGGAGTCGTCGCGATCGAAGACGCTCTCGACGGCGGCCTCGAGCATGCGCTGCACGCGCCGGCCCTGCTCGACCAGGTCCGACTTCAGCCGGGCGATCCGTTGCTCAAAGCCTTGTGCCGACGTGGGCATGACGCATCCCGCCGCGTAAAGGGTGACGGGGGAACAATACCACCCCCCGCGGCCCCCGCAACCCGGACGCGGGCGATTCAAGCGGAATCATTATCATCAGCGGCCCGCACGCCATACACACACGCCGGAGCGCACGCCATGTTCGAGATCGACTCCATCGTCGGCCGCCAGATCCTCGATTCCCGCGGGAACCCCACGGTCGAGGTCGAGATCATGCTCGCCTCCGGCGCCGTGGGCCGGGCGGCGGTTCCATCGGGCGCGAGCACGGGCGAGCACGAGGCGGTCGAACTCCGCGACGGGGACAAGAAGCGGTGGATGGGCAAGTCGGTCCTCAAGGCGGTGCAGGCCGTGAACGTGGACATCGCCGGCGAACTCATCGGCGCCGATGCGCGCGACCAGGAGGCGATCGATGCCCTCCTGTGCGCAGTGGATGGCACGCCCAACAAGGGCAGGCTCGGCGCCAACGCGATCCTCGGCGTCTCGATGGCGACGGCCCGGGCCGCAGCCGAAGCCCTGGGGTTCCCGCTCTACCGCTACCTCGGCGGAACGGCGGCCCGCACCCTGCCCGTGCCCATGCTCAACATCCTGAACGGCGGCAAGCACGCGGACAACACGGTCGATTTCCAGGAGTTCATGGTCCAGCCGTGGGGGTTCGACGACTTCGGCGAGGCGCTGCGGGCGGGCGTCGAGATCTACCACGCGCTCAAGGGCGTCCTGCACGACGACGGTCTTTCGACGGCCGTAGGCGACGAGGGCGGGTTCGCGCCCGACCTCAAGGACAACGAGGATGCGCTGCGGATCATCGAGAAGGCCGTGAAGAAGGCGGGGTATTCGTGGGGGGAGCAGGTGTTCGTCGCGCTGGATCCGGCGACGAGCGAACTCTGGAACGAAGCCGCGAAAATGGGCAAGGAAGGCTACTGCTTCTTCAAGTCGGAGAAGAAGCGCATCGCCTCCAGCGACGAGATGATCGACCTGTGGGCCGGGTGGTGCAGCCGGTATCCGATCCGCTCGATCGAGGACGGCCTGGCGGAGAACGACTGGGAAGGCTGGCGGAAACTCACGCAGCGGCTGGGCGAAAAGGTGCAGCTGGTCGGCGACGACCTGTTCGTGACCAACCGCCGCTTCGTGCAGCGCGGCATTGATGAGGGCTGCGCGAACGCCGTGCTGGTCAAGGTGAACCAGATCGGCACGCTGAGCGAGACGTTCGAGACGGTGAACCTGGCGCACCGGAGCGCCTATTCGTGCGTGATGTCGCACCGCTCGGGCGAGACGGAGGATGCGACGATCGCGGACCTCGCCGTCGCGACGAACTGCGGGCAGATCAAGACCGGCGCCCCCTGCCGCTCCGACCGCAACGCCAAGTACAACCAGTTGATCCGCATCGCAGAGGACCTGGGCGACCAGGCGGTGTACGGCGGCGGCATGTGGCGGCGGGGATAGAGTCCGCGGCATGCGCGCTCACCTGGTTCAGTTCGACATCGCGTGGGAGGACAAGGGGGCGAACCACCGGCGCGTGGCGGAGATGGTCGCCGCGGCGGATGTGGGCCCGGGCGACCTGATTCTGCTCCCGGAGATGTTCGACACCGGGTTTTCGCTCAATGTGGAGCGCACGCACGACGGCGATGGCTCGAGCGCGCGTTTTCTGGCGGATTTGGCGCGATTGAAGCGGGTTTTCGTGCAGGCGGGCGTCACGGCGCTGGGGCCGGATGGCCTCGGCCGCAACCGGGCGCTGGTTTTCTCGCCGGAAGGCGCGGAAATCGCGAGATATGACAAGATTCACCCGTTTTCGTTCGGGCGCGAGCCGGAGCGCTTCGCCGGCGGCGAGCGCGTGCTGACGTGGGAGTGGCGCGCGGAGGGCGAATCGCTGCTCGTCTGCCCTGCAATTTGCTACGACCTGCGTTTTCCGGAGCTCTTCCGGGCGGGGCTGGGCCTGGGGGCCCAGGCCATCGCCATCGGCGCGAACTGGCCGGCGGAACGGGCGACCCACTGGCGGGCCCTGGCGATCGCGCGGGCGATCGAAAACCAGGCTTTTGTGCTCGGTGTGAACCGGTGCGGGCAGGATCCGCACCTGCGGTATTCGGGCGGCTCGATCGCCGTGGGGCCGGACGGGGCCATCCTGGCCGAGGCGGGGGCGGAGGAGGCGGTCCTGAGCGTGGAGGTGGGGCTTGAGGCTGTCGAGGCGTGGCGGGCCAAATTCCCCGCCTGGAGGGACGGGAAGGCGTGGCTCCTGCCCCGGCGGCATGGGGCGGGGTGAACGCCGGGGTGTGCGAGACATTTCAGGTGGCGCCGTCGGCGCAAAATGGGCAGAGATTGCGGAATAGAGGGTTGACTGGCGGGGGTGGGCTGGTATCTTGTCTGACGTTGAGTTGAGGAGTGCTGTCTGGGCTGGAGAGAGGGTCCGGTCTGACTGGCACGAGTAGGGAAGCCTACTCGATACAACTGGGTTTGGCGCACAGGCTCAGACACTGTTTTTTCGTCCAAGTCTGTGCTGATTTTGCTGACTCCTCCGTGGTGAACTGCCGGAGTCCCGGTGCAATGCCGTGTGACCCGGCTGTGGCAGATCCACGGATTCCCTGTGCCCGCTTCGCCGGTGTTGATTCATCGGCGAAGCGGTTGTCCGGTCGGCTTTGCCTGCTGGATTTCGGGACGTTCCGCGTCCCCCGACGCTCCTGGAAGCAGCGTCGGAGCAACTCGTTTGAGCGACTGGCGCGGCGTCGTTGGCCGTGCGGGTTGCTCGGGTTGAGTAAGAGGCGAAAAAATCGCCTTGTTTGCGTGCGCATCTATTGCACTTCCGCCAGGAGGAGTTATACTCCGGCCTGCGGTGGATGTCACAGGGTCACCGCAGAACTAAGTCCGGGGTCAACAGATTGGCCTGGAAGCGGGCCCTTCTGTTTTAGGACCGAACGGTCCACCGATCTGCCACACACCTTTCGGAGGAGTAACGCCGTCGCCGGGGAGACCCGACGCCGGCGTTTTTCGTACGGGCTTGCGTTCCATGCGGCTGGTCTGAGGGCCCTTCCGGCCGTTTCCTGGGCCAGGCACGCGGGGGCGATCGCCCTGAAGTGGGATCCACCAATGTGGGAACCTTTGGGACGCCGCGGCGTAATCCTGCACAAGCCGCGTGAACGGCGCCGGTCATCCAGACGCCCGCAAACCGAGGGCAAAGTGTCAATAACTGCTTGTCGAGCGGGCTGAGGGTGCTACCTTCCTGTCAAGGCCCGAGGCCGGTGCGCGTGGTGGCGGCCGGCGGCGGCGGGCGAGGCTCGCGGTGGGCGAGCGATTCCAGGGGTTGTTTCGGGGTGATCCGGAGAGGTCTGCAGGAGCGGAAGCGGCAAGGGGGCCGCGTTTCGCGTGCAGGGGTTCTTGAGGAGAATGAGAGAGATGCCGAGGCGCCACACGTTCCGCCGAGGGGGAAGCGCTGTCCGCGCTGCCCGTCGCCGTTCGCAGGCCGCACAGGTTCGCTGCGAGCCGCTCGAGCCGCGGCTGCTGCTGAGCGGAGATGCTCCGTGCATTGACACGATCTTCGCGGACAATCGCGGGCTGATCATCCTGACGCCGACGGACGCACTGAACGCCGCGACGATCAACCAGGCGGCGTTCTCGGTGACCTCGGCGGGGGCAGACTCGCAGTTCGGCACGGCGGACGACGTGGGGCACGCGTTCACGCTGGAGCTGGCGGGCGAGGGCGGGGCGCGGGAAATCCGCATCATGGCGGACGTTGACGCGGGCACGCGATATCGCGTGACCGTGAACGGCGACCAGATCCGCGGATTGAACGGCGAGGCGCTGGACGCGGAGTTCAACGGGAGCGATATGCCGACGGGCGACGGGGTCGCGGGCGGTCAGCTGGAGTTCTTCACGCGGCGGGCGTTCGATCCGACTGCGCGCATCTTCACGGTGCTGGGCGACATCGACGTGCGGCTGTTCCAGCAGGATACGCCGATTTCGGTGGCGAACTTCCTGTCGTATGCGGACAGCGGACGGTACGACAACACGTACTTCCACCGGCTGGTGTCGGGGTTCGTGCTGCAGGGCGGCGGGTTCCTCGCGGATACGCCGACGGTGCAGCCGCCGCGGGATCCGCAGATTCTGAACGAGCCGGGCATCTCGAACCTGCGCGGCACGCTGGCGTTTGCGAAGCTGGGCGGGCAGCCGAACTCGGCGACGAACCAGTTCTTCTTCAACCTGGGGAACAACAGCCAGAACCTGGACAACCAGAACGGCGGTTTCGCGGTGTTCGCCGAGGTGGTGGATGACGCGGGCCTGGCGATCATGGATGCGCTCGCGGGGCTGACGCGGATCGATTTCTCGTCGATCGGCGGCGCCTTCGGCGAGGTTCCGGTGCTCGACGCGGACGCGGTGGATGGCCCGACGGACATCGCGGCGGACAACCTGGCGGTGATCAGCCGCATTTCGCTGCGGCTGGACATCGTGGCCGAGCCGCCGGGGACGATCGACGGCGATCGGTTCTCGTTCTCGAACGGGAACGCGACGGTGACGATCATCGACCTGTCGGGCGTGGGGATTCCGACGAACATCGCGGAGATCGTGAAGGTGCGGTTCGACGGCTCGCGCGTGAGCAGCGTGACGCTGCAGGACGGTTTGCCGCGGGGCGTGGCGATCTCGATCGAAGGCGCATCGTCGGTGTCCAAGATTATTGATGCGCGGCGGACGCCGGAGGATCTGGGCGTCATCGTCTCGAGCGTGTTCGTGGGGCACGTGAAGATCAAGGGCGACATCACTGGCGTGAACATCAACGGCCTGCGCATCGCGGGCATGGTGGTGGAGGAGGATCTCGACGGGGACGGCGACGGCGACGACCTGACGAGCGTGTTCGTGGCTGACGGCCGCATGCAGACGCTGGAAGTGGCGGGCGCCACAGGCGGCGACATCGTGGTCCCGGGCGGGGTTTCCACGCTGAAGATCCTGGGCGACATCGAAGACATCGACATCATGGTGGGGAGCGAGGGCCTCGACCCGGTCGCCATGAGGGTCTACTTCGGGCGCGTGGCGGACGTGGATTTCCGCACGCAGACGCGTGTGAACACGCTGTACGCGGTGGAGTGGGTGGACAAGGACAGCGTGCCCGATCAGCTCCGGGCGCCTTCGATCGAGAAGATCGCGATCAAGGGCGACCGGCGGGCGGGGATTGCGGGCGACTTCGCCATCGACGCGATGCTGAGCGGCATGCCGGACCTCGAGCGGTCGCTGGGATCGCTCTCCGTGAACGGGTTCATGTACAGCTCGCGCTTCGAGGTGGTGGGCGACGCCGGCACGATCACGCTGGGCGACGTGAGCAACGCGTCGATCAACATCGCGGGCGACATGAAGGCGCTGAAGGCCAAGGCGGTGTCGGCGTTCGACGTGGTGGTGGTGGGCGAGGCGTCGCGGCTGACGGTGTGCGAATGGATCGGCGGCGGCGTGCTGGCGGACAGCATCGTGAACTTCATCGTGACCGGCGATCGCCGGCGCGGCATGGACGGCGACCTGACGGTGGACATCGCGATGAGCAGCGTTGGGCAGTTCAGCATCCACCGGATGACGGTCGCGGGCGACGTCTACAACGGCCAGTGGGTGACGGATCGCGAAGTGCGCACGGTGGCCATCAAGGGCGAAGTGCGCGACATGGACATCACGTTCCGAGGCGATCTCGATCGCTGGGTGAGCGGGCAGGTGCTCAACACGGATCTGAACCCGACCGGCCTTGCCCGGGTCATCGATGTTCCCCAGTGGATGGGCGGATCGATCGAGGCCGGGCAGATCGACATGCTGCGCACGAAGGGCGACCGGCGCCTGGGCCTCGACGGCGATTTCTCGGCGGAGGTGACGGCCCAGAGGATGGGGACGATGTTCGTCCGCGGCGATCTGATGGATTCGAACATCCGGCTGCAGCAGAACCCGTTCGATCCGCGGATTTCGCTCCATGAGTTGAACGTGATCGGCGTGATGCAGAACTCGGTCCTGCGGTCGCGCGACCACATGGGCGTGATCATGACTTCGGGCATGGTCGATTCGGCCATCTTCTCGGCCATCGCGGAGGCGACGCCGTTCGGCTTCCCGCCGATCAGTCAGGCCCAGATCTTCGGGCAGATCGACCGGCTGCTTGTGCGCAAGTCGCCGACGGGCGACGGATCGTTCACGAACTCGTTCGTGGCGTCGGCGGCGATCCGGCAGATCTCGATTCTGCACGTGGACACGTTGAACGCGGGCCAGGCGTTCGGCATCGCGGCGGGGACGATCGAATCGCTGACGTTCAATGACGGCGAGGAAGATCACAGCATGCGGTTCCCGGGCGGCGGGGCGCCTCAGGCGATGAACGACTTCCAGCTGCGGCTGAACTTCGCAATCCCCACCGTCTGAGGCGGGTTCGGGGCGAACGGGCCTGGGACGGGGCTTTGGGCGTCGGTTCAGCGCCGGTAAACTCCTCCGGAACACCGGAGGAGGCCACATGCCTGCCGCGAAGAAGACGTCGAAGACTACCGCGAAGAAGAAGTCCGCCACGAGGGGCGCAAAGTCAACAAGGAAGGCTGCGCGGGCGGGCGCAGCGAAGCGTCGCGTTCCGGGCATCGCATCGCCTGCGAAAGCCGGCGGAACGACCGGCGCGCGCCTGACGCGGGAGCAGGCGATGGCCGCGCTCAGGAAGGCGGGGACGGACCAGAACCGGAAGGTGTACGTGCGGCACGGCGTGAAGGGCGATATGTTCGGCGTCTCGTTCGCGAACCTGCGCGACATGGCGAAGAAGATCAGGACCGACCACGACCTCGCGCTCGCGCTGTGGGAGACGGGCAATCACGATGCGCGCATGCTGGCGACGATGATCGCCGACGCGGCGAAGATGAGCGCCGCGGATCTGAACCGCTGGGCGACCGACATCGACAACTACGTGCTCTCGGGCGCGTTTGCCGGGCTCGCGGGGCGCTCGCCGCATCTGGCCGACCTGAGCGACAAGTGGATGAGCGCCAAGGCGGAGTTCATGCGGGCGGTGGGATACGGCTCGATCTCGACGGCGCTCAAGGACGGCGCGGATGTGTCCATGGACACGCTGCGGGGGATGATCCGTTCGATCGAGCGCGAGATTCACTCGTCGGCGAATCGCGCCAGGGAGGCGATGAACATGGCGCTCATCGCGATCGGCACGTACTGCGACGGGCTGGCGGACGAGGCGATCGCCGCGGCGAAGCGGATCGGGCCGGTGAAGATCGACCATGGCGAGACGGCGTGCAAGGACTTCGACGCGGTGGAGTACATCGCGAAATCGCGGGCGCACAGGGCGAAGAAGGCGAAGTAGCTGGACCGACCTCCAGCTGCTCAGCCAAAGAGCTCATCAAAAGCATCTCGGTCCAGCGTGCGCAGCCTATGGGCGAACTCGTTCACGTAGAACATGTCCGGTACAAATCTCTGGGCCCGTACGCGGACTAGAAACTCCGGATGGTCTACGTCCACGTCAAAGGTCACTACGCCAATACCGAATAGAAGAGCCAACGCCTCCAAGCGATCAAGATCGTCCCGCGTAACAGTGTTTGGGACAACCACATAGGACTTCGTTGAAAAAAGGCGATATGCCGCTGATTGCCCGAACGCCACAACCGGCGCTGAGGGGTCAATCTTGATCTCGGCCGAAACGATCTCCGGCTGGAACTTGATCAAGTCCCCCGTCAAAGGCCTGTAGACACCGACAACGTCCGGGGTGCCCCACTTGCTCTTTAGGCCGGCGCCACCGAGCGCGCGAGCGTTCGTGACCTCGTCAAGCTCACGGCGGAGCCAGTCGGCAAATGGTTGATAGAAGTCCCGCTCTACCACCGAACTTGAAGTCTGCGACTCCTCTTCGTCGATGGCGACGCCGGATCGATAGCTGTTGACCTGAACAAACAGCCCGCGGCTTGGCTTGGAAACCTGAGTCGGGAAGAGGTTGTGCAGATTCCACACTGAGCCCACGATTGTGTTCTCAGGCGTCTCCGGGCTCTGCTGTTTAATTGTTCGGACAAGCTCTTTGAGTCGGATTCCCTCCGGCGCCTGGGCAATGATCGCCAGTGCGCGCGACTGGACTTCCTTGACTGCCATTTTCGCCATGGGCCGAGTATAATCTCAGGACCATCGGCGCCTGTCCATGGGGTTCGATGGGCAAAGAGTTCGCTCGGGGCGCCCCCCCCGCCTGTAGGGGTGGGCTGAGAAGCACCCGCTGAACCTGATCCGGTTCGCACCGGCGTAGGGAAGCGAAGGGTCGAATCTGCCGCGGGCCGGTTGCACGCCGCGGCTTTCCCGATCCACTCCCGCGTCGGGCGATCCCTCCGTTGGAGGAACCGCCCGTGGCACAGACCAAGACAAGTCCCAACCCCCCCACTGATGCGGCGCGGGCGCCTGGAGCGACCAATGGGCGCGCGAACGGGCGGCCTGCAGCGGGCGCGAGCCGGCCTCCGAGCGCGGCGCCCGGCGGCGAGGACACGGGGGCGGCGCTTGATCGCTTCAACCTCCCCCTCCGCGGCGGGGTCAATCCGTCCTCCCGCGCTGAGGGGACGACACCGGGCTCATTCGCGCTGGCGCCGGATGTGGGCGGCCCGCTGGCGTTTGCGTCGCCGGATACGCCCGGCATGCCGGCGCCGTCGGCCCGGACGGCGTGGGATTTTCTGCCGGAGGGGTGGTCGGTGGCGGAGCTGGGGCCGGCGGCGGGCGGGGCGGCGGAAGAAACAGGCCCCGCCGCGGCGGATTGGATGGGGCGATCCGACTGGGTGGGCGATGTCGAGTCGGACAATCCGTTCGAGCCCGCGTGCAGGCGCGGGGATGCGCGAAGCGCGGGCTGTCCATCGTGCGTGGGAGATTCGCGGCGGTTCGTGGAGTTCAACACGGCGCGCGGGCGGCGGCTGCGGGTGGTCTATCCCGCGGATTTCCGGCCGATCACGCAGCTGGAGCATGCG
The DNA here is from genome assembly GCA_964529265.1 of uncultured Phycisphaeraceae bacterium. Taxonomy (GTDB): domain Bacteria; phylum Planctomycetota; class Phycisphaerae; order Phycisphaerales; family UBA1924; genus CAZGVW01. The sequence continues at coordinate 19,499 of CAZGVW010000175.1, forward strand.
CGGCTGGGCATCGTGACGCCGCAGATGCTGGCGGTGGCGGAGTCGGAGCAGGAGCCGCATCTCGCGGCGGAAGACATCCGCGATGAGATCGCGGCGGGGCGCATGATTCTGCCCGCGAACACGGCGCACCTGGCGCACAGGCTGCGGCCGATGGTCATCGGGCGGGCCAGCCGCACGAAGATCAACGCGAACATGGGCGCTTCGCCGGTTTCATCCGGCACGGACGAGGAAGTGGAGAAACTGCGCTGGGCGGAGCGCTGGGGCGCGGACACGGTGATGGATCTCTCGACGGGCGGCGACCTCGACGCGTGCCGCGAGGCGATCATCCGGGCCTCGACCGTGCCGATCGGGACGGTGCCGATCTACTCGATGATCATTGGGCGGAAGATCGAGGACTTGACGCCGGACCTGATCTTCGCGTCGCTGCGGGCCCAGGCGGAGCAGGGCGTGGATTACTTCACGATTCACGCGGGCGTGCGGCGCGGGCATCTGAAGCACATCAAGAGCCGGCTCATCGGGATCGTCAGCCGCGGAGGGAGCCTGCTGGCGAAGTGGTGCCTCGTGCACAACGGCGAGAACCCGATGTACGACCATTTCGATGAGATCTGCGACATCATGCGGGCACGGGATGTCTCGTTCTCGCTCGGCGATGGTCTGCGGCCGGGCGGGCTGGCGGACGCGACGGATGCGGCGCAACTCGCGGAGCTCGAGACGCTGGGCGAACTCACGGAGCGCGCGTGGCGCAAGGGGTGTCAAGTGATGGTCGAGGGGCCGGGGCACGTGCCGTTCGACCAGATCGAATACAACATGAAGGCGCAGCGGCGGATCTGCCACGGAGCGCCGTTCTACGTGCTGGGGCCGCTGGTGACGGACGTGTTCCCGGGGTACGACCACATCACCAGTTGCATCGGCGCGACGGCCGCGGCGTACCACGGGGCGAGCATGCTGTGCTACGTGACGCCGAAGGAGCACCTGGGCCTGCCCAAGCGCGACGACGTGAAGCAGGGGTGTGTGGCGTACAAGATCGCGGCGCACGCGGCGGACGTGGCCCTGGGCATTCCGGGAACGCGCGACTGGGACGACGACCTGACGAAGGCGCGGGCGGCGCTCAACTGGGAGAAGCACTTCGAACTCTCATTCGACCCCGACACGGCCCGGGCCCTGCACGATGAGGACCTGGACGTGGATACGGATTTCTGCGCCATGTGCGGGCACGATTGGTGCAGCGTGCGGATCAGCAAGGAGATTCAGGAGTTCGCCAGCGGCAAGGCGGAGGGGTTCGAGCGGATGGGTGGTCGCGACGGCGCGACGCCGGGGGCGCCGAAGATGTCCGCGGCTCTTTCGCCCGAGCAGCAGCAGATTCTGGAAAGCCGCGGGGTGTTGAGCCCGGAGGAGATCCACCGCCTCGCGGCGAAGACGAAGAGGGCCGTGGGAGCGGAGGCGGGGTCGAAGGCGTCGTGCCACAGCGACTATGTGGATCCGGACGAGGCGAAGCGGAAGCAGGATGAGCGTCTGGTGCAGGTGAACACGGCGCCGGCGCACGGGCTGCCGAAGCATGATCCGTTGATCTGAGCCGCGCGCCGTGTCAGGCCGCGTTGCGCCAGCGCTCTTCAGTCGCGTGGCGTTCGTGGTGCGTCTCCTGCGCTTCGGTGCGCAGCGCGATGCATCGCACGATGCCCGCGACGAATCCCGTGGCCACGCCGATCGGGCCGGTGATGAAGATGCCGAGGAGCGGACCCTGATTTGCGCCGGGCGCGAAGATCATCGGGCCGAAGAAGCCGAGCGCGAAGCCGATGAAGCCGAGGCCGGCGGTCCAGCGGGCGATGGTGATGAGGGGGGAGCGTCGGGGGTTCATGCATGGTGTATCGGCCGACGAGGCCTTGATCATGCCGCGTCGATCGGGGTGGTGGGCCGGGCAGCGCCCCCGGGGGCTGGGAACGGCCGAGAAGACAGCGTCCACCCATCTGTATCCTGCGCGTCCGGGCCGAGAGGGCCCGCGGAGCGCCACCCAATGCCCACCGAACTCATGACACCCGGCCCCGAGCACGCGCCGGAACTCGCGCGCCTCTTTCACGAGGCGTTCTGCGCTCTTCAAGACCGCCACGCGACGCCGCGCGATATCGATTCGCTCGAGACGGCCCGCCACGTCATCGAATGGTTCATCGGCCGGGTTGATGGCTTCCGCGTCGCCGCCGTGGTCGATGGCCGCCTCGCCGGAGGGAACTTTCTGGACATGGACGATCCCGTCGCCGGGCTCGGGCCGGTGTTTGTCGATCCGGCGGTTCAGGCGAAGGGCCTGGGGCGGCGGCTCATGCAGGCGGCGATCGATCATGCGCTCGACCGCGGCGTCCAGAGCATCCGCCTCTTCCAGGAGGCGATCAATACGACGTCGCTCTCGCTGTACACGTCGCTGGGGTTTGACTGGCGCGACTCGGCCGCCGTGATGGAGGCAAAGTCCGCGGCGGAGGACGATGCATCCGTGCGCGCCATGACGCTCGACGACCTGGGCATCGCCGAGGATCTCTCGAAGCGTCATTTCCGCACCAGCCGGCGCAACGGTGTGGCCGCGGCGTTGCGGGCCGGAATGCCCGCGTTCGTTCGCGAGCGGAGCGGGAAGGCCGCGGGCTACTTCCTGCCGGGCTTCGTCGGGCACGGCGCGGCCGAATCGGTGGATGACGCTCTGGCGCTCATCGTGCAGGCCGCGCGGCGCAATCCGGCCGGCGACACACGTTTCTTCTGTCCGCTCAGCCAGCCCGACCTGTTCCGCCGGTGCCTCGCGGCGGGCTGCCGGACGCTCAAGGTCATGTCGTACATGTCGTACGGGCCCTACGACCCGCCGCGCGAGGTGTGGATGCCCTCGATTCTGCGGTAACGGCCACGAGTATGCTGATCTCATGCGCCCGCCCCGCTCGTGGCCCCTCGCGGCCAAACTCTCGCTCGACCTGCTGCTCGCCGCCATGATTCCGCTGGCCATCGTCGCGTGGATCACGGCGGCGCAGAGCCGGCGGGAACTGGAGCGCACGGCCGGGATGCTGCTCACTCGGGTGAACAGCATCCTCGCCGGAGACCGGCACAACCGCTTCGTGACGCTCTCCCTGCTCGTGATTGATGCGGACCACGGCGCCGCGCGCTGGGCCAGCGCCGGTCACGATCCGGCGATCATCTACTTCCCCGACCGCGGCGAGTTCGAGGAACCGGAAGGCGGCGATATTCCGCTGGGCATCGTGCCGGAAACCACCTACGAGGAATACTCCCGCGACGGCCTTCGTTCCGGATGCGTGATCATCATCGGCACGGATGGCATCTGGGAGGCGCCATCTCCCACGAAGGAGCACTTCGGCTAGGAGCGGATGAAGGAGATCATCCGCGCGAACGCGTCGCGCCCGGCGCTCGAAATGGCCGATGTGCTGGAGCGCGCCGTGACGGCCCACCGCGCCGCCGGCGCGCAGGCCGACGACATCACGTTCGTGATCGTGAAGGTGCGGTAGGCCGCTTCGCCGCGGGCTTCGGCGGCGGCTTGGGCTCGGCCGCGGCCGCAGCGTGTGCGGCGGGCTGCTCGCCCTGCACCGTCACGGCGCTGCCATTCTGTGTCGCGGCGCCATCGTCCGGAATCACGAAATATCCCCCGCTCACCACCGCGCCGAGTTCGATGGTGAGCGACGAGGCGCGGCAATCGCCCTTCCATTTCGCCTTCGCGCCGATCACCACCGGGCCGGAGCGCACCGCCTTCGCCTCCATCACGCCGCGTACGTCGATGCCGTCGTGCGCCTCGACCAGGTCGGCGATGATCCGCCCCTTGGGCTTCACGAGGATCCGCCCGCACGTCTGCAGGCGCGAATAGGACTGCGTGTTTGTGATCACGATGTCCTCCACGCGCAACTGCCGCGCGCACCCGGGGCACGACACCGTCATCGCGCGGGCGCTGATCTCGAACTGCCTGCGGCAGTGGTAGCACTGGATGGCGCGCTGTGCTGCGGGTGGAGGCATCGTGGTGAATCACGAGGCAGAACAGGGACGGAGGCGCGCACACGCTCTCTCAGACCGGCGCGGCTGCGCGGCCATCCGCGTCACGGGGCGCACCGCGGCCCGGTTCACGCGGACCGAGGCCCCATCGGCCGGATCGCCGCCGCGACGCGAGTCCGCCGGCGCCCAGTCTCGGCCTTCCAGGGGGGTCACCGTCCGCGGCCGGCGCCCACCGTCTCGGGAACCCGCGCGTTCGAATCGTCGCTCGGCTTGCTCTCGGCGAGGGACCGGCCTCGGACCTCGGCCGGTCGCCCGCCGGACGACTTCGCCGCATCCGGCCCGACGGTGCAGTGCCCGACGAACGAAGCGCCCTCAGCCACCACCAGTTTCGCCGCAACAAGGTCGCCCTGGATCCGCGCCTTGGGGTTCAACTGCACGCGCTCGCGGGCCGTGAGATTGCCTTCGACGGCGCCGTCAACCAGCACCGTCGCGGCCTCCACAGTGGCCTTGCACGTGGCCCCCTCCGCAACCTGAAGTTCGCCCTGCGCGGAAATCTTCCCCTCGAACGTGCCGAGGATGCGCGCGCTGCCCTGGAAAGTCATCTCGCCCTTGATGTGTGTATCGGCGCCGATGACGGTGGTCTGCTTGCCGGTCGTGTTGTCGCTCATGGCGTAGTGGCTCCTTCCAGACGAAATCGATCCGTGACGCCCGCGGGCAGTCGCTTGGTCGGCCGCCGCCGCGGGTCGGTGAGGCGGAAGTGTACGAAACGGCCGCCCTTCCCGCGAAGCCGGGGCGAACAACCCGAGGGGCATTGCCGCCCGTTGACCATCCCCGGGGCAGGCTGTCTCATGAGACGCTCACCCGCATCCCGGCAGGCGGGTCGGGCGACACAAAAAGCCGCGGCAATGGAGGCGGCCCATGGCGGGCTATTCGGGAACCCCCCTCGCGAAGAAACTTGGCGTCAAGCCCGGGCATCGCCTGCTGCTCGTCCAGGCCCCGGAGGGCTTCGAGGCCCTGCTCGAGGGCCTGCCGGAGGATGCCGCGGTCGCGCGATCCCCCCGCGCTGGGGTGCATTACGATGTGATCGTGCTCTTTTCGAGCCGCGAGGCCGACCTGGTCCGGCGGTTCCCAGCAGCGGCCAACCGGCTGACTGAGGCCGGCGGGCTCTGGGTCTCGTGGCCCAAGAAGGCCTCCGGCGTCGCGACCGATCTCACCGAGGACGTGGTGCGCCGGATCGGCCTCGCCACAGGCTTGGTGGACAACAAGATCTGCGCCGTGGACGAGACGTGGTCGGGATTGCGCTTCGTTGTGCGCGTGAAGGATCGCGCCGGACGTCAACCGAAGCCAGAGCCGCGCGCTACAGCCACACGACCACGTCGTACATGACGTGGGCGATGCAGAGCGGCCACAGTCGGCGCAAGGCGACGAAGATCGCGCCAAAGGCAAGGCTCATCAGGAAGATGGTGATGAGCCCATACAGCCCTTGATAGCAGTGGTACGAAGCAAAGAGCAGGGATGCGACCGGCACTGCCTTCCATGGCGATGCGAGGAGTTGCTCGAGGCGCGTTTGCAGATACCCACGAACGATGATTTCCTCTCCGAATCCGACGAAGAGTGAGGCCGCGACAACCAGCCCGACGCCGAGTAAGCCCTCGGGCCTCGTGACTGCATCGGACGCTCCGACAAGCCACGAGTACGGCGCGCCCGTTCGGCTGAGCAGGTCCCACACGACAATCGCCACGCCATGGGTTCCGACCCAGAGCACGCCGAAGATCAGCAGTCCGAAGACCAGATCAAATGGGAATTTCGGGCGGACCACACCGAACGCCGCCCACGGGGACCCTGACTTCCACATCAGCAGCAAGGCCACGCCCGTCAGCGAGATCGTCCAGATGATGAGGTTGGGCGCTTCGACGTGAAGCGAGGAGAGCCCGTCGCGCTCATTCAGCAGCGTCAGGATCGCGGATGTGAGCGGCTGACCGACGAACAGCATCGCCGCGACGACAAGTTCGATCGCCAGCGCGCGACGATCCTGAACCGCGCGCTGCGGAACGAGCGTCTCCAACTTCGCATCGACCTCTTCATTCGGTTGTTGTTGATCGGGCTCGAACATGAGATAGACCTGTCCGGGTGCGCGTCGTTCGCCATGGGCGTACCATGACCTCGGGGCACAACAGGGGCGCTTCGAGTCACGGCATGCAGGAAGGCGATCGAAACACTCCGCGACGGCGATTCAGGCAGGTGGCCGCGTGGTCGCTCGCGGGTCTGGCTCTCGTTGCGGTTGGCGCGCTGCTCCTGCTCCGGGCGCACAACAACATCGCCCGATCCTCCGACGCCGAACGCGTCGCCATGATCGAAACCGCGCTTTCCCGCGCCGAAGCGTGGCTCTCCGGCAATCGTGATCGCTTCCTCGGCCCCGGCGTCGTCCGGAACCCTGCGCTTTTCCTCATGCTCGAGGACGTGGCGTGCCTCCGCGGCAGCCCCGCCGCCGCGGGACTCGTCGAGGAGTTCGAGGACGGGGTCCAGCGGCCCTCCTTCTGGATTCGCCTGTTCGACCCCGCCTGGCCCGTCTCGGGGAGCGACATGACCCGCGCCATGGACGAACTCCGCGACCGCGGGATGACCGATGTGGTCTGGTTCATCCATGCCCTCGACCCGGCCGCGGCGCCGCTGACCCCGGAGGAGCGGGATGGGTTGTTCGACCCGGGGCGTTGGTCGGGCTACGGCCTCACTCACCAGTTGTGGGCCCTGTGGCAACTGAGGCGGCTGTCGCCTGAGGGAAGCGGCGGCGTTTCCGACGAACTCTTGGACCGGGTCTGCCGCCGGATTGCCACGGAGCAGGGCAGGTCGATCGCCGTGACCGACCTCTGGATCGAGCGCGTGGCCTTCCTGCTCATGGCGGGGCGGCGGGACCTGGTGAGGCCCCGCTGGCTGGAGCGAATCGCCCTGAACCAGCGGGAGGACGGGGGGTGGGGCGACCGGTGGCTCTGGATCAGCGCCACAAAGCACGGGCGGCGGGACCCGACCAGCAACGAGCATGCGACCACCCTGGCAGTGTGGGCCCTTGCGATGGCCCGTGGCGCCCCCGAGGAAGTCGCCGGAGGGGTTGAGGCGAGCCCCGCGGGCAGATAGGTTCTCCGGCCTGAACCCCCTGAGCCACCGGGGAGTATGAGAGAACCATGAAGGAAACCGATCGCACGAAAAACGGGGCGACCGGGCCCGCGATCCGGGCCGATGGGCTTACGAGAACCTACGGCGATTTCTACGCCATCCGCGACGTGTCGTTTTCCGTCCAGCGCGGCGAGGTTGTCGCGTTCCTTGGGCCGAACGGCGCGGGGAAATCCACCACGATGAAGGTGCTGGCGGGCTCGCTGGCGCCGAGCGGCGGGCGGGCGTTCATCGCGGGCGTGAATGTGCAGGAGGACCGGGTCTCCGCGGCGCAGCGGCTGGGGTATCTGCCGGAGAACGGGCCGCTGTACCCGGACATGACGCCGCGGTCGCTGTTGCAGTTCTTCGGGCGGGCCCGCGGACTCGACGAGCAGAAACTGAAGGAGCGGATGGAGTTCGTGCTCGATCACTGCCGGCTGGGCGAGGTGATCGGCAAGCCCATCGGGAAGTTGAGCAAGGGGTACAGGCAGCGCGTGGGGATGGCGCAGGCGCTGCTGCACGATCCGGATGTGCTCATCATGGATGAGCCGACCGCGGGCCTCGATCCGAACCAGGTGGAGCACGTGCGGGAACTGCTGCGCATGCTCGCCGAGACGAAGACCATTCTTCTTTCGACGCACATCCTGCGCGAGGTGCGGGCCGTGGCGCAGCGTGTGCTCTTCATTCACCAGGGGCGCCTGGTGCATGACGGCCCGGTCTCGACGCTCGGCGGCGACGAGACATCGATGGAGCAGAGGTTTTACGAACTGACTTCCACGGCGGCCGCTTGAACATGCGCTGACGGCCGCCGGATGCGGGGAACTCAGGAATCCGGGAGACTCATGAAGCCGCGAGTGATTTCATCCATTGTGCGCCGCGAGTTGTCGGCGTACTTTTCGAGCCCCACGGGCTACGTGTTCATCACGATCTTCGTGTTCCTGTCGGCGTTCGCCGCGTTCTGGCTGCCGGGGTTCTTCCAGCGGAACCTGGCGAACCTCGACCAGTTGAACGCATGGTACCCGGCGCTGCTGCTGTTCCTGATCCCGGCGATCACGATGCACGTCTGGGCGGAAGAGCGCAAGCAGGGCACGGAAGAGTTGCTGCTGACGCTGCCGGCGCATGACCGCGACCTGGTGCTGGGCAAGTATTTCGCCTGCCTTGCGATCTACACGATTGCGATGCTGTTCGGCGCGAGCAACCTCATCGTGCTGGCGTGGCTGGGCAAGCCGGACGCGGGCGTGATGGCCTCGACCTACGTCGGGCAGTGGCTGGCGGGCGCAGCGCTGATCGCGGTGGGCATGGCGGCGAGCGCGCTGACGAGCAACCTCACGGTCGCGTTCATTCTGGGAGCGCTCTTCAGCGGCGTGGTCGTGGGCTTCGGCGCGCTGGCGAACGTGGCGCCGGGGACGGCGCTGGCGGATCTGGCGGAATCGCTCGCGCTGCCGCGGCGGCTGCAGGATTTCGGTCGCGGCGTGGTCACGGTCGGGAACCTGTTGTACTTCGCGGGGGTTGCGGGCATCGGGCTGTGGCTGAACATGTTCCTGATCAGCCGGCGGCACTGGGCGGGCTCGCCTGGTTCGCCTGCGCGCTCGTCGCTTGGGGCGGTGCGCGGGGCAGCGCTGGTGGTGGCCGCGGGGGCGCTCGTGGCTCTCGCGGGGCGGGCGCCGCTTCGCGCGGATGTGACGGCGGAGGGTCTGTGGACGCTCTCTGAGCACACGCGGCGGCTGGTGCGCGAGATTCCCGCGGATAAGCCGGTGTTCATCACCGCGCATGTTTCGCCGGAAGTTCCCGGCGCCTATGCGGAGACACGGGAAACGCTGCTCGGCCTGCTGCGTGAACTGGATTCCATCGGCGGCGAGAGGATCGCTCTGCAGGTCATCGAAACCGAACCCTTCACGGACGGGGCGCGCGAGGCGCAGCGGAACTTCAACATCGTGCCCCGGCCTGTGGCGCCGGATCCCACCGATCCGAACACGGCCGTGCGCGAGGTGTTTCTCGGGGTGGCGTTCACGTCCGGCCCGGAGCAGTCGATCATTCCGTTCATGTCGCGCGGCCTTCCGGTGGAATACGAAATCGCCCGGGCCCTGCGCACCGTATCGATGACCGGGCGGAAAAGGGTGGGCGTCCTCGACACCGATGCCTCGCTTTTCGGCCAGTTCAACATGCAGACGTTCACGCCCGGGCGCGACTGGCCGATCGTGGATGAACTGCGCAAGCAGCACGACGTGGTCCGCGTGGAGCGCGAGGGTGAAATCCCGACCGATCTCGACCTGCTCATCGTCGCGCAGCCCAGCACGCTCACGAACGAGCAGCTGGCGCCGGTGGTGGAGGCGATTCGCAACGGCTTGCCCGCGGTGGTGCTTGAAGACCCCCTGCCGCTCGTCAATCCCGGCCTGGCCACGAGCGCGGGGCGCGAGGAGATGATCTCCAACCCGTTCCAGCGCCAGCAGACGCCGCAGGCGCCGAAGGCTGATCTCACGCCGCTCTACAACCTGCTCGGGATCGCCTCGAATCCGCGGCGTGTGATCTGGGATCGCTACAACCCGCGGCCGGCGCTGGCCGGCGTGCCGCCGGAGTTCGTGTTCATCGGACGGTCAAGCGGGGCAGCGGCGCCCTTCAACGACGAGAACCCGATCACGAGCGGGCTGCAGGAGGTGGTGCTCATCTGTCCCGGCGAAGTGACGGAATCGCCGGTCGCCGCGGCGAACGGGGCGGAACTCACGTTTGCGCCGCTGGTGCGCACGGGGCCGGTGAGCGGGCACATCGCGTACAGCGACGTGCTCATCCGCGGGTTCTTCGGGCCGCAGGGGTTCAACCCGGCCCGGCGCTGGGTGCAGACGCAGGGCGGGCACACGCTGGGCGCGCACGTCCGGGGGAAACCGGCGCCGGAATCGCAGTCCGCCGGGGAAGGCGGCGAAGCCGCGGCGCCCGCGGCGGAGATCAACGTCGTCTTCTTCGCCGACCTCGACTTCGTGTCCGAGGTGTTCTTCAACCTTCGCGAGGAGGGGGCGCAGGACTTCGAGTTCGACAACGTGACGATGATCCTGAACGCGGTGGACGTGCTGACCGGCGATGAATCGCTCGTCGAACTCCGGAAGCGCCGCCGGGCCCAGCGCACGCTGGAGCGCCTGGAGGAGCGGCGGCTTCAGGAGCAGCGCGAGGCCATCAGCGCCATCGACGCCGCCAATCGCGAAGCGGACGACGAACTGGCGAAGGCCCGGGCCCGGATGAACGAGCGCGTCGAGGAGATCAGGAGCCGCACCGACCTCGACGAAACGACCAAGCAGATCCAGATCCAGGGCGTGCAGCAGGCGGAGCAGCGGCTGCTCGATGTGCGCACCTCGGGAATCAACGACAAGAAGGAGCGCATGGTCCAGGAGGCGAGCGCCCAGGCGCGGGGCGACGTGGAGCGGATTCAACTGGGCATCCGGGTCGCGGCGGTGGCGCTGCCGCCGATCCCGGCGTTTCTGCTGGGATGCGTCGTCTTCGTGCGGAGGCGGGCTCAGGAACGCGAGGGCGTGTCGAGCGGACGGCTGGTCGATTGACGAGGCTTGATTGAACAACCATGAACGACACCACCAAGACCATCCTGACCGTCGCCGCCGCCGCGGCCCTGCTGGGCGCCGTGTGGCTGACGCGTCCGACGCCGATCTCATCCGCGACGTTCTCCGATGAAGGCGAAGTCTTCTCGCCGGAGTTCACGGATCCGCTTGCGGCGCGATCGCTGGAAGTCGTTTCGTTCGATGGCGACACGGCGGCGTACCGGGCGTTCAACGTCGAGTTCAAGGACGGGCGCTGGGTCATCCCCTCGCACCACAACTACCCGGCGGACGCCGAGACGAAGATGGCGGACGCGGCGTCGGCGCTGATCGGCTTGACCAAGGACCAGGTGGTGACGGACCGCGCGGCCGATCACCAGGCGCTCGGCGTGCTCGCGCCGGACGACGAGACGGCGCCCCTGACCGGACGGGGAACCCGCGTCACGATCCGCGGGCACGCGGGGAGCGAACTGACCTCGCTCATTATCGGAAACGCGGTTCCACTGCAGCCCGGCGCGCAGGGCGCATCGACGCGGCGCTACGTCCGGATACCGGGCAAGAACCGTGTCTACGCCGTGCAGTTCGACAAGACCTTCTCGACGAAGTTCACCGACTGGGTGGAGACGGATCTTCTCGAACTGGGCTCGAAGAAGATCGATCGCATTATCGTCGATCGTTACACGATCGATGAGGCGGCGGGCCGCCGCACCGCGGGCGAGAGCGTGACGCTGACGCGCGAGACTCCCGACGGATCGCCCACTACCGCCGGAACGTGGGCGCTCGATGCGCAGCCCGGCGGCCCTCCGGGTGAGGGCGAGGAGATCGATGCGCAGCGCGTGGAGCAACTCGTGCAGGCGCTCCGCGGGCTCAAGATCACCGGGGTGCGCACCAAGCCCGCGAGCCTGGCCGCGGCTCTCGGCGGCGAGACGCAGTCGGCGGCGCTGAGCACAGTGGATCTGCTCAGTCTGCAATCCCGCGGCTTCTTCGTGAGCGGCGGCGGGCAGTTGCTCGCCAACGAAGGCCAGATCACGGCCACAGCGGAAGATGGCGTGGAGTACACGCTGTGGTTCGGCGAGGCCGTGTCCGGATCGGAGGAGGACGTCTCGGCCGGATTCGTCGGGGAGGATGAGGAGAGCGCCGCGGAGAGCGCCGCCGCGGAAGGCGGGGTTTCGCGATACCTGTTCATTACCGCTCGGTTTGACGAGACCTTCCTCCCGGCGCCTGCGCCTCCCGAGCCGCTGCCGCCTGATGATGAGGGCAGCGCCGCCGCGGATGCGATTCAGGGTCCGCCCGGCCCGGACGGCGCGCCGCCGCAGCCTGCGCCCGAGGAATCCTCGGCGGAGTCTGAGGACGCGGGGCCGCGCTTCGATCCCATGGAAAAAGCGGCGTACGACGCAAAGGTCGCCGCCCGCACCAGGAGAATCGAGGAAGGCAGCGCGCGGGCCCAGGCGCTCGCGAAGCGATTCGCCGACTGGTACTACGTCATCGACGGCTCGAGTTTCGACTCGCTGCGGCCCTCGCGGAGCGAACTCGTCAAGGAGGTTGAGGCGCCGGCCGCGGGCGGCGAGAGCAACGCAACCCCGCCCTCGCCCTTCATCGACGAATCCGGCGGATCATGATCGCGCTTCGCTCGAGTGGATCCTGATCTCGGATGTCAGCGTGCGGTGCACGGGGCAGCGATCGGCGATCTCCATGAGCCGGGCCCGCTGCCCGTCGGACAGATCTCCTTCGAAACGGATCTCCCGGGTGATGCGGTCGATCATGCCCTCGCGCGTGTCGCAGTCGGCGCAATCGCGGGCGTGGATCCGGTCATGCCGGAGATGTGCGACAGCGCCCGCGAGCGGCCATCCCTTCCGCTGGGCGTACATGCGAAGCGTCATGACGGTGCAGGCGCCGAGCGAGGCGAGAAGCAGGTCATAAGGGCTCGGCCCCTGGTCCGCGCCGCCGACGCCTTCAGGCTCGTCGGCCGTGAGCGTGTGCGGGCCCGCCTCGATGACGCTGGTGAAGCCCTTCGGGCCGAGCCGAACGGTGACCACCCCGCGCTCGACCGCCGGTTGTGCGCTCATGAGCGCACGGCGAGCACCGGCGCGCATTGCCTGCCGAGGGCGCTTCCCGCGGCGGCTCGCGAGGGCCGGGCCGCCGACACGAGCATGCCCGCCGCGGCAAACAGCGCCATGGCGCCGGCGGAGGGAATGCCCGGCGCCCACGTGGCGCCGCTGAAGACGTGGCCGGCAACCCAAGGCGAGGTGAGGGAGGCGCCGAACATCTCGTTCGTGAAGTCATAGACGAGGATCTCGCCCGGTTCATCGTTCACGAAGTACGCCTTGCCGTCACCGATGGCGAGCCCATCGATGTCGTCCTCGGGCCCGGGGTATCCGGCGACGAAATCCAGCGTCTCAGCGTCCAGATCGATCGAATACAGGCCCCGAACGATGCTTACGGAGCCATCCGAGAGCCCGTACAGAGTCCCATCGCTCACATCGAACTCGATGCCGCCGATGTCCCAATCCGCGGCGGGAGAGAGCGCGAAGGTGAGTTCAGATACGCCGGTCGATGGATCGACTCGATACAAGCCCTCCGCCCCTTGGCCGCCCGCGGTGCGCGAGGCGTACAGGAACCCATCGGCGGGGTTGAAGGCCAGACCCGTGAACGTGACCGGGCCGGCGCCGAGCATGAACGTTCCCACCAGCGTGGGCGTCAGCGAGTCGTACGAGGCTCGATAGAGCTGCTGCCCGGACGCGACGTAAAGGTTGCGGCCGGCGTCGTCCGCCGCGAGCCCCCACGCTTCGATGCCGCTGAAGAGCGGCGTGGCGACGCCGGTTTCGACGTCGATCAGCTGAATCGGCACGGCCGCGTTGTCAACGCCGACCACGAGTTGCGCCGAGACCGGCGCAGCGCAAAGCGCCAAGGACAGCGCCAACGGCGCCATGTGACGGATCAGGATCATGACTCATCTCCCGCGTGCGCGCAGGCCGCGATGCAGACCCTCGATGTTGGCTTCCTTCGACCCGCGCGAATGCGAGAACGCCGTGGCATGGCGCGCCCATCGCGGCAAATCTGTGAAAGCGACTCCTCTCGTGCGCCCGGCTCCGCTCCTGCGCATTGGCGACGCCGGGAATCCGCGGGCAACCGCGGACGGGGGCCAGATTGACACGCCGCGGGCCGGGAATCAAGCGAAAAGACACGCCACGGACAACCCGGCAAACAAAAAGAGCCGTCCTCCCATGAGGACGGCCCTGAGGCGCCTGGTTTCGACCGGACACCGGGGGGGCGGTCAGCGGTCGGCCTGGGGCAGGCCCATGCCGGTGCGGTTGGGGTAGGCGGGCCTCTGAGGCGGCACGTAGGGGTTCTGCTGCAGTTCGGCCAGGATGTGGTTGATGGCGGCATCCAGTTGCGGGTCGCGGCCGCCGACCATCTTGGCGGGGTCGTCCAGAACCTCGATATCGGGGTCCACGCCGTGGCCCTCGATGCCCCAGGTGCCATCGGACTCGTAGTAACCGAAGGTGGGCACGGCGATCCCGGCGCCGTCGATGAGCTGGGGGTTGCCGGAGAGGCCGACGAGGCCGCCCCAGGTTCGCGTGCCGATCAGTTTCCCGAGTCCGGCCTGCTTGAAGTAGGCGGGGAAGGCGTCGCCGCCGGAGCCGGAAAGGCCGTTGATGAGCATGCACTTGGGGCCGTTGTGGGCGTCGGGGGGCCAGGTCCAGTCGTTGGACTCCCGCCGGGCCCAGTAGTTGGTGACGGGGCGGTTCAGGAGTTCGATGAACCGGGTGGGGATCTGGCCGCCGGAGTTCCAGCGCTCATCGATGATCATGGCCGGTTTGTGCCGCTGGCCGTAGAACTGGCGGACGAGGTCGTTCTGTCCGTCGAGGCCGGTGGAGGGGACGTAAACGTAGCCCACGCGGCCGCTGGTCTGCTCATCGACGAAGGCGCGGTTGCGTTCGATCCACGAGCGGTAGCGGAGTTCGGTCTCGTTGCCGATGGGCTCGACGATGACCTGCCGCGCGGTGTCATCGAGGATTGGTTTCTCGCTGACGGTCAGCGTGACGGCGCGGCCGACCATGTTCGGGAACGCGGCCCACGGATCCTTGGAGGTGTTCACAGGGACGCCGTTGACGGCGAGGAGGAAATCGCCCTCCTTCACGTCAACGCCGGGCTGGGAGAGCGGGCCGCGGGCATCGAGATCCCAATCGGCGCCCTTGTGGATGCGCGAGATGCGGTAGGCGGTTCCATCGTCGGTGGTCGCGAGTTCGTAGTCGCAGCCGAGCAGACCGACGGCGATCGTGGGGGCGCGATCGACATCGCCGCCGCCGCGGTAGTAGGCGTGGCCGACGTTGAGTTCGGAGATCATCTCACCGATCACGTACGCGACGTCCTCGCGCGAGGCGCAGTCGTCGAGCATGACGGCGTAGTGATCGCGAACGCCTTCCCAATCGACGCCGTGCATTCCGGGGTCGTAGAAGTAATCGCGGAAGATGCGCCAGGCGTCGGTGAAGATCTGATTCCATTCGGCGCGGGGATCGACCCAGACGGTCATGCCGGCGTTGACGACGGGCTTGCCGGAGGCGCCGGCGGAGGCGTCCTGGATGGAGGCGGCGCGGTCGCGGAAGACGAGCAGTTTCTTGCCGTCGGCGGAGATATCGAAGCCATCGGCGCCCGCGGCGACGGTCTTCTCTTCCTTTTTCTCATCCTTGAGGTCGAAGAGCATGATGCTCGCGTTGCCGTCTTCGCCGCGGGAGGGCCGGCGCATGTAGAGCAGCTGGCCCTTGTCGTTCACGGCGAGGTTCGTGAAGACGCCGCGCTTGACGGGAAGCAGCATCGCGCGGCCTTCGAAGCCGGAGACCTCGATGATGACCTCCTTGGCGGGCTTGTCGTCCTTCTTTGAGTCTTCTTCGTCGTCGTCGTCATCCGTGGCGGCGGCGGTGCGATCGGCCGTGAAATCGGCGTTGAAGCCGACGGCCGCGGAAACGACGCTGCCCTCGAAGGACTTGCCCCTGATCGTGCCGGTCAGCGTGTATTCGACGCCATCGGGGTCAACGACGGTGCAGTTGAGTGCGCCGGTGGCCTTATCGAACGTGCCGGAACTGATCGTGGCGGTCCCGATGGGGACCGTCACGCTGCCGGACACCGAGCCATCGGCCGCGACATGCAGGTTGATCGTGATCGGCAGCGGGCCGGGCGGGAGCGGCGGCCCGCCGGAGATTTCGCCCGTCCACGTTCCGGAGACGCCGTCGTCGGCAGGCTTCTCTTCCTTCTTCTTTTCGCCGTTCGCGTCCTCACCGTTGTCATCGTCGGCGTCCTCCTTGCCGTCGCCGTTGTCCTTGTCCGCTTCCTCGTCCTTCCACTTCTCCTCATCGCTCTTGGCGAGGTAGGGCGATTCCACGTCCTTGCGCAGCGGCACGGCCACGAGCACGCCGGTGTCGGCGTAGATGAACGAGGTGTCGTATTCGCCGTATTCCGGGCGGAAGCTGCGGCCGCTCGTGAAGAACAGGTAATCGCCCTTGCGATCGAACGTCGGATAGGAGTCCGCGAACATCCCCGCGGTCACCTGGTGCTTCTCGTCGTTCTTCGAGTCGTAGAGCCAGACGCACGGCTCGGGCGCCTCCTTGAGCGGTCGCGCCCAGGCGAGCCACCGGCTGTCGTGCGACCACGAGAGCGTGTTGTCGCCGTTGTCCCATGCCCAAGGGCTCGTATCAATTGTCTTCGTCTCGCCGCCCTCGATCACGTGCAGGTACACGTTTCCAGCCTTGTCCGTGAACGCGACCTTCTTCGAATCCGGCGACCAGATGGGCTCGAAGTAGAACGTGCCGCTGCCCTCGGTGAGCTGCTTTGTCTCGCCGCGGCCGTCGGACTGCGTGATGTACAGCTCGTACTCGCCCGATTCGTCGGAGAAGTACGCGATCCAGCGGCTGTCCGGGCTCCACGCGGGGGAGCGCTCGAACGCGCCGCTGCTGCGGGTGAGGTTCCGCGGCGAGCCGTGCTCGGCGGGAGCCGTCCAGACGTCGCCACGCGCGCTCACGACGGCGCGCTTGCCGGATGGGGAGATTCCAGCCGCGGAAAAATAATCCTTCGCGTCCACAGGCTTGGGCCGCAAGGTCGGCCGCGCGCCCGGGATCGTGACATTCACGGTGCTCATCATGTTCCCGCCCAGGTCGAGCAGGTAGAGGTCTGCGCCGTTCTGGAAGACGATCTCGCCCTGACCGCGCTGCCCGGGGCCCATCGACGGGAACTTGACGTCGTGATCCTTGAACTTGGTCACCTGCGCGCCGCGGCCGCTGGTCGTATCGAAGCTCCAGATATTGAGGCGATGCTCGGGGCCCGCATCGGAGAGGTAGAACACGGTCGTACCGCGCCACATGGGGATGGTGTCGGTGCCCTCCCAGTCGGTGACGCGGCGCGAGGTGTTGTTCTTCAGGTTGAACAGCCACACATCGGTCGCCATGCCGCCGCGATATCGTTTCCATGTGCGGAAGTCGCGGCTGTGCGGCGTGTAGGCGAGCCATACTCCGTCCTCGCTCACGGTTCCGTTGGCGCCGTAGGGAACGGGAATCTGTTGCGGCAAACCGCCCTCTGCGCCGACGGTGAAGAGCTGCGTCTGGCGGTTGCGGCCGGCGAAGGAGTTCGTCGCGAAGATCAGTCTGCCATCCGGCGTCCAGTCGCACATCCCCTCCGTGCCTGGATGGTGCGTCACGCGCACGGGCACGCCGCCATCGACGGCGAGCGTGTAGAGATCGGTGTCGCCGTCGTAGTTGCCCATGAAGGCGATTGACTTGCCATCCGGGCTGAACCGCGGGAACAGCTCAACGCCCGGCGGGCTGGCCAGCGGCGTGGCCACGCCGCCCTCCCTTGGCACGAGCCACAGATCATTCGCGTAGGAGAACACGATGTGGCTCCCGCTCACGTCGGGGAAGCGAAGCATCCCGGCGTGCGGGGCGACGTCGGCCAGAGCGACGGCCGGGGCGAGGCCCGCGGCGCCGAAGAGGCAGAGACTGCAAGCGCTGGTGCGAAGATTCATCCGATCAACTCCTCTTTCGCGCCGTACGACGGGTCGGCGCTGATTCCGCTTGTACCGAAAGGGCCCCTGTTGATTGCGTCTGAAGGGGCCCCGCGCCAAGTTCTGGACGGGTTTCTTTCGGGGTTGGAGCCTTCAAGGAAGACGGTAGTCTAAGGCATTCGAGCAGCGCTGGCGGTCGGGGCTCGCCGGTCGGCGAACCCGGGCATCCGGCCAGGTGAGGGAGACACGTGATGATCCGTTCGCAACTCTGCGCAGGAATCGGCCTGATGCTCACCGCCCTCGCCGCGGCGCCCTCGGCCGCCCAGGGCCCGGAAGGCGCGGAGATCCTCGCCGCCGACCGCAGCGGCGACGTGATCTACCGCATGGTGGACACCGACCTCGATGGCGTCATCACGGAGCCCGGCGAGGTCAATGTCTTCTTCAGCGCCGCGAATGCGGCGGGCACAATCGGCCCTCAGAACTTCACCTGCATGGCCGTCGGCGCCGACCGGCGCGTGCTGGTCGGGGATCAGGGGAACCAGCTGGTCTACCTGCTGATGGACCTGAACGACGACGGCGACGCCCAGGACGCCGACGAGAGCATCGTCTTCGCCGACCAGAGCAATGCCTCGGGGCATTCCCTCGCTTTCCCCACCGGCGCAACGTTCGACCGCGCCGGAGTGGCGTACATCATGAACGCCGGCAACGCGAGCGGGCCGGACGCGTGCTATCGCCTTTTCGACCTGACCGCCGACGGCGATGCGCAAGACGCCGGTGAGATCGAGGTGTACGTCAACTTCGGCGGGGACAACGGCCCCTACAGCCCGCAGGAGATACTGACCGACGCTTCCCTCCCGGACTGCGATCTTTACTTCCGCAACTCCTCCGCCAACCTGCAGGGCATCTTCATCTTCCAGGGCTCCGCGCGGTCCGCTGATCGTGGAGGCCCGACGCTCTTCGACTTCTGGACGGCAGGCGCCATGGTGACGCCCTCGGCCGGCTTCGCGCTGGAGCGCGACCGCTTCCGGACCAACTTCACGCCCGGCCCGCCGCTGCAGCCATACTCCATCCTCTCCATGTACACGCTCCAGATCGTGTCGGGCGGTGTTGACCAGCTGGTCCGCTGCACGCAGCGCACGCTCGATGGCGACGCGAACGACGCGGATGAGTCGTTCATCGTCTATGAGAACGCGGCTGCCGGCTTCACGGCCATCGATGTCGCGAGTTTCCCGAATGGAACGGTCTTGGTCAGCGACTCGAGCGCCGACCAGATCATCCGCCTCGACGACACCGACGCCGACGGCTTCTTCACCAGCGCCGGCGAGGTCACCCCCTACTTCGCGAACACCGGCCCGACGCTCGCCGATCTGCGGCAGATCTCGATCTACAGGATCCCCTGCCCCGTCGATCTCGACGGCAACGGCGCTGTCGGCAGCGCCGACCTCGCCATCATCCTGGGCGCGTGGGGAACAACGGGCCCCGGCGACTTCAATGGCAATGGGATTGTCGGCTCTGCCGATCTCGCGATCCTGCTCGGCGCGTGGGGCCCGTGCCCGATTGCGGTCTGAGCAGCGGCGGGCGCTGTGCGCACAGTCATGGCTGTAGGATGAGGCCGACACTCGCACGCGCCCGGAGCAGCCCATGCCCAAGGTCACGGCAGGCGGTGGTTTCGCCGCCATCTGGTACACACTGAAGAAGGCCCACGCCGCTGGTGGGTTTCTCCGCACGTGGCGCGCCCTGCGCTCCCGCAACGCGTGCAAGACGTGCGCGCTCGGCATGGGCGGCCAGCAGGGCGGCATGGTCAACGAGCGCGGCCGCTTCCCCGAGGTCTGCAAGAAGTCCATCCAGGCGATGGCCGCGGACATGCAGGGCGCCATCCGCCCGGGGTTCTTCGAGACCTTCGACCTCGATCGA
Source organism: uncultured Phycisphaeraceae bacterium (assembly GCA_964529265.1). Lineage (GTDB taxonomy): Bacteria > Planctomycetota > Phycisphaerae > Phycisphaerales > UBA1924 > CAZGVW01. The sequence continues at coordinate 39,053 of CAZGVW010000175.1, forward strand.
CTGCGGCGGCTTTCCTCGCGGGAACTGGAAGCCGCCGGGCGGATCACCACTCCCATGCTGCTCGAACCCGGCGCCCGCGGCTATCGCGCCATCTCCTGGGATGACGCCCTTTCCCGCATTGCCGCGAAGATGAAGGCGACGCCGCCCGCCGAATCGTTCTTCTACTTCAGCGGCCGGTCCTCGAACGAAGCCGCGTTCCTGCTGCAGCTCGTCGCCCGGCTCTACGGCACGAACAACGTCAACAACTGCTCCTACTACTGCCATCAGGCGTCCGGCGTGGCGCTGGGGACGGTGACGGGGTCGGGCACGGCGACCATCACGCTTGACGACCTCGACCTGTGCGACCTCGTCTTCATCATCGGCGCCAATCCGGCTTCGAACCATCCGCGGTTCATGCGCACGCTCATCGACCTCCGCCGCCGCGGCGGGAAGGTGATCGTCGTGAACCCGCTGCGGGAGATCGGCCTCGTCCGGTTCAAGGTTCCATCCGATGTGCGGAGCCTGCTCTTCGGCTCCGATATCGCGAGCGAGTACGTTCAGCCGCACATCGGCGGCGACATCGCGTTTCTCCTCGGCGTGGCCAAGGCCGTGATTGCCGCGGGGGCGCATGACGAACGATTCCTCAAGGACCATGCCGAGGGATGGGAGACGCTCCGGGCCCTCGTCGATCGACTCTCCTGGGAAGCGCTGGAGGCAAACTCCGGTGTGACGCGCGCGCAGATCGATCGCGTCGCGGACATGTACGCGGCGTCAAAATCCACAATCTTCACGTGGGCCATGGGCATGACCCACCACGAGCACGGCGTGAAGAATGTGCAGGCGATCGCGAACCTCGCCATCCTCCGCGGCATGCTCGGCCGCCCGGGCGCAGGCCTCCTCCCCCTCCGCGGCCACAGCAATGTGCAGGGCGTGGGCAGCGTCGGCGCCGTGCCGAATCTCAGGGAAGCGGTGCTGGAGCGCCTGCAGAGCCATTTCGGCGTCAGCCTTCCGACCACCCACGGCCTCGACACCATGGGGTGCATCGAGCGCGCGCATGAGGGCGGCGTGCGATGTGCACTCTGCCTCGGCGGCAATCTCTACGGCTCCAACCCCGATGCTTCCTTCGCAGCGAAAGCCCTTCAGAGCGTCGATCAGGTCGTATACCTGAGCACGACGCTCAACACGGGCCACGCGCATGGAACGGGCCGGGAGACCATCATCCTCCCGGTCCGCGCCCGCGACGAGGAGCAGCAGCCCACCACGCAGGAATCGATGTTCAGCTACGTGCGCCTGAGCGACGGCGGCCCGGCGCGGCACGAAGGGCCCCGGAGCGAGGTCGATGTCATCGCCGACATCGCCGAGCGCGTCATCGGATCGGATTCGCCGCTCGATTGGGCCTCGATGCGGCGGCATGCGAACCTGCGCGAAGCCATCGGGAAGATCATTCCCGGCTACGAGGCCATCGGCGAGATGGATCGCACGAAGCGCGAGTTCCACGTCGCCGGCCGCACGTTCCACGAACCGCGGTTCAACACGCCGAGCGGCCGCGCGAACATGCACATGGTCGAGCCCCCGGCCCTCAAAGGCGGCGGCGGCTCGCTGCGCCTGCTCACGTTGCGCTCGGAGGGTCAGTTCAACACCGTGGTGTACGAGGAGGAGGACCGGTACCGCGGGCAGGAGCGCCGCGACGTCATCCTCATGAACCGCGCGGACATGGACCGCCTGGGCCTGCACGAGAACGATCGCGTCACCATCCGCGGCGGCGCCGGCGCCGTGCGCGACATCCTCGTGCGCCCGTTCGAGATTCGCGCCGGCAACGCCGCGATGTACTATCCGGAGGCCAACGCCCTCGTGCCGCGCGACCTCGATCCCGCGTCAAAGACCCCGGCGTTCAAGAGCCTCGCCGTGACCATCGAGAAGGAGCGTCGGCTGCCCGTCGCCCCTACAGGAGGCGCCGGATGAACGTGCGCATCGCGAAAGACGCACTGCGGATCCGGCTCGATCGTGATGACCTCGCATCACTGGAGCATGGCGCCACCATCGAAGTGGGCGTCGCGGCCCTGGATCCTGCGGGAGGCCGTCACGGCGTCGTCTGCCGCCTTGCCGCGGACGCCGAACCCGCCGCGCGCGTCTCCATTTCCGGCGGCCTGATGCTCGTGCAGGTCACTCGAGGCGACCTGGACCGATTGCGCAGCCGAGACATCGAAGCGCTCGAGTTCTCGCAGGATTCCCCCGGGGGCCGGTCTCTGGTCTGCCGCGTCGAGAAGGACCGCCGAGCGTTCGGCGCCGCTGCTCGAGGCGCATCGTGAGCGAGCCCACATCGGCGCGGCGCGAAGGCCTCGCACGCCAGATCGACATGACTCAGCCCATCGTTCTCGCGGGCGGCGCGTGCCGGCGCTTCGGGCGCGACAAGCTCCGCGAGTGCGTCTCGCACATTCAATCCGCCTGTAACGCGTCCGAACTCGAATGGCTGATCGATGTCCCGATCGCAGCCTTGCGCTCCGTCTTCGGCCCGCGCGTCGCCATCGTTGGGCGCTGCGCACCAGAGGTCGCCTCGCGCGGCGACCTCGCCTGGCCGGATGACCCCGCGCTCGGCGATCCCCCCACCGGCCCCGCCGCGGGCGTGCTCACGGCGCTCAAGCGATCCGGCCGCGATGTCTTCGTCCTCGCAGGCGACATGCCCGCCATCACACCCGCCACGATCCTCCGCGTGCTCGAATCTGCCTCCGGGAATCCCGAAGCATGGGCCGTCCTCGGGCGCTCTCTCCGCGGCATTGAGCCCTGCCTCGGCCTCTACCGCCAGCCGATGTCCGAAGTCCTCCGCGGCCGCCTGGCCGCGGCGCCGCCCCGGCGGAGCCTCCACGATGCCGCCCCCACCGACAGGCTCGTCACGGTCCTCATCGACGACGCCGCGGCTCGGAACATCAACGCGCCGGGCGACCTCGGGGCGACGGCGCCGCCTTGACGCCCCCATCCGTCCCTGTAGCCTCACGCCATGAATCTGGGTCTCTCAGGCCGTCGTGCGGTGGTGTGCGGAGCAACCAAGGGCATCGGCCGAGCCTGCGCCTTTGAACTGGCGCTCCAGGGCGCCGAGGTGCTGGCCTTGGCTCGCGACGCGGCGGCGCTCGCCGCGCTCTGCGAGGAACTGCCCGTCGAGCCCGAACATCGGCATTCCTACGCCGTCGCGGACTTCGCCCGGCCGGATGACGTTGGCAAGGCGATCGATAAAGCCGTCGCGGAGCGGGGCGTGGCCCACATCCTCATCAACAACACCGGCGGCCCGCCCGGCGGGCCCGCGATCGAGGCGAGCGTCGATGAATACGTCGCCGCCTTTCGGACACACCTTGTGTGCAACCAGATCCTCGCCCAGGCCCTCGTGCCCGGCATGAAGGAAGCGGGGTTCGGGCGCATCATCAACATCATCTCGACCTCGGTGAAGGAGCCGATTCAGGGCCTCGGCGTCTCGAACACCATCCGCGGCGCCGTCGCTTCGTGGGCGAAAACGCTCGCTCGCGAACTTGGCCCCTTCGGCATCACCGTGAACAACGTGCTCCCCGGGTTCACCGATACGGAGCGCCTGCGCTCCCTGTTCGAGGCCCGCGCCGCCAAGGCGCGGCGGCCGGTGGAGGAAGTCGCCGAGGAGGCGCGCAAACAGGTCCCCACGGGCCGCTTCGCAAGGCCCGAAGAGACCGCCGCGGCTGTGGCGTTCCTCGCGTCCCCCGCCGCGGCATACATCAATGGCGTGAACCTGCCCGTCGATGGTGGAAGGCTCGGCTGCCTGTGAGGCGGGTTATCGTCTAACGCGGGAACCGCCGTGGAGAAGATCCTCAACTACATTGATGGCCGGCTCGTGGAGCCCGCGGCGCGCGGGTTCTTCGAGAACATCGAGCCCGCGACGGGCGAGGCGTATTCGGTCGCGCCTGATTCAGACGAGCGGGACGTCCAAGCCGCGGTCGCCGCGGCGGAGCGGGCGTTTCCGGCGTGGTCGTCCACTCCCGCGGCTGAGCGCTCCCGCCTGCTCCTCCGCCTCGCCGACCTGATCGAAGAAAACCGCGAGGAACTCGCGCAGGCGGAGAGCCGCGATTCGGGCAAGCCGGTGTCGCTCGCGCGACAGGTGGATATCCCACGGGCCGCGGCGAACTTCCGCTTCTTCGCGACCGCCATCCTGCACGAGCAGACCGAGGCGCACCTGACCGACGGCCAGGCGCTGAACTACACGCTCCGCCTGCCGCGGGGGGTTGCTGGGCTGATCTCTCCATGGAATCTGCCGCTGTACCTGCTCACGTGGAAGATCGCGCCGGCCCTCGCGACTGGGAACACCGCTGTTGCCAAGCCCAGTGAAGTGACGCCGATGACGGCGTTTCTGCTGTCGAGGCTGTGCGGTGAGGCGGGATTGCCTCCGGGCGTGCTCAACATCGTGCATGGAACTGGTGGGAAGGCGGGCGTTGCGATCGTCCGCCATCCGAAGGTGACGACGATCTCCTTCACCGGCGGCACGGCCACGGGCGCGGCGATCGCCGCCGCGGCGGCGCCGATGTTCAAGAAGCTCTCGCTCGAACTGGGCGGGAAGAATCCGAACATCGTGTTCGCCGATGCGGACATGGATCGGGCCGTCGCGGAGTCCGCGCGGGCCGCGTTCAGCAACCAGGGACAGATCTGCCTCTGCGGCTCGCGCATTCTCGTCGAGCGCCCCGCGTTCGAGAGATTCGTCGAGGGATTGACCTCGCGCGCCCGGGCGCTTCGCATCGGCGACCCGGCCGAGAACTCCACGGAGCAGGGAGCGCTCGTCTCCCGGGCGCATCTCGACAAGGTGCGCTCGTACATCGAACTCGCGCGGGCGGAGGGCGGGAAGATCCTGTGCGGCGGCTCGTCTCCGGCCCCGGATGCCCTCCCGCCGCACTGCCGCGGCGGATTTTTTCTCCAGCCCGCCGTCGTCACCGGGCTCGATCCATCCTGCCGCGTCATGCAGGAGGAGATCTTCGGCCCCGTCGTCACGGTGACGCCCTTCGACCGCGAGGAGGAGGCGATCGCGATCGCCAATGGAACTCCCTACGGCCTCGCGGCGATGATCTGGACCAGCGACCTCGAGCGCGCCCACCGCGTGGCCCGCGCGGCGCAGTCCGGGATCATCTGGATCAACTGCTGGATGCTGCGCGACCTCCGCACGCCCTTCGGCGGCATGAAGCAGAGCGGCGTCGGCCGCGAGGGCGGCGTGGAGGCCTTGCGCTTCTTCACCGAACCGAAGAACGTGTGCGTGCGAACGGGCTGAACGCTGCGGTGAGTCGAGGGAGAGCGCCATGACCGACGAGCGAAGAGCGAGCGGAGAGATTCACAGCGCCAAGGCGCCTGAGGCCGTCGGGCTCTACCCGCACGCGCGGCGCGTCGAGAACCTCCTCTTCCTCTCCGGCGTCGGACCGCGCAAACGAGGATCGAAGGAGATCCCGGGCGTCACGCTCAATGACCGCGGCGAGGTCGTGAGCCACGACATCGAGGCCCAGTGCCGATCGGTCTTCGAGAACGTGCGGACGATCCTTGAAGACGCCGGCTCGTCCTGGGAGCGGATCGTGGATGTGCTCGTTTTCCTGACCGACATGAAGCGCGACTTCGCGGTGTACAACCGCCTGTGGGCGGAGTACTTCGCCGAAGTCCGGCCGGCGCGCACCACGATCGAAGTCGGCTGTCTGCCGACTCCGATCGCGATCGAACTGAAGGTGGTCGCGACGATCGAATGACCGGCCGCCGCGCGAGGAGGCGAATCGAACCGCCGCCCCCGGAAGATCCCCGAAAAATCCTCGGAATCGCGAAAGAAACCTCGCCTGCGCGCCGCGCCTATTGAGGCGCCGCGTGCGTCCATTGACCGAGAAGCATGCCAAGATCGCTCGAGTTCACGAGCCCGTCCTGATTCAGATCGCCATCCGGATTGGCCGTGCCCCACATCGCGAGCAGCTGACCGAGATCCGAGGAGTTCACCTGCCCGTCGCCGTTGATATCGGCGACCAGATCCGCAGGCGCCGCGTCGTAGAGGAACACGAGCGCGCCGCGCTCATCGCCGGTGAGGGCGCGCTTGACGCCGGTGTACGCCGGGTGCATCACATCCGCCGACGACCACGGCCAACCCGGCTCGAAATACGTCGGATCGAGATTCACGCTCCCGTTGGGCACCGCTTCCTGCGGATGATCGAACCCCAGCGTGTGCCCGAGTTCGTGCAGGACCACGGTCTCGATGTCGAAGCCCGCGCCGCCATCGGTGCGCCACTCGAAACTCTCGTTCAGGTAGATGTCCGTCGAGAGAATCCGGTTGCCCGTGCGATTCACGATCGAGAACGCGAGCACGTTCGGCCCCATCAGGAACGTCTCGCCGTACGACGTGATCGAAAAGCCCGTCGGGCGACTGAAGATGTCGATGTTCGAGCCCCAGCCGGCCCGCCATCCGATGAACTGCTGCTCGCCCGGAGGCAGCGCCCGATCGTCGAGCCACTCCTGCCAGCCCGGCCCTTCCCAATCAAACGGCGGACGCTCGCCCGAGTTGGGCACGGCGGTCCAGATGGCCTGGCTGAACTGCACCGCGTCGCACGTGGATGTCCGCCAAGTCTCGAGCGCGCGAAGCGCCGCCTCGCGGGCCTCCTGCGCGCTCACGTGCGCCTCATTGCTCAGGAATGAGTCCTCAACCGCGTAACTCAGAACGACAGGCGCGTCAGGGTCGATCTCCTGCCAGAAATAGAACCGACCGTCATTGATCTCTTCCAGTGTTCGGAATCCGAACAAGGTGAACCCGAACGCACTGGACCCGGCGCCTGCCGCGCACAGCGCAGCCAACGCGCATTTGAACTTGGCCCGCAGCGTCACTCCACTACCTCCTCCGTCACCAAGACGGTCTCTGCCGAACCCGTATCGGTGAGCGTCACACCACGCATGGCGGCGCCTGAAACACATCCGAAATGTCGCGGCCTTCTCAACGCGACCGCTGCGAATCAACTGCGATTCCCGATCAGTCCCGTCGCCTCCGGCCCATCGCGCCCGCCGCGACGCCCGCGAGAACCGTCGCCGCGCCGGGACCGGGCACCACGGGCACCAGCACCGGAGCGTTCGCGGCCACAGGGTCAACGCCGTTCGCCTGGCCCGGAGGGGCCAGCAGGTTCGCGAAGCCCTCGCCGATCGGACGAGCCTCCGTGAACATGAGCAACGTGATCGATTGCCCG
>CAZGVW010000176.1:0-3309 GCA_964529265.1 uncultured Phycisphaeraceae bacterium
GCCCCACGACCACAGAGGATTGGGGCGGCGTGGGCGGTAAGCCCCTGCCCTGCCCCACGACCACCCCCTCCGCTATTGCCTGATCCCTCTGCCTTTCCCCCCAATTGAACCCCGCCCCCCCACCTGCTACCCTTCCCGCCCCTCAGAAACTGGACCCATCCCGACCGCGAGCCTCAGCCATGAAGCCCAAGATCCACCCGAGATACCACCACGACTGCAAGGTCTTCTTCAACGGCGAGGTCGTCATGACCGTCGGCGCCACCGTGCCCGAGATGCACGTCGAAGTGTGGTCCGGCTCCCACCCCTTCTTCACCGGCAAGCAGTCCTTCGTAGACTCCGCTGGCCGCGTCGAGAAGTTCCAGCGCAAGTTCGCCGGCAACTACTTCAAGCCCAAGAAGAAGTAAACCCCACCGGTGGCACAGGCGTCCCGCCTGTGTCGCGGCGCAGCCGCGAGCATTAGCGCAACGATGGCATAGGCGTCCCGCCTCCAACCAGTGGCACAGGCATCCCGCCCGCGTCGCGGCGCAGCCGCGAGCATTGGCGCAAGTGGCACAGGCATCCCGCCTGCGTCGCGGCGCAGCCGCGAGCGTTGGCGCACCGGTGGCATAGGCGTCCCCGCCTGTGTCGCGGCGCAGCCGCGAGCGAGCCCCCCGCCCGCCCAACTTCCCCTTCTTCCTATTGCCTATCCGCCAGTGTGCGCCATGCTGCGGCTCCTCCGCTTAGGCATGCAACCGGCGCATCGCCCTCAGCCATCTCCTCCGCTCGCCCCGGCACACAGCGCACAGCGCATCGTCGTCTTCGCCCCGGAGGGGCGCACGCCTGTTGCCAGGGTGCGCCGCGAGTCCGCCGAAGGCGGACAAGCAAGCCCCTGGACACCCGCCCCTCAAACCCAACGCCCCAGCGGGGCGCACGAAGCGCCGAACTCACTCAGCCTCCCCCTCCGCGCTCTTCCCCATTCCGTATTCCGTATTCCCGTCCTCCGACATTCCACATTCCACCTACCACATTCCCTTCTCCCCCCTCACCCCTCCACCACCACCTCCACCACCTCCCCCTCTCTCTCAATCTTCAGCCGCAGCGGCCGCGCCCCCAGACGCTCCCTCATCGCCGCCTGAGGGATCTCCGACACCGCCACCCCATTCACCGCCGTGATCAGATCCCCCGCGCGCACACCCGCCTGCTCCGCGCCGCCCCCCGCAATCAACTCCCGCACGCGAATTCCCCCCGCCTCAGGCGATCCCATGAACCCCAGCCCACCCTTCGCCGCCGGAGGCGCAACCGGCGCTCCCGGCGCCCCGGGCCCACCCTGCATCTGCCGCGGCGATTCCTCCCACCGAATCGCCCCCTTCCCTCCATCCCCCCGCGCAAACCGCACTCGCTCATTCCGCTGATCAAACGTCACCGCAAAGTGCTTCAGCATCTCGAACCCGAACACCGCCTGCGGAAAGATGTCCGCAAACCGCAGCCGCGGCTCAAGAAACTCCTGACCGCCCAGCCACATCGACCCCGCCAGCGTCGCCCCGCGGATCTCGAACTCGTTGTTCACCGTCCGCCCACGCCCGATCACCTCCACCTCGTCCTTGAACTGAAGCACTCCTTCGTACTTCGCCGGCAACTTCATCCCCGTCGGCGAACCGCTGTCGATGTGCGCGCGCACCACTTCATCCCCCACGCGCACGTCCACCAGCGGCAGCGGCGTCGATGAGTCATACGCCAGCACCTCGCGCCCGTCCGCCTCGGGCAACTCACCCGGCGCAACCCCCAGCCTCATCTTCGGATAGTCAACCGTCAGCAGGCCCGCCGCGAACAGCGGCAGCCCCAGCACCCCCTTCAAGTCCTCCGTCGGCGATGAAAGCCTCGACCGGTCGAACGCCACCGCGGGCACGCGCTCAAACCGCGCGCTTCCCACCTGCACCTGTCCGATCGTCAGCGTCTTCGCCTTCAGCTGGTTCATCCCCGAAGGGTCGCCGATTTCCGTGTCCCCCTCGAACTCGATCCCGATCTCCTCGCAGAACGCCGTGTCCAGCACCGTCACGCTCGCGCCCGTGTCCATGATGAAATGGAACGGCCCCTTCCCATTGATCGTCGCCTCGATCACCGGAACCGACCGCGCCTGCGACAGGCTCATCGGAACGCTCGCGCCCCCCGCCGGAATATGGCTCGCGCCCGGACGCGCATCGAACGAATCATCCCGCTCCGGCGCCCTCGCCCCCTGAACGCCCGCGCCAAGAACCGCCGTCGCCACCGCCGCCGCCAGGGCCATCAATCGAGAACCACGCATGGATCCTGTCTCCTGAAAAAGAGGCGCCGCGCCGCGCCGCGGCGCGCCCGCCGTATAGTACGAATCGTACTATCATTCTTCCGCCCGCCCCCTCCCCCGGTTGCGACCCCCCGCAGCCCACACCCCGCTCCCACCATGCCCGACCTCAGCCTCCTCGAACGCATGGCCCTCGGCGTCGTCTTTTCCAAGGCCCCCTGCACCCGCTACGCCATCCGCCGCGTCTTCCTCGATTCCCCCTCCTCACACTGGTCCGGCAGCGCCGGCGCCATCTACCCCCTCGTCGCCCGCCTCGAATCCCGCCGCCTCCTCCGCTCCGCCGCCGCCCGGGGAGATGGCCGCGCCACACGCCTCTATTCCCTCACCCCCGCCGGCCTGAAGGCCCTCCGCCACTGGCTCGCCGGCCCCCTCACCCCCGAAGACGCCTCCGTCCCATTCGATCCCCTCCGTGCCCGCATTTTCTTCCTCGATGCCCTCCCCCCGGATGACCAGCAGCGCCTCCTCGCCGCCGCCGCCGCCGCCCTCGCGGATTCCCTCCGCGCCGCGGAAGAGCACCTCCAGCGCGACGACGTCAACGCCCACCCCTCCGCCCGCCTCGGCGCCTTGGGCGCCCTCGCCGCCGCCCGCGCCCGCGCCGACTGGATCACCTCCATCACCACCCAACTCGCCCCCCGCGCGCACTGACCACAATTGCGCGCACAGACGATTCCGGGCGCCACTGGTGGCTTGCCCACCAGTGGAGAGCACTGAGGCCATCACTCCCCACTGCACCACCGGAATCCCCCACTTGCCCTCCTCGGGCGCCAGTGGCTTGCCCACCAGTGCGATCCACCCCACGCGCCCGACACACTCTTCATGTCCGAACCCCCCGCGCGCACTGACCACAACTGCGCGCACAGACGATTCCGGGTGCCACTGGTGGCTTGCCCACCAGTGGAGAGCACTGAGGCCATCACTCCCCACTGCACCACCGGAGTCCCCCACGTGCGCTCCTCGGGCGCCAGTGGCTTGCCCACCAGTGCGATCCACCC
>CAZGVW010000177.1:0-10362 GCA_964529265.1 uncultured Phycisphaeraceae bacterium
GCCTTCGCCGGCGTGACAGGCCTGCCGGTAGTAGGTGAGCATCTCGTCGCGGTAGCGGGCTCTGAACGCCGGCGGGTGCGCCAGTATCGCGAGCCGCAACAGACGCTCCCCGAATGCTCGGCGGCCGTTCATGGTCCGTCAGTGTTCGTCGGGTTCGAGTTCCAGCCGTCGAGCGGTTCGCAGCAGCGCCCGGAGCCGTCGGGCTTCGAGCGCCGCTGTTCGGCGTCCCAATGCCGTGATCCGGTACTCGCGGCCGCGTCTGCCGTCCGGCACGCCCCTGGCGGGGACGCGCTCCACGAGACCAGCGTCGATCAGCCGATCGATGGCGGCGTACAGGTTGCCGGGCGCCAGGCTGATGCTGCCGGCGTCACGCTCGCCAATCCGCTGAGCGATGGCGTAGCCGTGAAGGTCCTGATCGGCCAGCGCGAGCAGTATGGAGAAGGCCAGCGGCGTCAGCGGCAACAGCCTGGCCGGATCGGTTACGCGGCGCGGCAGGCCCCGTCGCGGCGACATGAGGGCGACGATATGCTGTTAAATAGCATGTGTCAAGGCGTCGATTTGGCCGATTCAGCGTCGAAGGCCAGTTGGCGAGCGGGACACCACGGTCGGTTCCTGAACTACCGCGAAGCCGTCCAGTCCAATAGGCACTATCATCTGCGGCGGACTCCCCATGACGAACCTGACCGGAAGAACGCTGTCTCACTACCACCTCGAGGCAAGGATCGGGGCCGGTGGGATGGGCGAGGTGTACCGCGGCTTCGACACGCGCCTCGACCGGCCCGTCGCGGTGAAGGTGCTCCCGCCGGATTTGTTGCAGGACGACGATCGGCGGCGGCGGTTCACGCACGAGGCGAAGGCGGCCTCGGCGCTCAATCACCCGAACATCGTGACGATTTACGACGTCGGCTCCGAAGGCGACATCGACATCATCGTCATGGAGCACGTGGAGGGGAAGACGCTGCAGGAAGTGATCGGGCGCCGGCCGATGGCCATCGGCCCCCTGCTGCGGTGCGCCACGCAGATCGCTGACGCGCTGGCCGCGGCCCACGCGGCGGGCATCGTCCATCGCGATCTGAAACCGACCAACATTATGGTGACCGCCGATGGCCTGGTCAAAGTGCTCGATTTCGGGCTGGCCAAGCTGGCGACGACCGCCACGGCTGCGGACCAGCCAACGGCAACGCAGGCGCGGGATGGGTCGCCAACCAAACGCGGCACGGTCATCGGGACGGCCTCCTACATGTCGCCGGAACAGGCGGAGGGCAGGATCGTCGACGCGCGATCCGACATCTTCTCGCTGGGATCGGTGCTGTACGAGATGGCCACCGGCCGCCGCGCGTTCGAGGGGTCTACGACGGTGTCCACGATCGCGGCGGTGCTGCGCGACGAACCTCCCCGGATCAGCACGATCACCGCTCCCTTGCCGCACGACCTCGAAGTCCTGATCAACCGCTGCCTGAAGAAGGACCCGAACCGGCGCGTCCAGCACATGGCGGACCTCAAGGTCGCGCTCGAAGAGTTGAAGGAGCAGTCCGACTCCGGGAAGTTGTTCATGGACGTGGCGGAACTCGTGCCGCCCAGGCGCCGGCCGCGCTGGGTCGTCGCGGCGGTCGCGCTTGCCGTCGTCGCCGTCGCCGGCGTGTCGGCGTGGCTCACCTGGGGCCGGACGCCGGCCGCGCCCGAGCGGCGGGCCCTCACGCGCGTGACCTTCGATACCGGTGTCGCGAGGTCCCCGGCCATCTCGCCCGACGGGAAGCTGATTGCATACGTGTCGGACCGAACGACGAGCAACACGAACCTCTGGATCCAGCAGGTCAGCGGCGGCCAGGCGGTCCAACTGACGCGCCACGAGGGCGGCGTCAGCAGTCCATCGTTCTCTCCCGACGGCACGCGCATCGCCTACGTCGGTTTACGGAACGACGTTGGCATCTACGTCGTTCCGACGATCGGCGGCGAGCCGAAGAAGATCGCGCCGCGCGGCGGCCTGCCGCGCTTCTCGCCGGACGGGTCGCGGATCGCCTACTACGCGGAGGACTCCGGATGGACACGCCTGTTCGTGATCGCGACCGACGGCGGCCAGCCGTCGAAGGTGACCGACGCGATCGTGGTCACGGGCAGTGTCTGGTCGCCGGACGGCAGACATCTGGTGGCCTACGGTCGTCCCGACACCGAGCCCGCCACGGAGGGGTCGGACTGGTACGCGCTCCCGGTGGGAGGCGGCGAGATGGTCCGCACGGGCGTCACCGCGGCGCTGCGGGCGCAAGGCGTCCTGACGGAGAACGGGTTGCTGCGAGCGCCGGCGCACTGGTCACCTGGAGGGATCCTGTTCTCGGTATCAGCACGCGGCAGCCTCAACGTCTGGCGCATTCCGCTGGACGCCCGGACCTTCCAGCCCTCGGGTGCGGCCGAGCAGTTGACGTTCGGGACCGCGTACGAATTCAGTCCTACGCTGTCCTCTGATGGAAAGCTCGTCTTCGAGGTGCAGGACGTCATTGCCGATTACTGGTCGTTGCCGGTTGACGCCAACCGGGGCCTGGTGACTGGCGAGCGAACGCAAATCATGAACAATTCGGCGAGCGACGGGCAGGCGCTGTCCGAGGACGGCAGGACACTGCTGTTCTGTTCGCGGCGGGCCGGCAATTCCGACATCTGGAGCCGCGATCTCGCCACTGGGCGAGAGACCTCGGTCGTCGGGTCGCCGGCCGCGGAACATGTCCAGGCGGCGTCGGCCGATGCCTCGACGTTCGTGTACTTCGTCGACAACTACGTCGACAGCCCCGCGCAGTTGTTCCTGTGGACATCGTCCGGGGCCGCACCACGAAAACTCTGCGACGGTTGCTACTTCAGGGGCCTGTCGCGGGACGGATCCAAGATGCTGTACACGACAATCGAGTACAGGGGTTTTCTTCTGATGGACACGGCGACAGGAGAGTCGTCGCCGTTCCTCTCACACGCGACCGAGAACTTCCCTGTTGCGGGCGAGTTCTCGCCAGATGGCCAGTCGGTGGTATTTGCTCACCAGCGCAAGTTGTGGGCCGCTCCGGTTGGCCCGCTGGTGGACGAGAAGGACTGGGCGCCCATTACCTCGCGCGAGGCTGCGTACCAGTGGCTGCGGTTCTCGCCGAACGGCGCGTACCTCTACTACGCGTCGAACGAGGACGGGCGCAACTGCATCTACGCCCAGCGAATGGGCGCCGCCGGGCAGCCATCGGGCCCCGCGACCGCGATCGCGCACCTGCACGAGGGCAACGCCCTGACGCATCCGCACGGCATGCGGGTCGCCGCCGACAAGATCGTCCTGCTCATGAACCAGGGCACGAACAACATCTGGATGACGCAGGTCGATCGGTAGCGCGGACTTCGCCTGCTCCGCGGAGAGCGCGGTCAGATGCACGCCTATCTCCGAGTCCTCGATGGGCCGAGAGCGCCAGGCCTCTTCGACCTGAAGCTTGCCGCACCATGGCTTCAATTGCACTCCAACACGGCCGCGTACAATCTCTCGTATGCCCATGTATCGCCTTACGAACGTCCTGCTACCGGCCGTGGTCGCCGGTGTGGCTCTCGCCTCATTGGCTTCGCCGCTCGCGCAGGCGCCTGCGGCATCCGCGCAGGCCGCCACGGACGAGACCACCCGGATCAATGCCTGGTTCGAGAAGAAGTTTGAAGAGCAGCTCGCCTTCAGCCCGATTCAGCAGACGTTCCTCGGCCGCAAGTCGGATGCGATCGACGACATGTCGCTGGCGGCGCAGGACCGAATCCTCGCGTGGCGGCGCGCGTCGGTCGCCGAGCTGCGCCGGACCTTCGATCGGGCGAAGCTGACGCCCGAAGCGCAGACGTCGTACGACGTCTGGCTCTACCAGCTCGAGCAGGCCGAGGCGGCCGTGCCATTTCGCACCAACCGCTACCTCTTCGAGCAGATGACCGCAATCCACGCGTTCTTTCCGCAGCTCCTCATCGCGTTTCACCCGGTGGAAGCGCCGGCCGACATGGACGCCTACATCAACCGGATTCGCGAGGCAGGGCGCGCGCTCCGTCAGCTGATCGAGGTCTCGAAACGGAACGCCACGGAAGGCATCCGCCCGCCGCGGTTCGCCTTCGACTACGTCATCGACGAGTCCACGAAGATCGTGACCGGTGCGCCTTTCGACGAGTCGGGCGCGGACAGCGCGGTGTGGGCCGACGCGAAGGCGAAGATTGCGATCCTTCAGAAGAACGGCGCGATCGATCAGGCTCGCGCGACGAAGCTGCTGGACGAGGCGCGCGCCGCGCTGACCGGCCCCTTCCGCGGCGCGTATCTCGACCACATCGCCTGGCAAAAGGACGATCGCCTCGAGGCGCCGGAGAACGCGTCGGGCGTGTCCGCGCTGCCCCGTGGTGCCGCGTTCTACAACGAGCGGCTGGCCAACCAGACGACCACGACGATGACCGCCGAGGAGATCCACCGCGTGGGCCTTGCCGAAGTGGCCCGGCTCCGTCAGGAGATGGACGCGATCCGGAAGGAAGTCGGCTTCACCGGCGATCTCAGGGCTTTTTTCGCCGAACTGCGCGACAACAAGGACGACCCGCGGTATTACTACCCGGACACGGACGAAGGGCGTCACGCGTATCTTCGTGACGCGACAGCCGCCATCGACAAGATCAAGGCCGTGCTGCCGCAGCACTTCGGGCTTCTCCCGAAAGCCGACGTCGTCGTCAAGCGCGTCGAGCCGTTCCGCGAGCAGCCCGGCGCCGCGCAGCATTACTTCCCAAGCACGCCGGACGGCGCCCGGCCGGGGATCTATTACGCGCATCTCTCCGACATGAAGGCCATGCCGAAGTCCGAGCTCGAGGTCGTCGCGTACCACGAGGGCCTGCCGGGCCATCACATGCAGATCGCGATCGCTCAGGAGCTGACGGGCGTGCCGACGTTCCGCCGGCAGGCGCGGTTCACGGCCTACTCGGAAGGCTGGGGCCTGTACGCGGAGTGGCTGGCGCGCGAGATGCCCGGCACCTACGAAGATCCGTACTCGCGTTTTGGCCGTCTGGGCTCCGAGATCTGGCGTGCGATCCGCCTGGTCGTCGACACCGGTCTGCACGCCAAGGGGTGGTCGCAGCAGCAGGCGGTGGACTACTTCCTCGAGAACTCCGCGACGACCGAGGCGCAGGCGCAGTCGGAAGTGCGACGCTATCTCGTGCTGCCGGGGCAGGCGACGAGCTACAAGATCGGGATGTTGAAGATCCAGGAGCTGCGGCGCAAGGCGGAAACCGCGCTCGGCGACCGCTTCGACATCCGCGCGTTCCACGACACGATCCTCGGCGGCGGCGCGCTGCCGCTCACGATCCTCGAGGAGCGTGTGGATCGCTCGATTGCCTCAGTGCCCCGATAGCGCGTCTCTCCCGCGGTTCGAGGTGGTCTCACCGCTCCAGCCGCTCGACGACGCTTCGGTAGTACGCGAGCTCGCTCATCTGATCGGCCGTCGGCCGGCCGGTCGTGTGCGCGCTTCAGCCGTCGCCGCGCAGCGCCTCGACCGGTGAGATCCGTAGGGCCCGCCGCGTCGGCACGAAGCAGGCCGCCAGTGCGACGAGCAGCATGATGCCGATGCCCTGGGCGAGGGCCAGCGCGATGGCGAGCCACGCGGATGGCGCAGACGTTGACTGTTCCTGCATCTCGAAGAAGACGCTGCCGGCGAGGGGCAGGCCGAGCGCGACGCCAATGGCGATCTGGATGAGCGCCCGCCGCGCGACCTGCAGGGCGATGCTGCGGCGATCGGCGCCTAGCGCGATGCGGATCCCAATCTCGCGCCGGCGCTCTGCAATCGTGAACGACATGATGGCGTAACACGACCTCAGGGGTGAGGCGGCTGTAGATGTCTGGCGGTTCGGCGACGAGCGTGGCATGCACTGTGGAGAGTTCGGACTGTGCGGCGTCTGGCGAGACACCGTCGGCGAGCCGGCCGAAGACGTTGACCGGGCGCCCTTCGCGCGGCATCGATCCACGCTGCTCGCGCAGCGGGAGCCAGATCTGCTGATTCCAAGGGAACTGGAACGCTTCCGGCATGACCCCGACGACATCGTGCGGGACGCCGCCAATGCGTATCGTCGTGCCCATCAAATCTGCGGCCGATGTGCCCAGCGACCGTGCCAAGCTTTCACTGATGACCACAACATCCGGGCCGCCCGGGCGCTCGTCTTCAGGGCGAAGCACGCGGCCGCGGATCGGCGGAACGGCGAGCATGGTAAACGTCGATGCGGTCACCTCTGCGCCCGGCACCGTCAATTCGGTGCCCGCGACCGCCGCGCCAGCGTGCGTGATCTCGACGTTGTGCATGCCTCTCCGCGATGCGTCGATCGATTCGAAGCTCGTGAGCGACGCCCGCCAGCGCTCCGCGTCGTCGAACGTCGTTGACGTCGGCTCCATCTGACCGAGGTCCCAGTGCCTGCGCATGCGGATGCGGCCGTGCGGGTCTTCCGGCAGGTTCGCCTGCAGCACATCGACCGCGTGCATCGGCGCCAGCCCGACGGGTATGCCAATGGCCAGTGCAAAGGTGGCGACAAGCGTCAGTGCCGGGGACTTCACGAGCATGCGCACGCCGAGCTTCAAATCGATCCACGAGAACCGCACGCTGACACCACGCAGTCGGGCGGAGATCACGCTGACGGCGGAGGCCAGAGCGTTGGCGGCATAGCGCCGCTGCGCGTGAGTCGGGAAGCCCCGTCTCGATGTCGCGATCGAACGCGTCATCGAGATCGGTCAACACGTACGGCGCTTCAGGACCGCGAATGAGAAGACGCGCGATGGCGCGGAGCAGGAGCGTCGGACGTGGGTCGCTCATGGCTCGTCCTCCGCCAGCCGGGTCACCTTCGCGGTGAGGCCGCCGGCGATTGCGCGAATCGTGGCGTAGCTGGTTTTCAGCGCCCGCGCGCCCGCGGGCGTAATCGCGTAGTACTTCCGCGGGCGGCCCGCGCGGCCGGAGGTGGGCTCGCCGAGACGCCACGTCACGAGCTTTCGCTCGGCGAGACGACCGAGGGTCGTATTGATCGCACCCGACGAGACCACACGCCCGGTCCGTTGTTCGATCGCCTCGCGAATCGTGCCTCCGTAGGCGTCATCGCCGAGCCTGACGACGGAAAAGAGAATCAGTTGCTCGAATTCACCCAGATAGCCCACGGCCGCTCCTCGGGACTTTATTAAACCACACTGTAGCTTAATATAGCTGCGCTAGCACGAGGCGCGCGCCTCCCTGGGATCGTGCCGGTGGACGCCAACGACCTGTTGACAGCCGACCGATCAGAGCTGTAGGCTGCCAACACGTGGCCTCTGACAAACGCGACGTGGTGTACGGCACGCTCGGACTGCTGGTGCTCAAGACACTCGAAGCCCTGGGCCCGCTTCACGGTTATCGCATCGCCCGCCGCATCGAGCAGATCAGCGGCCAGCAACTCGCCATGAACCAGGGCACGCTCTACCCGGCATTGCTGAAGCTGGAACAGGCCGGCTGGATTCGATCGACGTGGAGCGAGTCCGAGAGCGGTCGCCGCGTGAACATCTATGACCTCACGGCCGCCGGACGCCGGCAGTTGCGCGCCGAAGAAGCCTCCTGGGCCCAGGCCATCGGCATCGTCAGCCGGTTCCTGAAGATCAAGGAGGACGCGACATGACGCGGCTTCGGACGTTCGCCGCGAAGCTGCGGGGTCTCGCGAACCGCCGGCGTCTCGAGCGCGAGCTGAAGCTGGAGTTGGCGAGCCATCTTGACGAAGCCACCGAGGACTTCGAGAAGCAGGGCCTCGCGCCAGACCAGGCGCGCCGTGCGGCCCTGCGGAGCTTTGGCGGCGTGTCGCAGGCCGTCGAATCGCACCGCGACGCGCGCGGCTGGCCCTCGGCCGACTCACTCCTGCGTGACGCGCGCCGCGCGGTGCGCCTGATTCGCAGAAGCCCCGCCGTCGCCGCGGCCGCGATGCTCTCGCTCGGCCTCGGTATGGGTGGCACGACGACCATGTTCTCGCTTCTGAACGGGCTGATGCTGCGGCCGCTGCCGGTGCGCGATCCGGACCGGTTGGTGCTCATCACCGCCGGCGACGAGCACAACAGCTGGAAGATGCCGGTGTGGGAACAACTACGATCCCGCTCCGATGTGTTCGACGGCCTCTTCGCGTGGGACAGCCGCCCGGTCGACCTGTCCGAGCGTGGCGAATCGCAGCCGGCGGGCGCGCTGCTCGTGAGCGGGAGCTTCTTCGAAGTCCTCGGTCTCCAGCCGGCGGTCGGGCGTCTCATCGATCGCAGCGACGATGTTCAGGGCGGCGGCCGGAACGGACCGATGGCCGTGATCAGCCACGCCTTCTGGCAGCGCTACTTCGCGGGCGCACCCGACGTCGTCGGCCGTCTGCTTCGCATCAACGGGACGGCGTTTCAAATCGCCGGCGTCACGCCGCGGGGGTTTCTCGGACCCGAAGTGGGCCTGTCGTTCGAGGTGGCTTTGCCGCTGTCGATCGCGCCGCTCCTCGAACCGGAATCGCCTCCGGATCAGGCCCTCGGAAACCTGTGGCTGACGTTTATGGGACGCCTGAAGTCCGGGCAGGACGCGGCGGGCGCGACAGCGGCGCTGCACGCCGTCATGCCGGCAGTACTCGAGGCAGCCTACGACCCGCTGCCCTCCTACATGCGCCCGCCTGGCATGGCGGAAACGCTGGGCAAACCTCGCGTGGAGCCCGCTCCCGGCGGCCCGTCGCTGCTCCGCGAGCGATACGACCGGCCGGTGGCGACGGTCACCGCCATTGCCCTCGTCGTTCTTGCGATCGCCTGCGTGAACCTCGCGCACCTGTTCCTCGCTCGCGGCGAGGGGCGGCGACGCGAGCTGGCGATCGCGATGGCGCTCGGCGCGACCAGAGCGCGGCTCGTGCGGCAACTCGCCATCGAGGGGCTCGTGCTGGCGGCGGCCGGAAGCCTGATCGGCCTGGCGATCGCGTTCTGGGCGGCGCCCGTACTGATCCGCGAGCTCTCGCCGCTCGGGTCCGCGACCGTCGATCTGCACCTCGACTGGCGGATGCTGGCGTTCGCCGCGACGGTCGCCATCACGACCGCCGTCTGCTTCAGTCTCGCGCCAGCACTGCGGGTGACCCGATTCGGCCTCAGCGTCCCGACCGCTTTCGGATCCGCGCATCACGCGCCGCGGCACAGCCGCCTGACGTCGACGCTCATGGCCGTGCAGGTCGGCCTGGCGCTCGTGATGACCGTGTCGGCGGCGCTCCTGGCTGGATCGTTCGCGCGGTTGCAGCAGCGCGGCTTCGGATTCGATCCCGACGCCGTGCTGATGATGAACGTCAGGCTGACGGGAAGCGCGACCGGCCTCGACGATCGCTCGGCACGGTATCGGCGCATTCTCGACGCGGTGAACGCGATGTCCCAGGTCACGTCAGCCGCCGACGCGAACGTCACCACACTGACGACGGGCCACATGACCTCGACGGTGAGCCGCGCCGATGAACCTGTACCGGCCGGCGAGCAACGGGTGCTCGCCCTGAACGTCACGCCGCGATGGTTCGCCACGATGGGCATCGGCATCCGGGCCGGACGGGACTACACCTGGCAGGACGAGAACGCGGACGTCATCGTGATCAATCAGTCGCTTTCGCGACAGTTCTTCGGTGACGAGAACCCCGTCGGTCAGCGGCTCCGGACAGGCCGTCGAACGCAGACCGTGATCGGCGTTGTCGATGATGCCGTGTACCGATCGGGCCGCGAGGGCGCGGTGCCGACGGCGTATCTCCTGTCAACGCTGGGCTACGGCATTCTGAGCATTCGCCCGGCGAACGGCGATCGGGGCGGGTTGCGCGACGCCGTGATCGAGGCCATCACCGGCGTCGATCCGCAGGTCAGGATCAGGGCAACGCCCCTCGCAGACTTCGCGCGCGCGACCGTCGCGACCGAACGCCTGACGGCGGCGCTCGCCGGCTTCTTCGGCGCGCTGGCGCTCGGCCTTTCAGCGATTGGCATCTACGGCGTGATGACGTACGCGGTGAGCCGCCGCACGGTCGAGCTCGCAATTCGACGCGCGCTCGGTGCGACCAGCGCGGACTTGACGAGCAGGGTCCTCGGACGCAGTTTCGCGATCGTCGCGGCGGGAGTCATGACTGGAACGATTGCGAGCGTCTGGCTGACGCCGGTGCTGGCGCCGCTGCTCTACGGCGTCGAACCCCGGGACGTGACGACGTTCCTCGCTGCAGCAGCGGTCCTGAGCCTCGTGGCCCTCGCCGCCACCTGGCTACCGGCGCGTCGGGCGGCCAGACTGAGTCCGGCGCTGCTGCTGCGCGACGGTTAGGTGTGCGTGAGCTGCCGGATCACTCGGAGGCGTCTCACCCGGTCTCATCGTTCCAGCCGCTCGACGA
>CAZGVW010000178.1:0-23133 GCA_964529265.1 uncultured Phycisphaeraceae bacterium
GCGAGCGCGCTGTGGTTTGGGAGTGCGCTGTGCTTTGCACTGGTGGGCAAGCCACCAGTGGCGCGCGGAGTGTGCGCGAGTCGCGCGGGGGCGCGCTGTGGTTTGGGAGTGCGCTGTGCTTTGCACTGGTGGGCGAGCCACCAGTGGCGCGCGGAGTGTGCGCGAGTCGCGCGGGGGCGCGCTGTGGTTTGGGAGTGCGCTGTGCTTTGCACTGGTGGGCAAGCCACCAGTGGCGCCCCGAAGTGTGCGCGAGGGGCGCGGGTGCACGGATGCACTGGCGCGTGGGCGCGTGGGCGCACGGGGGTCAGTGTTGCTTGGTGAGGGTGATGATGGCGGCGAGGATGAGGGCGCTGGTGGCGATGAGGAGGAGGCGCGATGCGGGGCCCAAGCGCGCGAAGGTTCGGCGGCGCTCGATCCAGAGGAAGGCGCCGGTGAGCGCCGCGGCGGTGAGGGCGGAGACGGCGAAAAACTCGAGGATGCTTCGGGGGGAAGGGGGGTCGAAAGCCGCGGCGAGTGCGGAGATTGTCGCGGCGGGGCCGGTGAGGGCGGCGCTGATCAGGAGTCCGAGGCCGATGCTCCAGCCGAGGCTTGCTTCGGCGCCGGGCGGATCGTGGAGGAAGGGGTCGATGACGATCTTGCCGCATTCGGGGCAGCGATCGGAGCGCAGGCCGCGCAGGCTGTAGAGGCAGTTCGGGCAGGTGTTGAGTGTGGGCGGGGCTTGATGCGGCGCGGTGGGCGGCGCGGGCCCCGCGACATCGAGCGGCGATGAGTTGGCGACGCGAGCGACCATGGGCGAGGCCTTTCACTGCGCGCGACGCCGGGCTCGTCGGAACTCAGAACACGAACACGAAGGCGAATGCGGCGAGGGCCAAAGCCGCGGCGATGATGATCCATGTTTTGGTGGCGACGGCGCCGACTTCGCCGCTGACGACGGCGCCGCAGGCGGGGCACCATTGGGCCTCGTCGTAGATTTCTTCGCCGCACTTGGGGCAGGCGGCGGTGTCGCAGGCGAAGCGGGCGAGGTCTGCGTCGCTGGGGCCTTCGCGATCGGGGTCGAAGTTCTCGGGTCTGTGTGGGCAGCAGGGCATGGGGGTGGATTGTAGGTGCAGGTCGCGCCGCCAAGAGTCGCCCGGGTGGTGGCATAGGCGTCCCGCCTGTGTCGCCGCGGAGCGGCGAGGGTGCTGCGGCAAGCGCACGAATGCTCGCGGCTGCGCCGCGACACAGGCGGGACGCCTTGTGCCACTGCCGTGCAAGTCCGGGAACGGGCGGCATGTTCCGGTTGCGCGGGACGCGACGGCCGCGCGTTCGGTCCGGCCGTGAGAACCCTCCAGACCCGCCCACACCGCGCCGATCATTCCCGCGGCGCCGGGCGCGCGACCGCCCGGGATTGTCGGACGTTGAGCGGCGCTCAGAACCCGGAGCACGGCCTCACGGATCTCCCACGGAACTCAAGAGAGAGAACGCCTGTGGACAAGGCCAGCATCATCGGGATTTCGATTGCGTTCGTGTGCCTCGGGATCGTGTTCTTCGAGGTGTCGCACGGCCACTTCATGATGTTCTTCTCGCTGGAAGGCGTCCTGATGGTGGGCGGCGGGTCCGTCTCCGTCGTGTTCTTCGCGATGTCGATGGAGAAGATCAAGTGCATCCCGGCGTACGTGCGCCGCTTCCTGTTCAACAAGGGCACGAACCCGGTTGAGGTGATTCAGCTGATGTCCGGCCTTTCGGAGCGGGCCCGCCGCGAGGGTTTGCTGGCGCTGGAGGCGGACATCGCGAACATCAAGGATCCGTTCCTGATCTCGGGGCTCAAGATGGCGATCGACGGCGTTTCGCCGGAGAGCATCGAGCAGACGCTGCGGCTGGAGCTGGTTTCGATGCAGGAGCGGCACAAGGCGGGGAAGAAGTTCTTCGACCTGCTGAAGTTGTACGGCCCGGGATGGGGGCTGGTCGGGACGCTGGTCGGGCAGGTGGGCCTGTTCGGCAAACTGGGCGGCGAGATCAGCGAGATGGGTCACGCGCTGGCGGTGGCGGTGGTGGCGACGATGTACGGCGCCATCCTGGCGAACGCGATTGCGGGTCCGATGGGCGACAAGCTGGCGCTGCGCTCCGCGGAGGAGATGCAGGCGCGCGAGATGATGCTGCAGGGCGTGATGTCGATCCAGGCGGGCGATAATCCGCGGATCACGCTGGACCGGATGATGGCGTTCATCCCGCAGGCGCACCGCGAGAAGTTCAAAGCCGCGGCGTAGGGGCGGGTGAGTGGCGTCGGCCGACGCGGGAGCGGACCAGGGGCGCAACTCTTCGGGGCAGGCACAACTTCCGGGCTTCCGGGGGGCGGGATGTCGGACGACAAGGGCCACGAGGGAAAGAAGCACGGCGGCGGCGGTCATGGCGGAGGCCATGGCGGCGGCGGCGGCGCGGCGCACGAGGAGCACGAGGGCGCTCCGGAGTGGCTCATTTCGTTCGCCGACAACGTGGCGCTGCTCATGGGTTTCTTCGTGATTCTGCTCGCGATGAACATGAAGGAGCCGACGTCCGGCGGCATCGGCGGCAAGGACGAGTTCGGGCAGGAGCCGAACGACCAGCTGCTCGACATGGTGATCTCGATCCGCTCGGCGTTTCACAACCCGGTGGACGTGAACTCGACGGATCCGCGCGACCTGCCGATGATCCGGCGCATCCTGGAGCGCGGCGGGAAATCGGATTCGAACGACCCCGGCGCGCTGGGCGACAAGTCGAAGGTGCAGACGGTGCGCCCGGGCGACTACTACTCGCCGACGGGCAGCGTGAACTTCGACGACGGCGTGAGCCGGCTGAGTCCGGAGGCGGAGGCGGCGCTGCGCATCGTGGCGGGGCAGGTGCGGGGCGGGAGGTCGATCATCGAGGTGCGCGGGCACGCGTCCGCGGCGGAGGCGTTCCGCAACATCGAGGGGGCGTACCGGCTCTCGTATGAGCGGGCGCTGGCGGCGGCGCGGGTGCTGGCGGATGAGGGCGTGAGCTGGGACGTGCTGCGGGTGGTGGCGTGCGCGGATGGCGACCGCATTCAGCAGACGGCGTATGACGCCTCCGGCCACAGGGCGAACCAGCGGGCGGAGGTGATCGTGACGCACGAGCAGGCGCCGCTGGATCCCTATGCGCGGGATCGGAACTCGGGGCCGCCGGATGCGCCGCCGGTGCAGCACTTCGAGCCGCGGTCCGGGGCGGGGGCGGGGTCCGGGGCGGGCGAATCGCCGGATCATTGATGCAGAAGCGCGGCTCTGGAGAGCCGCTCCCACCGGGAAGGGCCTATTCGATCTGGTGGGCGGGAAGCGGCGTTGAATCGCTGATCTTCTCGCGCTTCACCTGCTCATCGTCGAGGTTCTTGCAGGAGAAGAGCAGGGTTTCCTGATCGATGCGGGCCTGGAGGTGGACGGGGCGGCCCCAGATGTGGCGGAGCGACCTGATCACCTCGACGGCGGTGGCGATTTCGAGATCGAGGCCGTTCCACTGGTGGGCGAGGAAGAGTTCGCCGCGGTTCAGGTAGTTGGCGTCCACCACGTAGATGTAGGGCTGGCCCATGTTGGCGAGGCGGTGCAGGAGCGTCTGCTTGACGGCGCCGAAATCGCGGCTGACGATGCGGACCTCGCCGGTGTGGGGATCGCGGCGGTAGTGGTGCATCTTGTGGCGGTCCACGAACTCCTCGGTGAGGAACTCATCGATGAAGTTAACGTCGTTGTAGATGCGGCGGACCTCGAAGATCTTGTCGCGGCCCTGCATGGATTTGTCGTCGTGCGCTTCGCGGGCGCCGATGGATTCGAGGCGCTCCCACTCGGCGCCGTGGCGGCCGGTGTTCCAGCGGCGCTCGATGTCCTTGAAGAGTTCGAGGCCGATTTTGTAGGGATTGAAGCCGCCGGGGGGCATGTGAACGACGCCGGAGTGCTGCTCGGCGTAGTCGATGATTTCTCGGGCCTCGACGAAGTGCTGGGTCATGAGCTTGCTGTGCCAGTAGGAGGCCCAGCCTTCGTTCATGATCTTGGTCATGGCCTGGGGCGCGAAGTAGTAGGACTCGTCGCGGATGAGGGAGAGGATGTCGTGCTGCCAGGGCTCGAGGGGCGCGTGCTCGAGGAGGAAGAGGAGGACGTCGCGCGTGGGGCGGCGGGGGGTCTTGCCCTTCTCCGCGGCGCGGCGGGCCTCGTGCTCGGCGCGCTGGGCCTCCATGGCCTCTGGGGGGTTGATGAAGGGATCCATGTAGGACTTGGCCGGGAGGCGCTCGGGCGTGAAGCGGGGCTCGACGCTTTCCTCATCGAAGCCGCTGCGGCGGCGCGATTCACCGGCGGGCTTGCGGGCGACGAACATGGAGTGCGGATCGATGAGGTGCTCGATGGAGAGGCAGACATCGAGGAAGCGCTCGACGGCGTCGGCGCCGTGGCGCTCGATGTGGCGGCGCACGCGCGTGGCGTGGTTGGCCATCTCGTCGATCATCTTGCGGTTGGTCTTGCTGAACCAGAGGTTGTTGAGGAAGAAATCGGCGTGGCCGTAGACGTGGGCCATGACGAGTTTCTGATCGGTGACGGAGTTGGATTCCTGGAGGTAGGCGTAGCAGGGGTCGTTGTTGATGACCATCTCGTAGATGCGGCCGAGGCCGTAGGCGTCGCGCTTGGAGAGGCGCTCGAACTCCATGCCCCAGCGCCAGTGGGGGTAGCGGACGGGGAAGCCGCCGTAGGCGGCGATCTGGTTCATGGTTTCGAAGTCGAGGACCTCGAACACCACCTCGTGGAAGGTGAGGCCGTACTCCATCGCCTTGGCCTTGATGGCCTGCATGTGGGCCAGAAGTTCGGGCGGGAGGTTGGTGTCGGTGCGCTGCGCCATGATGGATGATATCGGCCGCGGCGGGCGGGCTGTTTGACTCAATCAGGGGAGGGCATCGGCAGTATCAGAAGAGGATCCACGCCCTCATCCAGAGGACCGCGGCGGCGACCGCTGAAAGGCCGCACGTCCACGCGATGTCGATCGCGCGGCGCCAGAGCGTCCGGGGCTTGCCGAGGGCCAGAATCCAAACGGTGACGAGCAGCATCAACTGACACCACAGGAGCAGTGCCTCACGGCCGAAGAAGAGCAGGTCGCCATAGTCCCAGTCATACTCGATGCCGGTGCGAAGGTGAACGAGCACTGCGCAGGCGCTGGCGCCCGAGAGCAGGGCGATCGTGGTCACCCAGCTCCACGCGACAAGGGCATGGCCAGCGCCCTGGACGACGACGACGGTGAAGTCTCGGCCGCACGAACCGCAGCGACTGCTCTCGGTGCCGTCCAGCGGCGCGTCGCAGGTGGGGCACTTCCAGCCCTCGGCGGCGACAGCCGTCTCCAGCTCGATGAGCACGCTGTGGTCTGGAGCGCTCATCCGCCGATTCCCCGCTCAAGGAGGATGATGAAGGCCGCGGCGAAGGAGAGCAGTGCGAGAGCGACGTAGGCGGCGCCCGACAGCCACCGCAGGAGTCGGCCGCCCTTTCGGACGAGCAGTCCCTTCCACACGACGATCGTGGCGATCGAAAGGCCAAAGCCGAATGCGCCGTGCACGATGGCGATTGGCCATTCGATTCCGCTGGTGGGCCCAAAGCCGGTTGTCGTGATGAGAATGGACACGAGGAGCGCGGCGGCGGCAAGGATGAGATGGGTCAGCGCCGCCGCAGAGACGCAGATGAAGGAAGCGGTCCATGCGCCGGCGCGGGTGGGACGCTCGAGAACGCGTGGCCGGCTGAGAATGACCATGCCTGCGACGGCGCCACCGCACTCCGGGCAGATGCGCCCGTTGGAAGCGCGAAGATTATGTCCGCAGCGCGGGCAGGGGACATCGCGCTCGGCGAGGAACTCTCGCAGGAGGTCTCCAGGTGAGAGACTCATGTGCGCGCGGCCTCCCCGAGCATGGTGGATCGGTGTTGTTGCGCGGGGGGCATAGCCAATGATATATCGGCCCAGCATTGGGGGCGCTTGGATTGATCGGCTGTGTCGGCTGCGGCGCGAACGAGAGCGCGCCAAGGGTCGGCGGCCAGCGTATCGGCGCCGCGGACGCCTCTATACTGGCCCGGGATGACGCCTACGGACGCGGAAATGGATGAGGCCCTTCGGTTTGCGCTGCAGTCGCGCGATTTTCCGCGGGCCAAGGCGATCGCGACCGCCATCATCGCGACGAGGCCGGCTGAGTTGGCAGCGCTGATCGCGCTGGCGGACATCTGCCTGTACCAGGGGCTCTGGGACGAGGCGACCGAGCATGCGCAGCGGGCGATGCAGGCGGCGCCGCGCGACATCCGGCCGGCCCTGCTGGGCGCGCGCGTGGCGTATGCGCGGGGAGACGCGTCGGGCTCGGTGGCGATGTGCGACCGTGCGCTGAGCCTGAAGCGGGGCGATCGGGATGCGCTGTTTCTGAAGGCCACGGCGCTGGAGCGTCAGGGGGACTGGAAGGAGGCGCACGCGGCGCTGCGGCCGCTGCTGGCGGGGGAGGCGACAGAGCCGCACGTCGTGCAGATCATGGCGCGGTGCCTGATGGGGCTGGGCGACCATCGCGGCGCGGTCGAGGCGATCGACCGCTGCCTGGGGTCGTTCCGGGGGTTCCGGGGGTTCCGGTGGGTTGGGGGGGGCGGGCCCCAGGCGGCGCAGGCGCGTTCGCGGCTGCTGTTCCTCAAGGCCAAGGCGCTCGACCGCATGGCCGATTACGACGGCGCCTTCGACGCGGCGGTCGAGGCGAAGCGGCTGGTGGCCGCGCCGTTCGACCCGGAGGAGTATGTCCAGCGGCATACACGTCTGATGGAGGCGATCACGCGGGAGCGGATGGCCGGCCTGCCGCGGGCGAAGCCGACCGGCGTGCGGCACATCTTCATCGCCGGCATGCCGCGGTCGGGCACGACGCTGGTCGAGCAGATTCTCGATGCGCACCCGGACGCGGTTGGGGTCGGCGAGATTCAGGAACTCGGCATCTATGCGGCGCGGCTTCCGGATCGGATCGGCTCGGGGGGGCGGTACCCGGAGTGCCTCGCCGAACTGAAGCAGGAGCACGTCGATGCGATGCGCGCGGAGTACGAGGCGGCGCTCCTGCGGCATGGGTTCGCGAAGGCGGCCGTGTACGTGAACAAGAACCTCGACAACGCGCGCCAACTCGGGCTGATCGCCCTGGTGTTTCCCGAGGCGAGGGTGATGTTCACACGGCGCGACCCGCGGGACATCGCGATCTCGTGCCTGATGAGTTCATTCCGGCCTGATCGCATGCCGGCGCTCAGCACGGTCGAGCACACGCTGCTCGCCTACCGGCAGTGGGAGCGGCTCGTCGAGCATCTGAAGTCGGAACTCGATCTGCCCGCGATTGATGTGCAGTACGAGGAACTCGTCCGCGACCAGGACGCGATCTCGCGCGGGATGCTCGATTTCTGCGGCCTGCCGTGGGACGATCGCTGCGCGCGGTTCCATGAGTCCGGGCGGACCGTCATGACGCTCTCGTACGATCAGGTGAACCGCCCGATCTACGATTCGTCGATCGGGCGCTGGAAGAACTACGAGAAGCGCCTGGCGAAGTTCGAGTCCTGAGGCGGGGGGTCGGGCGCGGGCGCCGCTTTGATCCGCCGGGCCGCTCGCGGCGCGCTCACGGGGCCGATGGCGAGCTTGACGCGGCGGATGGTGGTGGGCGCGAGGCGGATCAGCGCATCTTCGCCGCCGGCGCGGAGGGCGCGATCGAGTTCGAAGCGTGTGGCGGCGTCGCGGGCGCGGATGGTGAGCACGCCGCGGGTGAGGTTTTCGATCGCGGTGCGGTTGATGAGCGCCGGAGGGCAGACGGCCTCCCAGGCGCGTGCGGCGCCGGCGAGGCGTTTCTGCGTGCGGGCGAGTTCCTTGGCCGCCGCGGCGAAGCCGGGGGCGAGGCGTGGATCGCGCGGGGGCGCTGCGCGGCGGCGGCGGAGGGCTTCGAGTTGCGCGGCGTGCGCCGTGGGATCCATGCGCGGCATCGTACCGCCTCCCCACATTCCACATTCGACCTTCCACATTCCAAAAAAGCGACAGGCCCCGCCGCGTGGTGGGGCCTGGCGCCGCAACTTTCGATTCAGAACCCGGGAGAGGTCCCGGGATTGGAGTCAGAACACGTCAGACACGTCGGGCCCGGATCACGCCCGACGACGGCGGAGACCGGCGAGGCCGGCCGCGCCGAAGAGCGCCAGGGCGCCCGGAGCGGGAATCTGCATGTTGATGTTGTCGACGGTCATCGTGGGCATGGCTGCAGCCGCGGCGTTCGCAGCGAACGTCGTAAACTGGGAGATGCCCAGGCTGGGATTGCCGAGAGCGAACGGGATGTCCACGCCGGTGAAGATCACGGCGCCGTCCTGCCACACGGTGAGCGAGCCATCGCCCGGCACTTCGATGCCGATGCGGGTGGTGACGCCCGGCGTCCAGGCGCCCGTCGTGTTCGAGAACACGCCGACGCCGCCAACCGCCTGGAGGGCGCGGATGGTGCCGTTGGTCTCGAAGTTGAGGCGGGTGTTGAAGAACCCGGACGTGTTGTTGACGGTGATCATCTGATAGAGGCTGGTGTTGTTGGAGATGATCACGTCGGCGTTCAGAACGCCCGTCTCGATCGCGAACTGCGGGCCCGCCATCTCGAAGCCGGCGACGCCGGAATCGTCCGAGACGTGCTGCATGGAGCGCGTCGCGAACGAGGCCTTCGGGTGATCAACCACGAAGGAGTTTCCGATGAACGACGGAGCGGTCCAACCGTTCACGATTCCCGTTCCCAGCGGGAACGTCTCGAAGTTCTCGCTGTACGAGACACCACGGTTCTGCGAGTAGTACGCATCACCGAGGTCCATGTACAGAGAGTCGACGGCCGCGCTGATTCGGTTCGCGGACGCCGGGGCGACGATCGCCGCTGCAGCGACGAGTGCCCCAATGCACTTGACCATGTTCTTCCTCCTGTCTTCAAACAGATGCGACGGACGCTACGCACGCCGCCGCGTGGCCCAGGGCGCTCATGGGCCGCGCCCCCTGCACGAATCAAGCCGACTCCGACGTGGAGGCGGCCCCCAAATCCGCTTCGCCCGGCGCAAGCCGGACGACTCAGTGGCGGGCGCTGCGGAGCGCGCGGACAAGAAGTCTGCGCACACGATTCAGCGCCGCTCAATGCCGAACACGATGTATGTGGGAGCACCGCCGATGCGGTGAGCGCGCCAGACGATGGCGCGAGACGTGTTTCCGCTCCCTCCGACTCTCCTTCCCGAACAACAGCGGCCCATAGGACCGCTCCCCTTTGTCCGTGGGGACAGAGTACCCGCATCCGGCATCTCTTTGCAATGGTCTGGTGTCGTTCCGGAGGACATTTCCCCGGCTTGCAGGGGTGGAACCCGCATACAGGGGGGCGTCTGGGTGGCGGGGCAGGATGGGCAGGGAGGGGGGGCTGGCGGTTCGGGGCAAAAATGACGCGGCCCCTCCGCAACGAGGGGCCGCGTGGATCGTTTGGAACACGTTCGACGCGCCGGGACGCTTTCGAACCGGGCGGTTTCAGATCAACCGCCCGCGGGAGCGGCTTCGCTCAGGCGCGACGCCTGCGGGCCGCGGCCAGACCGCCGATGCCGAGGAGCGCGAGGGCGCCGGGCGTCGGGATGTGGTTGCGAAGTTCGAAGGCGAACACGGTGGTGTTGGGCGCGCCGTCGCCGGCGCCGGGCGTTCCGACGTTGCTGCCGACGGTCGGAGCCGCGGCGGCCTGGAACCAGGAAACCGTCGACGGAGCGCCGCCGGGGTTGTTGGTGCCGTCATCGGGCTGAAGGGCCATGCCGCCGATCTGATCCTTCAGGATGAAGGCCTCGCCGGGCATGGGCTTGAGGTCGATGGTCCAGATGAAGTTGCCGGCCTGGGGGAAACGAATGCCGAACGAATCGACAACGTTGCCCAGCGAAGCGTCCAGGAAGAAGAAGAACGCGACGTCGTTCGCGGTGGCCACGCCACCCGCGAAGCGGATGGAGTTCAGTTCGCGAATGTTGTTCGTCGTGCCCTTGGTGTAGTCATCGACGATGGCCTGAGAGGGGCTCGAGATCGTGAAGCCTGATCCGAAGCCGCCGTCCATCGACGAATAGGACACCTTGAACGTCTCGCGGGGTGAGCCGCCCGGCTGATCCATGGGCTGCGCCGTCAGGCCCACTTGCTCGGCGTCGAAGATCCGAACGCCGGTGGAGTCAAAGAACGGCGATGTGTCGCCGGCGAACGCCGCGGCCCCTGCCGCCAGCGCCGCCGCTCCCGCGACACCCACTGAAAGGTAACGCATTTCCGGTTCCTCCTGTTCAACTCTGCAGGCAGAGCGCTTTCTCTCCTGCCCGTCAGGTCACGACGCCCACCACGGGCGCCATTTCCGATCGAAGCCGCTTCGACCACCGAAGCGCGCGCATCGTTCACACCAACCACCGGCGCGAGAGCGCCGGTTGACTGACTGTTGACGTCGCAGCACGCGGGACGCGCGCACACGCCGCGAGCGCACGGGCTCACAACGCGCGTCCAACTCTCTGATCATGAGATGCGCAAGGCCGGTCGTGGTCTGCTCTCCACACAGACCACGCCGCATCGCGCGTGCGACGTGTTTCCTTCTCCTCCAAAATGACGACACAACGAACAGCGGCCGACCAATCGGGGCCGACCCATTTGACCATCATGGCTCAGACCCTGCGGGCGGTCAAGGGAAAACCCCCCCAGTCGGAAAGACCGGGCGAACGCCCCTATTTTGCCTATCTTGCCAAATCTTGGGGGAGGTCAGTCCCCGGGCGGTGCATCGATCACCAGCGTCGCATTCCCCGCGGTGATCAGCACGCGGCCGTTGACGACCGCCAGTTCGGTCGGCTCCTCGCCGAGGCGGACCAGGGCCCTCTGGGCCAGGCTGCCGCCCTCGGGCTCTACCAGGGAGAGTCCGTAGAGCGGGGTCGGGTCTGTCGTGTACGGCCGGATTTCGATCGTGGCGACGTATCGCTCGGAGAACCGCCCTCTGAGGGTCTGGGGGGCGCCATCCGGCCGGTGGTCCATGCCGACCAGCCGTCCTTCGCGGTCGAAGGCCAGCACGGCCAAGGGGGAGGCGAAGACGGCTCGATCGCCAAACGCCCTGCCTGAGGCGCCCCCGAAGATGGGGCTCACGCGGCCGCGGGATTCGAGGGGCTCGGCCATTCGGCGGCCCTCGGCGACATCGATTTGCCAGAGGCGGCCGTCATCCGAGGCGGTGACGACCCGGCCGGGGAAGACCCAGGCATCCACGGTTTCGCGGGATGGGGGGTCGGTCAGGGACCAGCGCGGGCGGGCCTGAAACAGGTCGTAGCAGGCCACGGCGCTCTTCATGCCGACGACGGCATCGCCTTCGGGGGTCATCCGGATCCAGTGGACTTCGCCGTGGTCCGACGCGAGGGCGCCAACGGAGCGTCCGGTGCGGATATCGAGGGCGACGAGGCCGCCCGGGATGCGCTCGTTATCCACGACGCGGCTGTGTCGCTCGGGGGCGCCGCCGATGACGACGAAGCCCGCGCCTGCGGCGACATCATGCACGGCGGCGACGGTGCTGCCGACGGCCCAGAGTCGCTGGCCGGTGGCGAGATCGAAAGCCGCGGCGCGTCCGGAGCGCTCGACGAGGACGAGGACGCCGGAATCGACCGCGGCGAGGGCCTGACCGAGGGGGACGCGCGGATCGAGTGGGGTGTCAAGGAAGGCTTCGGGGTGCTGGTTCTGGCGGGCGCCGACGAGTCGATCGAGGTCGGGGTCGGGCGGGAAGACCTGGCGGAGGGGCGGGGTGGTCCAGAGGAGGCGGCCGGTGGCGAGGTCGTGTTTGAGCACGCTTGGGCCGCGGTCTGAGGAGTGCGCGAGGTAGATGGCGTCATCGCCCATGTGGAGGAATGAGGTGTTCTGGTCGGCGCCTGTGGACCAGAGCATGCGGACGCCGCCTCGGGGATCTGCGCTCCAGACTCCGAGTTCGCCGCGTTCCTCGTTGGCGAGGACGATGAACTCCGCCGCGGCGGCGGAGCGAGGCGCGAGGATGGGCGGGGTGATGCGCCACTGCTCGAGGGTCTGGGTGGTCACGCGGTTGGTCTCGCCATCGCGCCCTGGGGGGATGAGTCCGATGACGGGGAGTCGATCGAGGCGCGCGAGTCGCGCGGCGAGATCGGCGCTGAGGCTCGCGATGTCTACGGTTGCGCCGCTTTCGGTGAGGATGAGGCCGGGCCATCGATCGAGGGCGCGTTTGAGCGTTGCGGAGGCGGCGGCGAGACGATCGCTCTTGGCGAGGGCCTGAACGAGTCGGCCGGCGAGTTCGCCGACGAGGGGATTGTCGGCGGAGAGTGTTTCCTCGGCGGCGAAGAGGCCGCGTTCGAGCGCGAAGATGGCGGAGTTTGGTTTGCCGCGGGCGGAGAACGCGGCGGCGGCTTCGAGCCAGGCTTTGGGGGCGCAGGTGGCGAGGGGATAGCGGCGCGCGACGGCGGAGAAGCGATCGGGGTCGAGGCTGCCGGCGGCGGCGGCGAGTTCGCGCTCGGCTTCGGATTCGTATTGGGCGTAGATCGCTCGGCCGTGGTCGCGCACGGCGCGGCGGAGTCGCCGGGTGGCTTCTTCTTCAGCGTCGTAGGTGACGCCGTGGCGCTCGAACTGCGCGGAAGCGAGCATGGGCGTGAGGAGGATGGTCTGATAGGACTTGACGGCGGCGCCGGGCGCGCGTGTGGATTCGCCGTGCTCGCCCTCGACCATGAGGCGGCGGACGCGCTCCTGAGGCGTGGAGGCGAGGCGACCGAGACGATCGATGAGTCCGGCGGCGAGTTCGGGCGAGACGCGTTCGATGGTGGTTTTGCGCGGATCGGGGTCCACCATTTCGAGCGAGGCTTCGAAGAGACGGCGTCGGGCCTCCTGGTTGCGCTCATCGAGTGGGCGGGCTTCGATGGCGGTGAGGGCGGAATCGACGGCGGGAAGGATGCGGTCGGGCCGGCCGGCGCGGAAGGCGAGTTCGGCGTAGGTGGCGGCGGGGGCCGCGTCGTGGGCCTCGGCGGCCATGCGCTCCTGAAGCATGCGTTCGGCGACGCCCCAGATGAGGTAGGAGTGCGCGGAGACGTCATCCACGACGACGACCTGGCTCTGGAGCGCGAGGAAGTTGCCGGAGTGATCGAGGGGGATGAACTGGGCGTTCTCGGCCGACTCGGCGTCGGCCCGCGCGACGAGAAGGCCGTTCGTCACCGGGGCGAGCACGCCGTCTCCCGCGGCGACGACGCGGCCTCGGATGGCGGGCGCCTGGAGGATGAGGCGTGGTTTGACGGATTCGTCGGCGAAATGAGCCACGTCGAGGGCGAAGACGGATGTATCGGAGACGCCGAAGATCGTGGCGTCGTTGCTGAGGAGGTGGCGCGCGCGGCCGAACTCGGTGGTCCACCGCTCGGAAAGGATGCGGCCGGAGGCGGTGTCGATGGCGAGGATCGACGCGCGATTGGGGGCAATGGCGTACATGACATCGCCGATGATCCGGGGCTCATCGACCTGCCAGGTGTCGGTGGGGCCGGCGCTGGCGCTCTCGGTCTGAATGCGGCGCACCCAGATGGGGCGGCCGGAGACGCTCTCGACGGCGGCGGCGACGCCGAGGCGGCCCGCGGCGTAGACGACGCCATGGCGCAGCGCCACTGGCTCGGAGACGCGAGCGCCGGCGGTGTAGGGGAGTGCGCCGACGCTGCCGACCTGTCTGCGCCAGCGCAGGGCGCCGGAGCCGAGATCGAGGCCGACGAGGTAGATTCCGTCGAGGCGCTTGGTGCGGGTCTTCTTGACGGTGGAGAGGACGACGACGCCCTGATCGATGACGGCGGGCCCGCGGATGCTGGCGTCTTCGAGGGCCGGATCGAGACGGGGGAGTTGGACGGACCAGCGTGTTTCACCGGTCTCGGTGTCGAGGGCGTGGACGCGGTCGTCGCCGTCGCGCGAGCCTTGCTGGGCGAGGCCGGTGGGCGCGATGACCCAGGGACCGAAGACGGTGACGCTGCTCAGATCCTCGATCATGCGCTGGCGCGAGCCTGAGGCGAGTGAGCGGGGCGTGGCGAGGCGGCTGAACTCGCGCTTCCAGCGGAGGGCCATGGTGAAACGGTCCCAGGCCCAGACGCTCTCGGCGTCGTTGACATAGACGGTGTCGCCGGCGACGACGGGGATCATGTAGAGGAGTTGCGCGCGGGCGGACGCGGCTTCGGGATCGGCGGCGCGGCGATCGTTGAGATCCTCGAAGGGCTCGGGCTCGTCGGCGAGGGGCTCCGACCAGAGCGGCTTTGAGACGATCTCGGTGAGATCGACCTGAGGGCCGGTTTCGAGGGGGGAGAGGCTGCGGTTGAACTCAGGCGGAGGAGGCGCGACGAAGGCGGTTTCGGGAGCGGGATCGAGGCCCGCCTCGCGGCGCCAGCGCTGGGCGTGCTGGACGACTTCGGGCCGGCCGATGTAGCGCGCGGCGAGGGTGAGGAGTTGGGCGGCGTCCGCGCCGAGGGGGCCGAGGCGATCGGGATGGCGCTCGAGTTGCTCGAGTGTCTGGCGCGCGGCTTCGAAGGCGCCGGATTCGATGTGGCTCTGGGCGAGGCGGAGCGCGGCTTCGAAGCCGGCGGTGGTGAGGAGCCAATCGTGCTCGACCTGCGCGATCGCGCCCTCGTCGAGGCGTCGCTGGGCGACTCCGCCCTGCATGGCGCGGTAGCGCTCGAGGGCCACGGGCTTGCTGAGGAGCAGGTCGTGCGTGCGGGCGCGGGCGCTGATGAAGAGGTCTTCCTCGCCTTCGGCGACGACGAGGCGATCGCCTTCCTCGGAAATGACCTTCTGAATGACGCGGACGGCCTCATCGACATTTCCGGACGCGATGAAATCGCCGGCGCGGGCGAGGCTGTCGGCGGCGGCGGGGGAATCATCGACGTAGACGGGGATGATGATCTGGGCGCGCGCGGCGGGGGCGGCGGCGAGGGCGGCGAGGAAAGCCGCCGCCAGGAGGCGAAGTGTGTCCCAGGCGATCCGGAAACCCGATCGACCGTTGCTCATCGCGCAGACCTCCCTGTCGTCACAGTCCGCATCGTCCAACCGCGGGGCGGAAGGGTCGTTGCACACTGATTCACTGGAACAGTCTAGCGCCTCGCGGCGGGGGCGCCGCTCACTGCGCGGGCGGAGATGGCCGATCGCTGGGCCTGCATGGAGTGGAGGAGGGGACAGGCTGCGGCTGCGGTCGCGGCGCCGTGTCCGGGGCGGGGCGTCGGGGCCCGCCGGGCGTGGTGGCCGCGCGAGCGCGATGGCGCCGCGGTGGTGAGCGCGCGCGTCCGGCGTGTGACGCTGCTCGTGCTGGCGATGGTGATCATGGGGCTGGCGGACCTGGCGCTGACGCTGGAGTTTTTGCGCGCGGTGGGGATGCTGGAGGCGAACCCGATTGCGCGGGAGATGATCGCGATCGGGGGCGCCGGGCAACTGGTGCGGTACAAGCTGTTCACGATCGTGCTGAGCGCGGGGCTGATCTACCTGCTGCGGCGGCATCGCGCGGCGGAGCGGTGCGCGTGGGTAAGCGTGGTGATTCTGCTCGGGCTCAGCGCGCACTGGCGCGTGTATGCGGAGACGATCGTGCGGCCGGACGTGTTTCCCGACCCGGCGACGCTGGCGGCGGATGCGCGGTGGGTGACGCTGGTGGAGTGAGGCGCGTGTTTCGTCGCGGGTCAGCGGGTTTCGCCTGCCGCGGCGGCGGAGGCGTGGAGCGACCTGCGGTTGATCGCGGAATCGATGGCGAGTTGCAGGGCGGCGCGCATGCTGCCGGGGTTGGCGGCGTTGCGGCCGGAGATATCGAAGGCCGTGCCGTGATCGGGGCTGGTGCGCACGATGGGCAGGCCGACGGTGACGTTCACGGCGCTGTCCCACGCGGTGAGTTTCACGGGGATGAGGCCCTGATCGTGGTACATGGCCACGACCAGGTCGTATTTCCCGGCGATGGCGGCGTTGAAGATGGTGTCGGCGGGGAAGGGGCCGCGGACATCGATGCCGGCATCCTGCGCGAGGCGGATGGCGGGCTCGATGAGGCGGGATTCCTCGTCGCCGAAGAGGCCGTTCTCGCCGGCGTGCGGGTTGAGGCCGCACACGGCGATGCGCGGGCGAGCCATGCCGAGTTCGACGCAGGCCTGATGGCCGAGGTCGATGGGATCGAAGACGCGGCCGATGGTGAGGACGTTGCGAAGCTCCATGAGCGGAACGTGCCCGCTGGCGAGGATGACGCGGAGTTTCGGCGAGACGAACATCATCGCGCTGCGCTTGACGGCGAAGCGAGTGGCGAGCAGTTCGGTGTGGCCGGGGTATTTGCCGCGGCCGGCGAGGGCCCAGGATTGCTTGCTGATGGGGGCAGTGACGATGGCGTCCACGCGGCGGCCATCGCCTTCGGGGCGCTTGCTGTCGCGGATGGCGTCCTCGATGAAGCGGAAGGAGGTTTCGCCGCCGATGCGGGTGGGCTGGGCCTGCTCGCGCCCCGCGCCGGGGGAGACAGCCGCGGCGAACTCGTCGTAATCGAGGATGACGACGCTGTGGCCGACGGCGGTTTCGACGAGGGGGGAATCGTGCTGGACGCGCCACCAGTAAGGATCGATCTCGGCGAGGTCCGCGGCGTAGTGGAAGGCTTCGGCCATGCCGTAGACGAAGAAGCGAGCCTGTCGGCGCAGGGCGGGATCGGCGAGGGCCTTCACAACGACCTCGGGGCCGATGCCGAGGGGATCGCCCATGGTGACGGCGATGGTGGGGCGCCAGGGGCGGCGCGGGGGCGTGGGGCTCTGGCCGGGGGCCGGGAGAGCGGGGTCGGGATCGGATGGGCCGAAGAAGGTCATTGATGAGCAATCGTATGTCGGGGGTCGGCGGGTGGCAGGGGCGAGGGGTCGGGTGGCGGCGAAATCGGGGGGCCGGGTGTCCGAAGAATGAAAGCGCCGGCGCCGGTTGGGGTGGCGGCGATCAGGAGACAGGGGACAATGAGCGCTGCAACTGCCGCGACAGGAGCCTACGCCATGCCGGCCAACCAGAGCGCACCCCGGGTTGTGGACGACCATGCGGGCGAGGCGGAGCGGACGTACTCGCTGTTCAACCACCTGGTCGGGCTGCTGAGCCTGTTTGACTTCGCGGTGCTGGGCCTGATCGGCACGGCGATCATGTGGCGCGTGAAGCACGACGAATCGCCGTTTCTGGACGACCACGGGAGGGAGGCGGTGAATTTTCAGATTTCGCTGCTGGTGTTCAGCGTGGCGTTCATCGTGTTCTGCATAGTCACGTTCGGCTTCGGAGCGGTTCTGACGCCGGTGTTCATCGCGGCGATGATTGCGCTGCGCCTTGTGGGCTGTATTCGAGGCTCGATGGCGGCGCACAGGGGCGAGTTTTACCGGTATCCGATGTGCATCCGGTTCATCCAGCCGCCTGTGAAGGCGGCGTGAGGCGGCTGACCGGCGGGCGTGGCCTGCGTGGGCGGGGCGCCATATCCTCCTGCCCGTGCCTCCGCTTCTCGAGACGCACAATCTTGTGAAATCGTTCGCCGGCCGGACGGTGGTCCGGGGGGTGTCTTTTCACGTGGACCCCTCGGAGATCGTGGGGCTGCTCGGCCGCAACGGGGCGGGCAAGACGACGTGCTTCCGGATGACGATGGGGATGATCGACGCGGATTCGGGGTCGGTGCGTTTCGGCGACCGGGACGTGAGCCGGCTGCCGATGTATCGCCGGGCGCGGCGGGGGATGGGGTATCTTTCGCAGGAGCCCTCGGTGTTCTCGCGGCTGACGGTGGAGCAGAATCTGCTGGCGATTCTGGAGACGCGACGGATGTCGCGCAAGCAGCGGAAGCAGCGATGCCTCGACCTGCTGCACCAATATGGATTGATCCACAAGGCGAAGGACCAGGCGCGGACGTGCTCGGGAGGAGAGCGGCGGAAACTGGAGATCGCGCGGGCGCTGGTGACGAATCCGCGGCTGATCCTGCTGGATGAGCCCTTCTCGGGGGTGGACCCGCTGGCGGTGGAGGACCTGCAGGGGGAGATCCGCCGGCTGACGGAACTGGGGATTGCGGTGCTCATCACGGACCACAACGTGCAGCAGACGCTGCGGATCTGCGACCGGGCGTATGTGATCGACGAGGGCAAGGTGCTGCGCGAGGGGGCGCCGAAGAGCCTGATCAACGACGACCTGGTGCGGCGGGCGTATCTGGGGTCGCTGTTCCGGGGCGATGAGTTCGATGAGCGGCCGTCGCGCAGCGCAGCCGCGGCGGCGCGGTGATAGGTTGGCGCGGATGAAGCGGGCGATGACGCTGGCGGGGCTGATCGCGGGCGCGGGGGCGCTGGGCGGCTGCCTGGAGCGGCGGATTCACATCACATCGGAGCCGACGGGCGCGCTGGTGCACCTGAACGACGTGGAGGTGGGGCACACGCCGGTGGAGGTGGATTTCACCTATTACGGCGTGTACGACGTGCGCGTGACGAAAGATGGGTTCAAGCCGCTGATGACGAGCGCGGAGGCGTCGGCGCCGGTGTACGAGTGGCCGGTGATCGACCTGGCGGCGGAGATGATTCCGGCGCGGATCGTGACGGACATCGAGTGGCATTTCACGCTCGAGCCGGCGGATCATGATCCGGATGCGCTGATCGAGCGGGCGCGGGGGCTGCGGGGGCGGTTCGAGGAAGAGGTGGAGGGGGAGTTTGTGGGGCCGCCTGCGCCAGGGGGTCAGGATTCGCGCGGCTCGGAGCCGTGAGCGAGCACTACGACGGGAGGCGTGAATCGAAGTCCATGCCGCCATGGAGCACGCGCTGAATGAGCACTTCGTCGGCTGTGAACGTGTAGAAGACAATGTGACTCCCCACGAGCCGTGAGCGGTAGCCGGCGCGGAGATTGCTGCGGTCCTTCCCGTGCTTGGGGCGTCGGGCGCACTCTTTCATGCCCGCTTCCAGCTCGTCGAGATAGCCATCGGCCTGTGATTCGCCGAACGTTTCGCGAGTCCAGCGCCAGATCGCCACGAGATCGGCCTCCGCGCGGTGGCTGACGAGCAGGCGGCGTGTCACGACCGCGGCGGCCCGGTGTCTCGACGGGCTCGACGCTTGATCTTCGCCATGTCGAGCGGTCCGGCGATTCCGCTTTCCTCGCCTTCGAGCAGGGCGTGGCGGATGGCTTCGATCTTCCGCTCGTGCTCTTCGAGAAGCCGCAGGCCGGAGCGGATGACATCGGTCGCGTTCGCGTAGCGGCCGGACTCAACTTGCGCGGACACAAACTCGTCGAAGTGCTCACCGAGGATGAAGGATGTGTTCCTGGCCACGACCATACAATACCATATTCTGGTATGCAGTCAACCTAAAGCGTGGGGCCTCGACGCGTCAGTTATCGCTCCAGCGGCCGCGCCGGGACGCCGACGACCAGTTGACCGTCCTCGACATCGCTGAGCACGGCCGCCCCGGCGCCGACGACGCAGCGGGCGCCGATGCGCACGCCGGGCAGGGCGCGCGAGCCGAGGCCGATAAGCGTGTGATCGCCCACGCGCACAGCGCCGCCGAGCACCGCTCCGGGCGCCACGTGGGCGTTGACGCCGATGACGCAATCGTGCTCGACGACGGCGCCGGAGTTCACGGTCGCGTGCGCGCCGATGCGGGCGTGGGTGTGGATGATCGCGCCGGGGCCGATGAAGACGCCTTCCTCGAGCGAAGCGCTGGGTGAGACGAAGGCGCGTGGGTGGACCACCGTCGCGGCGCGGCCGTTCAGGCGGGCGGCGAGGCGCTCGCGCAGGCCGATGTCGCCGAGGCCGAGGATGAGGGCGCGGCGGGAGAGGAACTCGCCGCTCTCGAGCATCATCATGCCGCCGATGCGCTCGGCGAAGCCGCCGAGGCGCGCGGTGGGGGCGTCGTCGAGGAAGCCGCTCAGGCGCAGGCCCGCGGCAAGGGCCGCTTCGGCGACGACGGTGGCGTGCCCGCCGCCGCCGACGATGACGATGCCGCTCGCTTCCGCCTGCCGTTCCTGCCAGCCCATGCGCGGGACCTCCTGCCGCGGGCATGGTCGCAGGCCGGCGGGGTGGCGTCCAACGGGCCCGCGTGCGGCGGGCGCAATACGATGTGGGCATGAGCACCGCAGCGCCGCCGGCTCGTTCTGAGGGTTTCACAGGGATGGACGTCGCCACGCAGGGTGTCCTGCGCATCGGCGCGGTGTCGTACCTCAACACGACGCCGCTCATCGAGGGGCTGGAGAAGATGTCGGGCGTGCGGCTCACGCTCTCGCCGCCGAGCGGGCTGGTGGAGATGCTGCTGCGCGACGAACTGGATGTGGCGCTGGCGCCTGTGATCGATGCGCAGCGCTCGCCGGAGCCGCTTGCGCTGCTGCCGGTGGGGGGGATTTCGTCCGATGGCCCGACGCACACCGTGCGGCTCTTCAGCCGGGCGCCGATTCACGAGATCGAGCGCGTGCGCGTGGATGCGGAGAGCCACACATCGGTCGCGCTGCTGCGCGTGCTGCTGGCGCGGCTGTTCGACACGCGGCCCGAGATTGTCGAGTTCGATGCGCGGAGCGCCGCCCGCTCCGGCGCGTGGCCGGACGCGGCGCTGGTGATCGGGGACAAAGTCGTCGCGGCGGCGCCGGGAGACGATTCGCACCCGCATCAACTCGACCTCGGCGAAGCGTGGCGCGACTGGACCGGTCTGCCCTTCGTCTATGCGATGTGGATGTGCCGAGCCTCGCGCGCGCTCGAGAGCGACATTCGGCTCGCCGCGGCGGCGCTGGATCGCCAGCGGCGGCGGAACGCAGCGCGCATGAACTGGGTGGCGCGGCGGCACGCTGCGCCGCACGGGTGGGCCGAGGATCTGGCCCGGCGCTACCTCGGCGAGATGCTGGAGTTCCAGATGGGGCCCCGGCACGTCGCCGCGGTGGAGCGATTCTTCGACGAGGCGCACGCGGTCGGCGCGCTGCCGGAGCGGCGGCCCGTGGTCTGGGCGTAAGGGGCCCTGCGCGCATGCCCCGGCTCTCCGCCATTCGCATCGGCGCGCTGGAGGAGTTCGCGGCGCAGCTGCGCTATGCGCCGCGCGAGGCGCTGCTGCGAAACCTCCAGAGAATCGAGAGACTCGCGGCGGAGATCGATCCCGCGATCAATTATCCGGAGGATTGGTTCATCCACCGGATCACCGGATACCGCCCGGACCTGCGCAACCCCGCCACGCTGGTGGGCGAGGCGCTGCTCGCCGATCTTTCGGCCCTCGCGGAGCGCCTGAGCGACGAAGCCCGCCTGGCGCCTGAGGACCTGGAAGCGCCCTTCATCGGGCTGGAGCAACTGTGCGAGCGATGGAGCGTGAACCGCAAGACGGTCGAGCGGGCGCGGCGGCGCGGGCTGATCGGGATGCGCGTGAGCGCCGGGCGCGGGCGCGTGCGGCTCGTGTTCAGCCGCGAATCGGTCGAGGCGTATGAGCGCGCGGGCGGCGCCGGCAGCGGGGGGACGCCCCGGCGGCAACGGCTGACTGCCGATGAACGGCGAAGGATCATCCGGATCGCGGAGCGGGCCCGCGCCCGCTTCGGCTGGACGCTGAGCGAGACGGCCATACGCCTCGCGGAGCGCGAGGCGCGGCGGTCGCCGCCGCCGCACAGAAGCCGCGAGACCATGCGACAGGTCCTCTTGCGGCATGACGCCGCGGCGGAGGCGCCCATCTTCGACCGCACGAGCCCACTTTCGCTTCGCGAGCGGCGGGTGATCCACAGGGCGATGCGGATCGGAGTGGACCCGTCGCGGCTTGCGACGCGCTTCGGACGCAGCCGCGCCGCGATTCATCGGGCGTTCAATGAGCGGCGTCTCGAACTGCTCCGGCGTGCCCTTGCGGCTCACCCCATCGGAAAGGCGGCGCTGGAGCGGGGTGATTTCAAACCCACCGCCGCGGATCTTGAGGCGCTTGCCGCAGACGTCGCGACGCAGGGTCTCGGCGCACCGGTCGAGCGCACGCTTGGCGAACTCCTCGCCGGGGCCGCGGGCGACCCCATCCCCAATCGGTTTGTGGAGCAGACGCTGGCGCGGGCGCACCGGGCGCTGGTGGCCAGAGCCGGAGCGGTGGTGGGGGGGCTGCCCCGGCACAACCCGCGCGCCAGCGAACTCGACAAGGCGGAGACAGATCTGCGCTGGGCCTCCATGCTCATCGTTGAACTGGCGCGCTCGCAGCGGAGGCTGGCGGTGCAGAGCGTTGAGCAGGCGCTCGGGGCGCCGCCGGCCTCGGTTCCGGGCGAGGTCGCCCGGCTGGCGCATCGCGTCGCGTTCGAGGCTGTGCTGGCGGGCGTTGCGAGTTTCGATCCCGAGAAGGGCGGCCGTCTCGCGGCGCCGGTGGGGCTGGCCGTCGGGCGGGCGCTGGCGGCGGCCGTTCGAGCCTCACCGTCGATGCACGCAGCCGCGGGCCGGGGAACCGCTGGCGGCCGGGCCCAGCGGGCCGATGCGGATTCGATCCGGCTGGACGACTGGTCGCGCTTCGCCGCGCCGTGGGACGCGGCGCTCGCGCCGCCGGCGAGGCTCCGGCGCGAGCATGCATCGCTTCCGCCCGAGGCGCGGCAAACGCTCGAATCGCACTTCGGGCTCGCAGGCGGGCGGCCGCGGACTTTCGCCGAAGCCGCGGCGGAGTCGGGCCTGAGCGTGCCGCAGGCGGCGCGGGTGATCCGGAGGGCGATTGGAGGCGGGCGCGCCGCCCGCGCGCGCTCCCGCTAGTCTGCTCGGCCATGAGCAGGCCGAGCGCGAGGCGCCTTCGACAGTTGTCGATCGACGCCGGCCCCGAGAAGTGGCG
This sequence comes from uncultured Phycisphaeraceae bacterium, assembly GCA_964529265.1. Classification (GTDB taxonomy): domain Bacteria; phylum Planctomycetota; class Phycisphaerae; order Phycisphaerales; family UBA1924; genus CAZGVW01. The sequence continues at coordinate 22,737 of CAZGVW010000178.1, forward strand.
GTTCGCAATCCTTGCGCTGCTGGCGTTCGCTCCTGAGTTGCTGCGCCTCGGGTGGCCGGGAGAACGCCGGATCCTGCACCCGGACTGGGTTCATGTTTCTCAGGCGATCCTCCTCGTGGGATACGCCGTGGCGATGGCGGCGGACCTCCTGCGTCTGCCTCCGGACGAGCGGGGCCCGGCGGCGCGCGGCAGGATGTTTGAGATCGTGGCGATTGCCGCGGCGATCATCTTCTTCTGGTGGTGGCCCGCTGTCGCCATTGCGGCCGCATTGCTCGCGGCGTACCACCTCACGCTGATCTACAACCGGATCGCGGCGTCGGCCGTGTCTCCGGCGGTGCTCTTCGTGGTCACCTTTCTGGCGCTGATCGTCGCCGGCGCCGCGCTCCTCAAGACGCCC
>CAZGVW010000179.1:0-2359 GCA_964529265.1 uncultured Phycisphaeraceae bacterium
CGGATGGTGGCGATCTCCGTGCTGCACCTGCTCGCGGTGGATGTGCTCGGCATGAAGCCGCGCATGGGCGCCGCGCTGGCGGTGGTCATCTCCGCCGCGGCGTTTGCGCTCTACCACGACGTCTGGCTCGCCGGCGGCGGCCTCGAATGGGGCCGGACCACGTTCTACTTCGCCGCGGGGCTCTATTTCGGCGGCCTCTACGTGCTCCGCGGCTTCGGGATCGTCGTCGCCACCCACGCCATCTACGATCTGATCGTGCTTCTGGCGCGATAGTTTCGGGGGCGCCGGGGGTAGCGCTGGGCGCGGGTGCATGCTATAAATCTGTCGCTATGGAGAAGACGAGGAACGGAGGCCCCGCCGCGAAGCGCAACGGACGCGCGCCGAAGAGCGCAGCGCAGCGAGCCGAAACAGTCATCGAACCGCGCCCGGCGCCGGCCGGCCCACCCACGCCGGATTTCGAGGTCGAGCGCACCGAAAAACGCCTCGATGCGCGCGTTTTTGTCGGCGATTGCCGCGACATCATCCCGCGCATTCCCGAGTGCGCGCGGGGCAAGGTCGATCTCATCTTCGCCGATCCGCCCTTCAACTGGAACCGCGGCTACGACGAGTGGGACGACCGCATGCGCCGCGAGGATTACATCGCGTTCACGCACGCGTGGCTCGATGCCTGCATCGATGCGCTCCGCCCCGGCGGCGCGTTCTGGATCAACATCCCGGACGACACCGCGGCCGAGATCGTCATGCACCTCAAGCACAACCCCGATCCCGCGCGCCGCCTGAGCATGATCAACTGGTGCATCTGGCACTACCGCTTCGGCCAGAACCGGCTCGATTCGTTCATCCTGAGCAAGGTGCACGCGCTCTACTTCCTGAAGGGCCCGCCCGACACACGCGTGTGGAACGGCAAGGCCATCCTCGAGCCGAGCGACCGCGCCACGACGTACTTCGATCCGCGCACGCAGAACAAGAAGGAGGGCGAGAGCGGCCTGCGCCTCCCGATGGACGTGTGGTACGGCAAGTACTGGGGCCGCATCCAGGGCAACAACAAGGAGCGCCGCCACGCCCACGACAACCAGTTGCCGGAGGTGTACCTGGAGCGCGTGATCCGCGCCTGCTCCAACGAGGGCGACCTCGTGATGGACCCCTTCCTGGGCAGCGGCACCACCGGCGTCGTGGCCCACGAACTCGGCCGGCGCTTCATCGGAATCGAGTACAGCAAGGCCAACGCCGCGAGTGCCTTGGCCCGGATCAAGTCCGGCCCGGCCCGGCCCTTGGGCACGGCGGTGTCCCAATCGACCGCGATCTTCCCCCCCCGGCCGGCGAGTGCGAAGACCCGGGAGCGATTTTCACCGGCCGCGGCGACCCGCCCCTAGGGGATCGGAATAACCGGTCTGGAGCGTCTGGGGGGGCGATCGACGGGCCAATAATGCCCGAAAATCGTCAAATTGGGGTGTGTCGGGGGTTGGCGGAAGGTATGCTGAATACTGAACCCCGGCCCATGATCGGCCGACGTGGGGTTCTGCGTAACCGAGGAGGGACGAGGCCAGTTTCGCGCCTTGGGCTCCGGTTTCCATGATTGAGCCGCCGGCTCGAGCGCTTCCTCAACGACAGGGAGCGGATCACCATGTCCCCCACAAGCACAATCGACCGGCCGGTTTCCACGCCGGTGAACCGTTTTGATTCGATGGTCATCGACCTCGAGCGGGCCCGCGGCGTTTCGACGCCCGCGGAAGCCGCGTCGTGGTTCGACGCCGTGTATCGCGAGGCCTCGGGCGAGCCCGCACGGGTGCCCTGGGCGCGGGAAGGGCCGTGCCCGTTCCTTGTGGCGTGGCTGAATGCACGGGCGCCGGCGCTGGTGCGGCCGGGTGGCCGGGTGGCGGTCGTGGGCTGCGGGCTGGGGCACGACGCGGTGGAACTGATCAACCGCGGCTACGACGTGTGCGCGTTCGATTGCTCGCCGACGGCGGTTGAGTGGGCGCGGCGGCTTCATCCGGAGCACGCCGAGGCGTTCGCGACGATGGATCTCTTCCGCCTGCCGACGCGCATGCAGCGGAGATTCGATTTCGTGGTCGAGGTGTACACATTGCAATCCACGCCGCTGGCCATGCGCGAGGCGCTGGCGCGGCCGATGGCCGACCTGCTGGGCCCGAACGCGGTTCTGCTGGCGATCAGCGAATGCCGCGACCCCGCGACCCCGCTGGAGGATGCAGAGGGCCCGCCCTACCCGCTCAGCGCGAGCGAGTTGACGGGCCTGTTCGAGCGCGCAGGGCTGACGCCGCTGTCTCCGCCCGATGATTTCGAGGACGACGGCGCTCCGCCCTGCCGGCGGGTGCGCTGCGCGTTCCGGCGGGCGTGAGCC
>CAZGVW010000180.1:0-2585 GCA_964529265.1 uncultured Phycisphaeraceae bacterium
CGGAGATGAAGCACGGGCCGATCGCGCTGATCAATGACGGCATGCCGGTGGTCTTCATCGCCAACCGGGGCCCGCAGTACGAGAAGGTGATCAGCAACATCCAGGAAGTGAAGAGCCGCGGCGGGCGGATCATCGCCGTAGCGACCGAGGGCGATCACGAAATCCGCCGCCTGGCGGAGGACGTCTTCGAGATCCCGGATGTGCCGGAGGCTCTGAGCCCGATTCTGGCGGTGGTGCCCCTGCAACTCATGGCCTATCACGCGGCTGTGCTTCGCGGGCACGATGTGGACAAGCCGCGGAACCTAGCGAAGAGTGTGACGGTCGAATAGACCTTTCAGGCTAACTGCTCTACGGCTCGCTGCAAGTCAGTACGCGTTCGTCAGACGCGAATATGCACAGGCTGTCGACAATCGGTGTGATGCCATTATCTGGGCAGCAGAGTTCCTGACACTCATACCGAGGCTCACATTGGCCATTGTACACTTTGACGCACGCAAAGAACCCGGCCCAACCGGCGTTGCAGCATAGGCAATCCTTGCACGGACTGCCGTTGGGTTTGTTGAGGCAGCGATCGATGCCGTTGTAAATGCAGTACTGGTGGAAGTCCTTCCCCAGGTGCTTGGGGCCGCCGTAGCAGTTGTCGACGAAGTTCCCTTGTCTCAGAAAGTAGTGGTTGCAGTTTCTGCATTCACCATCGGTCTCGTTGGCGCGCAGGTACGCGCCCCAACCGAGCAGCATCGACACACCGGCCACGCTGACCACAAACCGTCGCCTTGGTTCCGTCATGACACATCACTCCTTTCGGGCCTTGTCTGGTTCAGAAATCTCTTCCGAGAAAACCATCCAGAGTCGACATCACCGGCGTTCCCCGCTCCCCCCGATTCGAAAGCGGCGGCGCCGCGGCAGGAAGTCCGTCTGCCAGATCCTTCACGGAGGCGCTTCCGTCAGCGAACGCCACATGGTGGAGCTTCGTCGCACCAGGTCTTTCGTCATGGCGCAAGACGCCCTTCGCAGCCGGATTTGCCACGTCGGCCTGCCGCACTTCATTGAAGTACTCTCGCACATAGGTCTCGTAGGTCGTTGCAAGCGCTGGAAAAGTCCAGGCGCCGGGCTGTGTGATGAACGTTCTGGAGTAGCGATAGTCGGAGTCCGGTCCGTAAGGGTCAACGCCAGCCGCGCGCCGTTCTTCCTGATTGACCGGTGGCTCTTCGTATGATCCATGCCAGTGCGCCATGGACTCACCTGACCATCGCGTCAGAGCAGACGGCCAATCCTGCCCAATTGCTTCATAGATGCCTCCCATGAACCTGAGGGGCATCCCTGCCTCATATGGCGGTCGCGGACGCTCCTCATCGGGAACGCCGTGTGTAGGAAACACGCCATCGTGCTCAGCCGCATAGGCAGCAAAGTCGATCATCGTCTGGCGTAGATTTGACAGGTCTCTAGCGTCGTTGCCCGAAATCCTCACGGCGCGAATCACGGGGATCGCGAGCCCGAGCAGAATGCCAACAATGAGAATAATGACCAGCAGTTCCACAAGGGTGTACCCGGCACGCCCCTTCATGAGGTAGCTCCTGCAGCAAGAGGTGCGCGCCGGCGCGCGGTCAGGTCCGCGTCTCGTGCGAGCAATGCCGCCGCGCCGACGGCGCCACCGTTGAGCGTCATCCACCACCACGTCGGGAGGTCCAGTGCATCGATGGAGCGGCCCAGGCATCCGCAAGGGGGTGGCGCCTCCGCACCCCGTGCCACACCTGCAAAGGCATGTACAGCGAAGAACACAGTGAATGTCGCAATGCTCAGTCGCGCAACGATTCGCGGCCGTATGCCCGCCAAGAGACACAGCGCAAGCCCTGCCTCGAAGACCCCCAAGACGCGAACGAGGCCGGGCGCCCAAATAAGGAAGATCGATGACAGAAAACCCGCAGCCCCCTGCGGGTCAACGATCTTGCTGACACCGCCGAGCCCCAGCAGAAGGAACAACCCCAAGCGAAGAAGGCCGATGGCGAACCGCCCCCCCTAGATGCTGGCAAACAGACTGCGAACTGACGTGCGCGATCTGCGAGCATGATGAACTCTCTAGGTAATATTGGCGCTCATGTCAAGGGGAATCTCATTGGGCCGTGTTGCCCCCAAGGGTCTTCGACGCGGCAGTCCTTCGCGGGCACGATGTGGACAAACCGCGGAACCTGGCGAAGAGTGTGACCGTCGAATAGGAGAGGCGGCGAGGGCCGGCCTTCCCCCGCTCGCCCCGGGAAAGGGGCATGGCATGTCTCGGAACGCTGGTGTGTTGGGCGCATCCGCCGCGGTTGCCGCGGCGGCGTGCGGCTGTGCGTTTGCCGACGTCGGGCCCGCGGGGCTCTCGATCTTCGAGAGTTTCGAGGAAGGCTTCGGGCGGTGGACGGCGCAGGGCTCGGTGGGGTTCGTGTGCCCGCAGTTCGATTTCACGGCAAGCGGATTGTGCGACGACGGCTCGGTGTGGGTGGAGCGCTCGCTGATTCTGCCGCCGGGGACGTGGGATCTGAGCGTGGAGTTCCAGTTCTGGAGCAAGCAGGCGGATATCGGCACGTGGGAACTGGTCGCGTTCA
>CAZGVW010000181.1:0-9064 GCA_964529265.1 uncultured Phycisphaeraceae bacterium
CCTAACGACGACAAGGGAACGCTGAGGAGTCCGCGTGCCTTGAGCGGCGGCGGAGATGCGGTGCGACGCGCCGCCATCGAGCCAAAGGTCTGCGGGCTGTTCTTCAAACATGTGAAGCCTCGCTGCCGGAAAGGACTTCACCTTCCGCCATTTCGTGCTCTCGTCAATGAGCCAGTTCTCCGGCTGACCCGGGTCGGACTTTGGCGCCTTCAGCTCCATTTCGACGATGTCGAGGACTTGAGCCGATCCGCCTCCGTCGAGGCAGTAGTGGTGGCTCAGCAATTCTCCCTCTCCAGAGTTGCTCACGGGCCGAATCCACGCACCAAGGCTGCTCTTCTCACCCGCTTGGACGAGTTCGCGCCCGGCGACGCACCGGGCGTGCTTCTTGATCGAGTTCGCAAGTACGATGACTCGCTTCGTCGGCATCCTGCAAGGTCTCTCCAATCAACCAGTCGCGCCAGGGCCGGCCGTCGCCTCCCAGGTTGTCAGCCGACCGCGCCAATGGCGACGCTCTCGCCGCCTCAACATTCTACGGGCATGGGTTCTGCGTGTAGAGCACTCGGAGGTCGCAGCAGCCGCACTTGTGGCATCTTCTACGGCCATGGGTTCTGCGTGTAGAGCACTCGGAGGTCGCAGCAGCCGCACTTGTGGCATCGGAGGCCGCGATCGTCGCTCCGGTCTCGCCCATTCACCTGCTTGGTCACCGTTTCGCCTCCCGGATGGCGGAAAGGCGAAGGCGTTACCGCCGAGTGCGCGATGGGTCGGTCGAGAACAGGCTCGCGCCCTGGATGGACGCCGCCGGGGGACGCTCGCCGCGTCCTGGAGATGCTCCCGAAGCGTCCGGGGAACGACGGTCTGACCGTGCACCCGGAGAAGACGCCGTGATCGCCCCCTACGCCGCCATCGCCCGCGCGCACATCAACCGTCGGGTGACCAGCGCGAGGCCCGTGAGCCGGACCACGCCCGTGACGAGAAGCCCCCACTCGCCGACGGTGGGAATGCTGGAGGTCAGACCGACAAACCGCAGACGTACGTTGTCGAACTGACCCTGGCTGCGAATGCCGCCCGTGCCGTCGAAGGCGCTCAGGCGAATGGTGAGATCCTGGCCGACCGCGGGACCACCCGCGTTCACGACCGCCAAGGCGCTGATTTCGTTCCACGTATCGGACGCGTAGGTGTTGAACGGATCATTGACGGACTGTGAGGCATCAGTTCCCTCCGGCGAGCAGTTCGATGAGGTACCGGTTGTCGGTCGGCACGCCCGGGACTCGAGCCGTCTCGCCAGGACTATCTACCTACGGCAACTGCACGGCGATACTGGCAAAAGTGCGTAGTACCCCCTTGGTCGAGCCCTGGAACTTGGGGGAACCGGAGTGGGTAGCGAACCGCAACACACCGGGATGTCCCCGGCGCATATGGTGTCCTCACCGCCCGTATTCGTGATTTCCCCCGTAGACCTTCCCGCGCCTATATGCGACGATCAGGTGTACGCCCTTCGCGGGTCCCTTCGCGGGTCAGCGGCACAGGAGGGTCCGGCATGTCCCGGTACATCGTTTGTTTCACGTCGATCCTCTCGATCGCCGCGCTTGCGGCCACCGCCAGCGCACGACCGGACTACTGCGAGATGGGCGATGCCGGCCCGGGACCGACGAGCGGGCAGCACACGAGCGGGTCGGGTCCGCTCGACAACATCGTCGGCCGGCTCGACGGTCCCGGCCTCGTCGTGGGCGACTTCGAGGATCTGTTCTTCGTCAATATCACGGACCCTCTGAGCTTCAGCGCGACCACGTTCGGTCCGGGACTCGCCGAATTCGACGCGCAGCTCTGGCTCTTCTTCGCGGACGGCCACGGCGCTCTCGGGAACGACAACACGCCACCGATGGAAGACGCGCGTCTCGTGCCCGACTCGACCGACGGAACCTTCTCGCTGACGGCGCCGGGCCTCTATCTCATCGGCATCAGTCCGATGGGTGACGTTCCTTTGAATTCGATGGGTCCGCTCTTCGACTTCGGCGATCAGTTCGAGATTTCCGGTCCGGACGGACTCGGTCAGGCGGACCCCGTCAACTCCTGGTCCGGCGGGACGCAGTTCGGCGATTACCGGATTGCCCTCACCGGTTGCGAGTTCTCCCAGGCGGCGGTACCCGTTCCGACCGTCGGTCAATGGGCGATGATCATCCTGTTCCTTCTGCTCCTGACCGGTCTGACCCTCGCGTTGCGGACCCGGGAACTGATCCCATCCTGATCTGCCTCGCGCGCCGCGCGCGACGCGGCGCGCTCGGGCATGTTCCGAAGGACGACGTGCGAGTGGGCCTCCCCGCAGCGGCACGGCGCTTGCGAGCGATCACCCGCCGCGACGTCGGGGGTCCGTGCGGCGGGTGATCATGGCACAAAAGCCTGAAAAGAAGAGGAGGGAGCGACCCGCCCCAGGGGTAGGCGACGGGTCGCTTCGGGAATTCCGGGGCGTGAGGATCCTCTCGCGAGTTGCTCAGACTGCCTCGTGGGACCGACCGCCCCTGGCCGTGGGCGAGCCCTCCTCCGTGGTGGTCCGGCGCCGGCCGGCTGCGGCCGCGAGACACCCGGGCGCCGCCAACCCGGCAACTGCCGCGGGAATCTTCATGGGTAGGCCTTCCAAACCGGCTTCTTAGTAAGTTACGATGCCGCGACTCCGGCAGGCGCCCCGCGAGGGATACGGCCGCCGTCTCGGAACCCCTAGGCCGATGCCGGTCAGGCTTGGCAGCCGAAGTTCAGGTTTTTGGCGTCTTTTCTTTGGTCCGGGCGGGATTGAGGGCGACCCCGCATGACCCAGGTCGACACCACCCATCCGAGCCTGCTCCGACGTCTTCGCGATCGACGGGATGACGACTCCTGGCGCGACTTCCAGTCGCGTTACGGGCGGCTGCTGTATCGCTACGCCCGTGGACACGGGGCTGCCCACGCCGAGGCTGAGGACGTCGCGCAGGAGGTGACGATGCAGTTCGTCCGCGCGGCGCCTGGCTTTGAGTACGACCGCAATCGCGGGCGGTTTCGCGGCTATCTGCGGGCGTCGGTCATCCGCGAGCTGGCCCGACGCTCGAAAAGCAAGCGCCGTCAGCCCATCGTGATCGACGGCAGCCTCCTGGCCGACCTTGCGCCGGACTCGATCGATGACGAGCTCTGGCAGAGGGAGTGGTGGCTCCATCGGCTCCGGCAGGCGACGGAGCGCGTGGCCACCGAATTCGATCCGGTGACGGTCAAGGCTTTCGAGATGCACGTGCTGGCTGCGGTTCCGGTCGCCGAGACGTCGGCCAAGCTCGGCATCAGCAAGTGGAAGATCTACCGGGCACGGCGACGCATCCTCCGCCGTCTCGCCGTGGAATTGGGCGAGGATCAAAAGGACTGAATCGGCGCGCCAAGGATCGGCCCGACGCGTCTAGTTGCGGCACGACAGGGGAGGTACGCGCCCGTTGAGCGACCGAAAGGTCAACCAGATCGCGAGCAGATTCGCCACCCGCCGGCGCAGCCGTCTCCCGAGCACCCGTCTGCTCGTCGCGGATCTCCGGACCGCGTTCGTCGAGTGCCGGGAGCCCCTCGCCGACTCCGACTCGTGCTGGCTCGGCCGGGACGAGGCGAGCAACGAGACGTCGTCGGCCTTCGCGGTCGCTCCCGTGCCGCCCGGCACGTGCATCGGCGACTACGAGATCATCCGCGAGATCGGCCGGGGGGGGATGGGCATCGTATACCGCGCGCGGCAGATCTCCGTCGATCGGGAAGTCGCCATCAAGATCCTGCCCGAGCCGGTGCGCTCGAGCTGGACGGCCGAGTCGCGCTTCCTCGCGGAGTCGCGGGCGGCGGCCCGGGTCCACCACACGAACGTCATCGCCATCCACTCGCGCGGCGAGCACGACCGGCGTCTGTACTACGCCATGGAGCTGATCAACGGCCCCAGCCTGGCACGCGTGATCCGCAGTGACCCGACCTGGTTCGGCCGAGACCACCGGCGACTGGCCCACCTGTTCGCCGACCTTGCGGACGGGCTCGCCCACGTGCACGCCGCCGGCGTGCTGCACCGCGACATCAAGCCGCAGAACATCCTCATCGGGGACCGGCAGCGGCTCGTGCTCACGGACTTCGGCGTCGCCCGGCTCGAGGACGCGCCCGATCTCACGCGCGTCGGCGATCTCCTGGGCACGCCGGCATACCTCGCCCCCGAACAGGTCGCCGGCCGGGGCCGGGTCGACGAGCGGACCGACGTCTACGCGATCGGCGTGACGCTCTACGAGACGCTCACCGGCGTTCGCCCCTTCCGCGGCGAGCGTCGCGAGCAGACGGCGCAGCTCATTCGGGCCGGATCGCCGACGCCTCCGCGCCGGCTCGCACCGGACGTTCCGGTCGATCTCGAGAGCGTGACGCTCCGCGCGATGGCGCGTGACGCGAGCGCGCGGTATCCGAGCGCCGCGGCGCTGCGGGAGGACCTGCGCCGCTTCGCCACGCGGCGACGCGTCACGGCGCGACGCCGCGGTCCGCTGCGCCGGCTCATCCGGCTCGCTCGCGCGCGCCCCGGCCCGACCGCGATGATCGCGGCGATCGTGATGCTCGCCGTGGTCGGCACGGGCTGGACCCTCTCGGCGGCGACGCACCGGCGCCACGAGGCCACCCGCCTGCTCGAGGCGGCCTACGACACGCTCGCCTTCTCGGATTACAAGCGCGGCGACGACGTCGTGGCGGATATCGAGGAGGCAGCGCGTCTCGGCGCGCCCACCGCCGACGTCGACCTCGTATTGGCGCTCGCCGATCTCGGGGCGGAGCGGACGGCGGACGCGCTGGCATCCCTCGAGACGCTGTATGCGGCCGGTGGCGACGATCGCGTCGAATACCTCTTCGCGTGGGCCCTCTGGCGGAGCAGCGAGGGGGAGCGCTCCCGCGCCGTGTGCGAGGAGGCCGACGCCCGCGGCGGACCGCAGAGCCCGGACGCGTGGTTCTTCCGCGGGCTGGCCGTTCATTTCGACGACCCCGACGAAGCGCTCCTGTGCTACCGGAACGCCATCGAGATGCGCGTCGCGACGCAGGACTTCTATCCGCAGGCCGCGCTTCACCTGGCCCGCGCGCACAATCAGCGCATTTACGCGGAGCGCAGTCTCGAACCGTTCGCCGAGTCCGAGCACACGCTGAGATCGCTGGCGGAATTCGGCGCGTACGGCGCGTACCCGCACTACCTGCTCTCGGTGGCGCACCGGCTCGCGGCCGAGATCTATACCGGGAGCGTCGGGATTCGCGGCGACGAGATCCGGGACGAGCACTTTCACGAGGCGCTCACGTGGGCGCGATCGGGCCAGGCACTCGAGCCGGATCATCATCATCCGATCATGGCCGAGGCCGAGTGCCTCGAGGCGATGGGCGCGTTTGCCGATGCCGAGGTGGCGAGGACCCGGGCTGTCGAGGTCTCGCCCGCACCCCGCGCCGAGTGGGAGAACCACCACTACCGCTGGCGGCTGCGGTACTGGCTCGGCGACCTCGACGGCGCGCGCGCCGACCTCGCGCGGTGTGCGGACTTCGACCCGGAAGATCGCTTCTACACGAAGGTCTACCCCGCCCTCGTTCTCGCCGAGCAGGGCGACACGAATCACGCGGCCCGTCTCGCGCGCTCGTGCGCCGACGGAACACCGACCGGGCTCGTCTGGGCCGTCACGACGCTCCGTCTCGTCGGTCGCGCCGGCGAGGCCGACGCCCTCCTCGCGGTGCAGGCCGGGAGGGTTCGTCCGGATGCGGACGCGGAGGGCCCGCGGGACGCCGCCTGGTGGCGGGAGCTGATCGCCCACCTCTGCGATGGCTCGCGCTCCGACGCGCTCGAGGACCTCGCGGCGGAATCCTCTTCGCCGTGGACGCTCCGCGGCGAGACGAGCTTCCACGACGCCGCGCGGCGGCTGGCCGATGGGGACATCGCGGGCGCGCAAGAGGGGTTCGAGGACGCTTACCGGTCGTTCGACGGCGAGCGCCGCTACACCTATCACGGCAAGCTTCTCCTGCGTCGCCTCGAAGCGCGACGATGGCCGACGATCAAGCTCCGGGGAGGAAAAAGATGATGACCGCTCGCTCCATCGCCGTCTCGGCCGGTGTCGCTCTCGTCGCCGTTCTGCCGGTCTCCGGCGCTCCGCCGGGCCGACCGCTGGAGGCGCCCGAGTTCTCGCTCGACCTCGCGTCCCCTTCGCTCGGCCCGTTCGGCGCCGGTGACATTCTCGAACGCGGCATCCTCCGCCCGCGCGTGGTGCTGCCGGCGAACCAGCTGCATCTTCTCTCCCCGGACGACGAGCTCGACGCCGTCTCCGGCCCGCACGCCGGCATCGGCGACGACGACTCTCTCCTGCTCATCTTCTCCGTCGACCGGGCCACGATCGGCGCGAGCGCGCCCGGCGTCCCCTTCGTGCTGCGCGGTCTTCCCTACAACGTGTTCGACCAGGCCGAGCGCGGACACGCGGCGAGTGACGTGTTCGTGTCCCCCGAAACGTTCACGCTCTCGGGCCCCGCCCGGCCGCTGGAGGACGCAACCCGCAACAATCTCCTCGCGCTCAACGGCTTCAACGAGGGGGGGTCGGATCTGAGCCTCGAGCCGCCGACGCACGCCTCCACGGTGCTCGACGACGGCGTGCCCATCGACCGGGTCGATGCGCTGGCGCGGCTGCCGCGCAACGCCGCGGGATACGTGCGGTCGATGTTCTATTCGCTCAGCTCGTCGTCGCCGTCGCTCCCGTCCATGGGCACGAGCGGCGCGGACATCTTCGTCGCGTTCGCGGACTGGGCCGGGGCGTGCTGTCTCGGCGACGAATGCGCCATCGTGACCCTCGACGAGTGCATCGCGATGGGCGGCGACTGGCAGGGGACGAGCAGCGGCTGCTCGCGCTGCCTGCCCGCGGTCGGCGCGTGCTGCGTGCAGGGCGCGTGCTTCGAAGCCATCAGCCGGCCGATGTGTGTCGGACCGTTGTCCGGCCTGTTCTTTCCGGGCACCGATTGCGAGTCCGCGCAGTGCCACACCATCCCGCTCGGCGCGTGCTGCATGGAGGAGACCTCCTGCATCGATGAGCTGGACGCGATCACGTGCGCGCTCGCGGACGGCGTGTTCCACGAGGGCGAAGGCTGCGACGCAGTGCCGTGCGGGTCCACGGTGACGGGGGCCTGCTGCATTGCGGACGGTTGCCTCGAGTGCTCGTTCGAAGTGTGCGACGCGATCCAGGGGGTGTTCCGCCCGGGCGTGGACTGCGCGGGCGGTCCGTGCGATCCGGAGCAGTCCGAGGGTGAGAACGATCCCCCTGAAGGCGAGGATGAGACGTCGTCGGGCTGCAATGCGCCGGCGCCGTGCTGCCTGCCCGACGGCGTCTGCGCCGTGATCGACGTGATCGAGTGCGCGCAGACGGGCGGTGTTCCCCTCGAGGGCGAGAACTGCGGCGCCTGCGTGACGACCGGCGCGTGCTGTCTCGCCGGCCAGACGTGCGTGCTGGTCGATGTCCGGACGTGCGACGAGCAGGGGGGCGACTGGATCGGCGCCGGCACCCGGTGCGAGACCGGTTGCCGGTCGAACCCGCCCGCGCCCTACATCCGGCTGTACGCGACGCGAACGCATCTCGGGCTCCAGCGGAACGACGACATCGATGCGCTCGCGGTGTTTGATCTCGACGGCGATCTCGTCTTCGGCGGCGACGACCGTGTCCTCTTCTCGCTCGCCCCGGGCTCGCCGTCGCTCGAGTCGCTCGTCGGGGCCAGCGAAACCGGCGCAGCCGCGGATGTCTTCATGGCGCGTCCGGGCATGGCGCCGGTGCTCTACGCTCCCGCCGCCCTGCTCGGGCTCGGGGCCGAGTCGGACAATATCGACGCGCTCGAAGCGATCGTCGTCGGCAGCGCGCCGACGGATCATGCCATCCGAGGGTGCCAGGACTAGCAGGCCGGCGCGTGGGGGGATTGTCCGGAGTCGTGCGGCTCACACCGATTCGACTTCGCTGCTCGCCATTCTCCAGTTGGGTATTCCCGGCTCGAGTGCGAATTCGAATCCAGGTGCCAATCCCAATCCGCGTCCGCGTTCCTTCCGCAGGCAGCGAATCGAGGCACGGTGTGCCCCATGGTCCACCAAAGGGACCAATCCGACGGAGTTAGCCGCTCCGTTTCAGGGACAGCGCGTGTAACCCTTGCGGACGTTGAGCGCGCGAGTACCGATGTCGCCAATCCACCTCGCCCACGCGCATCGCCACGACGTTTGGTGACTACACCGCGCTCGTGGGCACGGGGTTGATCGACTCGATGCCGATGCCGACGGAGATCGCGTCAGGATCGCGGCCGTTGGACAAGCACATCAAGGGAGTTGCAGGTCGGAGTGCGCGGGGCGGCAATCTGCCTGTCCAAACTTCCGCGCGTGTCCAACTTCCGCGCGCGCTCACGGCCTGTGCGGAGGACATGACCGGCGACCAGATCGTTGGCTTCGGCGACCTCATCGTCCTGGTGAACTGGACGGCATCCGCGGCTGACGCGGACGATCCGTTCCGAGAAGCGGGCGGCCCCTGTTCCCCCCGGCGTCCTTTGGGCTGGCCCGCTAACGACTAACGAGAAGGTGCGGCCCCTTTCCCCACACTTGCTCGGCGCGTCGGTGATCGTCACTGTCGGCATCCTCTGCGTCTTCAACGGCTACCGCCGGCACGAGTGGGTCGTCGCGACGCTCCGCGGACAGAGTCGTCCCCAGCGCCGCACGACCTCTTCGGCGCTCCACTCATGCGTCCGGGGTGGGTCGAGACGCACGAGGACGTGCAGGTGGTTGCTCATCGCGCAGTGCGCGGAGGCGTCCACGGCGAAGACCGAGGTCAGGAGCTCCAGACGCTGCTCGATCCAGGCCCGGCGTGGCCGTGTTTCCCCGTGTTTCCCCGCCCCCGGAGACATGCGTGGCCGTGTTTCCCCTGTTTCCCCGCCTCCTGGAATACATGCGTGGCCGTGTTTCCCCTGGTGGAAACACATGCGTGGCGTGTTTCCCGTGGAAACACATGCGTGGCCGCGTTTCCCCCCTGCGTGGCCGTGTGTGGGCGGGGGGGGGGGGGGGGGGGGGGGGGGG
>CAZGVW010000182.1:0-4379 GCA_964529265.1 uncultured Phycisphaeraceae bacterium
AAAGGCATCAAAGGCCTGACGATTCCCGGCATGCCCGCCAGCGCTCCGGGCATGGACGTCGAACCGTTCCAACCGTACACCGTCCTCTCGTTCGACGCACAAGGGAACACCACCACGTTCGCTGTCCATGACAAGAAGTAACTGGAGCTGACGCCCGAGGGAGTTCGCGCTGACGCCCGAAGGATCCGGCGCTGCCCGTACTTCGAGCAATACCTCGCGCGACAGCTCCAGCGATGGCGCCAGTCCTTCTCTAACGGCTGACGTCGAGGACGACGGCCGCGGAGCGGCCGGTGATTTCCGGCGCGTACATGGCTTCTCCCCAGGCCCCTTGCGCGGTGAAGGTGCCGGCGGTCGTTGCGCGCACGAGGTACGAGATCTCGTGCCGGCCGGCGGACAGGCGCGTCGCGTAGGCGACCATCCGATCGTCGTGCTTCTCGACGTGATCGAAGCCGCCGCGGCGCCACCAGGCGAACCGATCGCTGGCGCTCGACTGCTGCGTCGCGCGCGCGGCGAGATCGGTGGCCGTCGTGGAGAGCAGCGCGTCCACCGCTTCGAACCCGGCCGGGATCGGATCGGTGAACGCGAGGAAGCGCCCCTCGTGCGGCAGGGTCACGGTGAGCGTGACGCGCACCAGATCGCCGTTCGCGAATGACCTGCCTGCCGGACCCGCGGTGTCGCCGTCCATGCGCTCGTACCGCCGCTCGATCCGCATCCCGCGATCGACCGATACGTCCGCCTGCGGCGTCAGGTACTGCAGCCGCGCGGTGTAGTAGAGGCGGCCCGTGCCGGTGCGCGCCACGACCAGATCGCGCGCGACCGCGCCGGCCGCATCGCGCAGCAGCTCCGGCATCGACAGATGGATCTGCTCTGCCGTCGTCGTCCGGCCCACGAACGACGCGGCGCCGATCGGCGTCCCGCCGAGCGAGACGGTCGCGCTCATCTGCGGCGTCTCGGCCTCGAACCGCTGGTAGTAGCGGACGAGCGCCTCGAGCGCGACGGCGTTCTCCTGCGTCGTGCTCCAGCGTCCGTTCGTCCGCGCGGCGAGCAGCCAGCGCGCCATCGGCGCCGCCATCGCCTCGTCGTCGCCCCGGCGGGCGAGGCCGCCGAGCACGACCGCCGTGGCGCGCACGTTGGAGTTCCAGAGCCAGACGAGCGACGTGTCGTCCACTTCTTCGACGTGCGCGCGGTCCGCATCCACACGCAACGCGTTCGTCAGGCGGCGGACGACGTCCTGGTAGCGGGCGCCGCGATCCTTCGAGGCGGCCAGTGCGTCGGCGAGATACGACAGCGCGAAGATCGGCATCCGCTCGGCCTGTTGGTACAGCGTGCCGATCTGTCCGTCCACGCGACGCCCGTGCTCGGCGAGCACCTTGACCATGTAGGCGTGCGTGGCGCTCCATGCGGGCCACCACTGGATCTCGGGTGGCGGCGTGCGCAGCTCGCGCTCGAGAAAACTGAGGCCGCGCTCGACCGACATCCGATCGGTCTGCACCTGCAGCGATCGCGCGATGTGCATGACGTTCAGGATGTACGCCGTGAGATACGGCGACGATCGGAGGCACGGACCGCGGAAGAGCTGGAAGCCGCCATCGGGGCATTGATACTCGTAGAGCTGATTCAACGCGCGCAGGCCGGCGGCGCGCTGGGCATCGGCTGATACGCCGGGCCGGCCGAACACGCCGGTGAGATCGGCGGAGAGGAGCAGCGCGAGCGCGCGCGACGCCACCTGCTCGGCGCAGTCGTGCGGGTAATCCTCGAGATAGCGCGCGCTCTCGCCGAGTCCGACGAGTGCCGTCGAGGCCAGGCTGACGGTCAGCCCGCCCGCGCCTGGCAGCGTGCCGGCGGGAATCGCGAGCTTCTCGGTGGCGCTCGTCGTCGTGTCGCCATAGGCGGCAACTGTCTCGAGACGCGCGGGCGCGATGACCGGCAGCGGCATCTCGAAGACGTCCGTCTCCGTGCCGAGCGTTACGCGCATGCGCACGGTTGCCCGACCGGCGGCGCGCGCCATCGCGTCGAATCGGACCGGCGTCGATTCGCCCGGCGCGAGCCGGATCGTCTGCCGCGTCTCGCTGCCGAAGTCGAGCACGCCGCTCTGCAGGCTCTCGATCGTCACCACCGCATCGCCGGCCGCGCCCGTGCCATTGGTGACGACCGCGCCCATCGCTGCGCGATCGCCGCGGGCGAGGAAGCGTGGGAACGCGGCCAGCATCGTCAGCGGCTTGGTCGCACGGATCTCGCTCTCGCCGGCGCCGAAATGCGAGGTGAGATCGCCGGCGACCGCCATGATGCGATACGTCGTGAGCGAGTCGGGCAGCGTGACCGTCGTCGTCGCGCGCCCGTCAGGATTGGTCGTCAGCGAGCCGAGCCAGAAGACGAGCGGCCGGAAGTCGGCGCGAATCTCCTCTGCCTGCGATTCTTGCTCGACGGACTCCATCGCCGCGCGGAACACCGGAGCCGGAGGCGGCGATGGAGCCGGCGCTGGCATGCCACCCGCGAACCCCAGACCGCGCCCGCCTCCTCCCGCTCCCCGCTGTCCCTGGCCGCCCCGTTCCGGCGACGCCGGCACCATCGCGTATCGCGGCATGAGCCGCGACCGATTGTCCTGCGTCAGCACCTGCAGCGCCTTGTTCGCGTAGATCGCGCGCGCGACGTCGGGCGCCTTGTAGTCGGTGAGCGAGAGCAGGCCGTGATCCATCGCCCACAGCGTGACCTCGCCCGCGCGCGGACCTCCGCGCGCGTCAGTCACCGCAACCGACACAGTGACGTCCTGACGCGGCCGGTACTCCTGCCGATCAGCGCTCACATCCACTCGGAGGCGCCGCGACGCATCGTCCACGGTCAGCTCGACGTACCCGACGCGGAACGCCGGCTTGCCCGGATCGTCGTTTTCCGGACCCGGATCGGTCGACGTCCGACCCTTCACGAGCAGCACCGACACGTACACGTTCGGGATGTCGGCGTCCGCGATCGGCACCTCGATCGCGTCCTGCATCGACGAAATCGCCACGCGCTGATGCCGGCGGATCCCTTCACGCTCGACGGTGACGAGCGCCGTCGCGCGCTCCCACGGCGACTGCACGAGAATGCGCGCCGTCTCGCCCGGCGACCACGTCGTCCGCTCGGGGGTCAGCTCGATCCGGTTGCCGTCGCTGCGCCACGCCGAGTAGCCACGGCCGAGCGCGTAGAACGTGACCTCGGTGCGCGCCGGCCGCCCCGCCTCGTCGCGCGCGGTCGCCCGCAGGATGTAGCAGCCGCCCTCGCGCAGCGGAATCGTCAACGGCGCCCGCGCCGCCGACGTCATGACCTTCCACTCGCCGGCGACGTCCTCGGTGCGCGTCCACGTCACCGAACCGGGATAGTCGCGATTCCGATCGGCGGTCCATCGCTCGCGCAGCAGCGCGACGGTCACGGACACATTGGGCCGCGGCGCGCCCGCGAGATCCACGGCGACCAGCGCGGTGCTCAGGCCTTTCTGGACGTCCACGAAGAACGGCGGCCGCGCGATGCCGACATAAAAGGATCCGGGGTGCACGACGACCGACGCGCGGTTCGCAATCCGCTGGCCCGAGACACTCTCAACCTCGCCTTCGAAGCGATAGTTGGAGGCGGCATCTTCGCCAGGTTCCGTCGGCACCTCCACGCGAAGGCGTCCATCCGCATCGAGCGACGCATTCTGCTCCATGACGCGGCCGTAGATGGGCTTCGCAGTCGTGTCGCGGACGACGGGCGGCCCATCCTGGATGCGGGGCACGTAGCCGAACGCGAACTGCTGCTCGGGAAAGCGCTGGCGGATCGCGGACGGAATGCTGCGAATGGGATCGCGGTACACGGACCAGCGGACGGGCCGTGCGCCGATCGGCGCGCCGAACAGGTACTGCGCGTCAACCGTGCCGCGCAGCGTCGCGCCGAGCACGGGCGTGTCGGTCTCGACTGCGGCTTCGACGCGGAAGTCGGGGCGCCGGAACGCGGCGACCAGGAAGGACGCGGACACGCTCGGGGGATCGAGCCGCTCGGCCGCGGGCCGGAACAGGTCCGGCACGCTGACGCGCACCGAGTAGCGTCCGAGGGCGCCGCCTTCGGGGGCGCGCCAGGTCCAGTCGAGGCTGCTCCAGCGATTCACCTTCACCGTGCGCCGATCGACTTCGCTGCCGCGCGCGTCGAGCACGGTCACCTCGGCCGCCGCGCCTTCGGGCAGGGCACGCATTCCCGTCGGCGTGTCGCCGCGGAGCATGCCCTTGAACTGGATCTCGTCGCCCTGCTTGTACACGCCGCGGTCGGTGAAGATCGTTCCGCGCAGGACGTTGCGCGATTCGAGGGGGTCGTATCGCAGCCCGAACCGCGAGGGGTGCACGTCGCCCGTCCAATCGGACGCGACCCAG
>CAZGVW010000183.1:0-19295 GCA_964529265.1 uncultured Phycisphaeraceae bacterium
ACCCCGTCGAGCACATCCCCGGCGCCGTCATCCCCAGCGTCGGCGCTCATCCGAAGAACGTCATCTTCCTCACGGCCGACGCCTTCGGCGTCCTGCCGCCCGTGAGCAAACTCACGCCCGAGCAGGCGATGTACTACTTCATCAACGGCTACACCTCGAAGCTCGCCGGCACCGAAGCTGGCGTCACCGAGCCGCAGCCCAACTTCAGCCCCTGCTTCGGCGGCCCCTTCCTCCCGCGCCCGCCCCGCGTCTATGCCGAACTCCTCGCCGAGCGCATCCGCAAGCACAAGGCTCAGGTGTGGCTCCTCAACACCGGCTGGTCCGGCGGCCCCTATGGCGTCGGCTCGCGCTTCAAACTCGCCTACACCCGCGCCATGGTCACCGCCATCCTCAACGGCTCGCTCGCGAGCGCCAAGTTCGAGCCGGAGCCCTTCTTCGGCCTCCACATCCCGGCCGCCGTCCCCAGCGTTCCGAGCGAAGTCCTCTCGCCGAAGAACACCTGGAAGAACAAGGCCGCCTACGACGAGAAGGCCAAAGACCTCGCCCGCCGCTTCCGCGAGAACGATAAGAAATACGACATGCCCGAGCCCGTCCGCGCCGCGGGGCCCAAGGGCTAAGTCCAGCGACGACAAGCAGATCCGACCCGCGCCGGCGTACCCGCGCCATCCGTCGATTTGGCGCGCAGCGCGATCGAACCGCACGCCATTCCTGCGCGTCCGCCCTTGTTCTCCAGACAAGTCCTGTCATGCCCGCCGCCGATACGAGGGAGTCGCCCCGCGCGGGCCTCGATTCTCGGCGGGTCTCAGCATCCCACACGCGGCGGATGCGCCCGCCGGACGTCCGCCCGCGCCCGCGGCAAAGCAGGAGCATCGGCATGCACGCACACCGCGCCGCCGCAGCCATCGCCATCGCCCTCTCGATCGCCGCCCCAGCCGCGGCCGGCGCGCAGCCCTATTCCGCAGGCGCCCAGACCCGCTCCATCCTCGCCCACGCCATGTCCAACTGCCCCGGCGATGAATGCCAGGACCAGCAGAACAACGCCGCCGCCGCCAACTTCTCCCTCTTCCATCAGGTCGTGAACGCCCAGGCCGCCTGGTCCCACAAGAAAACCTTCGCCGGCGCCAGCGGAACCTGCTCCGCCATGCAGAAGAGCGAAGCCGGCGAGCGCTCCATCAACGCCGAAGGCATGTCCAGCGCCGGCGCCAGCCGCTCCGGATCCGCCGCCGACCCCGAAGCCTCCGCCCACGCCGTCTCCGAGTTCTCCATCACCTTCACGCTCGAAACCGCCCGCCGCGTCATGCTCCGCGCCGAACTCGTCGCGGGCGAAAAGTTCGATGGCGGCACCAGCGCTTCCCTCGCGCTCACCGGCCCCGAAGGCGAAATCGCCGCCGCGGCCATCACCGGCGAGTTCTTCGGCGACTCCGAAGCCGTCTTCCTCCGCCCGCTCCTTGCGCCCGGCGAATACACGCTCACCGCCCGCGCCGAATCCAGCGCCGTCGCCGCCACGCCCTCCAAGGACTTCTTCCAATCCACCTACACGCTCGCCCTCTCCTTCACCCGGGGCGACGTCAACGGCGATGGCGCGGCGGACATTCAGGACCTCAGCGAAATCCTCTCCTGGTGGGGGCTGAGCCACGGCCCCTCCGACCTCAACGACGACGGCGTCGTGGACGCCCGCGACCTCGCCTACCTGCTCGGCTGGTGGGGCAACCAGGCCTGATTCACGCCGCGCCCGTCACCCGGGGCTGCGCCGCCGGCGTCTCAACAACAGTCGCAGCGCGCTCGCCCTGACCCTGCGCCATCGCCGCACACAACCGCTCCACCGGCGCCCGCACGCTCCCCGCAAAAAACCGGTCCAGCCGCTCGATCTGCTCCACGATCCACGCGCGGCCCTTCTCATCCAGCGCCGAGAGATCCACGCGCCCACCCTCGATCTCCACCACCCGCTCGCCGCGCTCCAGCGCCCCCGCAAGCGCCGCCATCGGCGCCGCCTCACCCGCAACGAACCGGAAGTAGGGGATCAAGGGCAGCGGCGTATACCCCACCGGCCGGAACGGCGCCTTCCTGGGGCGTCCAAGCAGCCGCCAGTGGCTCACCAACTGCGATGGATGCACCAACTGCTCCACGCTCAGTTCATGCACAACCGGCGTCTCCGCCGACCGCAACTGCACATCCCGCAGGATGTCGCACTCGATGCGCATCCCGCGCCACCGCCGCACCCGATTGAACAGATCCACCGGCCGGAAGCGCTCCCGCACCATCGCCGCATCCACCAGCAGTTCGATCGTCATCAGCGCCGTGTCGCCGCCGAATGAGGCGTACGACCCGTCCTTCCGCAAACCCACGAACGGCGACCCCGTGCGGAGCGCCAGGTCGTAGTGCCGCTCCAGAAACTCCGGATCCACGACCACCGCGTCGAAATCATGCAGCAGCGCATGCCGCGTGCGCGTCTCCGCCAGCCCCATCACCCACGTCAGCCAGCAATCCACCCAGTTCCACCGCACGATCGCCGATGCCCATCGCTGCCGCGCTCCATAATGCAGCGCCCGAGGCCGCAACCCGCCGAACCGCTCCAGCGTCCGCTCCACCGCGCCCGCGCCGAACATTTTGCGCATCATCCCCGGCGTCGCGTCGATCGCCAGAATCACCTCCGCGCACCGCGCCCGGTCCGATCGCTCCAGCGACACCAGCGGAATGTCCACCAGCGGCCACAGCCGCCACGGCACGCCGATGACGATCGTGTACCCCTCCGCGGGCCGCTCCATCCGCCGCCATCCCGCCGCGGCGCGCAGCGCCGTCCGAATCGCCGCCCGCGTGCTCCACGCCGCCGCGTACTTCGGCCACGACCTGTATTTCTCCGCCGGATGGCTCACTGCAGCATGTGCTCCCGCCGCAGGTTCCGGCGACGCGCGCCGCATTGCAAGAGGGGGCTGACCACGAATGCGCGCTTTTTCCGTGCGAACCCCGCCGGAACGAGGATTCTCGGACGCCCCGCCCCCGTCCCCGCTCCGCGACCGTCCGATCCGAACACCCCGAGCAGCGCCGCTTGGGGCGCCGTGGTGCAGCGGCTGCTCTGAGCCGCCGCACCACGACTCCCTCAGCGCCGCGCCGAATCGGCCCCCGCGGCCCCGACGCCGGCTCAGCCCTCCTCACCCTCGCGCTCCTCCCCGCGCCGCACGTACACCCCGTCGAAATACACCTCCCACGTCTCCCCGCCGTGCTTCGAGTGCTCGATCAACTGCCGCACCGTGCCGTCCGCACTTGGTGTGATCGACGCCCGTGCCTCCTGCACCTCACCCCCGCGCGGCGCATACGTCCCCGTGAACCGCATCGCCCCGTCCACGAACGCTCCCTCATAGCGCACCACGTTCCCCGATGCGTCCACCCACACCTGCTTCCATTTCCCATCCGCAGGATCGACGAAGTTCATGCTCCGCCCGGTCCCGCCCCCGGCGCTCGTCCAGTGCTCGAGAATCAGAAACCCGTTCTCCGATCTCTCGATCCGGTTCCTCCCCACGAGCGTCCCGCCCGGCGTGTACACGTCCCACTCGCCCACCCAGAAATCGAACGTGCGATACTTCTCCGCGGCTCTCAGCAACTGCTCCCGCAACTCACCAAACCGCGCCTCGCCCCTCAGCCCCGCCAGGTCCGTGTCCCGCTCGAACTGATCCACATCCAGGAACCCCGCCTCCAGCGCCCCCGCAAGCGCCTCCAGCGCCGCCTCCTTCCGCCCCAGCAATGCCTCTGCGCACGCCAGGTTGTACATCCCGCGCGATCTCAGGAACGGAAACTCCGCAACCTTCCTGTGCGCCTCCGCCGCACGCTCCACGTCGCCGCCCTCATGCAGCGCAATCGAAAGCCTCAGCCACGCGATCGGGTTCCGCGGCTGCTCCTCCACGATCGCCCCATACGCCGCCGCCGCGTCGCCCCACTCCTGCGCCTGAAACAGCCCATCCGCCTCCTCCAGCGTCGGCGCCGCCGCCCCCGCGAAACTCACGAGCGCCGCCAGAACACCGTACGTCATCCATTGTCTCACATGCTCGCGCCGCATCGCAGTCCCTCCTGTCCTCGCCCCAGCTGAGTCCCTTGGGCGTATTCGACGGCCTCCAACCCCGAGGGGGTGCCGTGGTGCAGTGCTCGGAGCCGCTGCACCACGACTCACAGTCACACGAGCCGCCGGCGCGCGACAACGCCCGCCCCCTCATTCCGACGACCGAACCGCGTGCCGGTTCCGTGCCTTGGGTGGCATGGCCGCCGCTCTGGGCGGCTATGCGAATCCTCCCCACGCGCAACCCCACCCTCGCGCGCCACCCCCCTCACCTCGGCAATATCCCCAGATACTCCTTCCACACCCCAACCTCCCCCCGCAACTGAAAAGCCATCGCCTTCCCGATCTGCGCAATGTGGTGCAGGTCATGCACCACCCACGTCGCAATCAACTGCCCCAGCGTCACGGCCCCCAGCTCCGGATGCAGCCCCGGCCGCTCCAGATCCCCCGGCTTGAGCCCCAGCCCCCGCAGCGCCTTCACGTTCGCCGCCCGCAGCCGCCCGAACTCGCCCAGCAGATCCTCCATCCCCTTCCCGCGGCTGTCCTCCGCCTGCGCATGCCGATCGAACGGCTCAAACGCCCGCGCCGATCCATGTACCAGAATGATCCGCGCCCGCGGAATCCAGTCCGTCCTCTCACCGTGAATCAGGTGCCCCACGATGTCGAACGGGCTCCACGTCCCCTCCCCATAGTGCGCACGCATCCAGTCGTCCCGCACTCCGCTCAGCAGACACCGCAGCGATTCCGGCGTGCGCTCCAGAAAATCCGCCGCCGTCTCCACGTCCACACGCATGCCGGATCCTCCACGCGCCCGCTCACCCGCCCCGGGCCCGCCTCAGCAGCGCCTCCGCCGCGGATTTCGCCGCCGCCGCGGGACACTCC
This sequence comes from uncultured Phycisphaeraceae bacterium, assembly GCA_964529265.1. GTDB lineage: Bacteria > Planctomycetota > Phycisphaerae > Phycisphaerales > UBA1924 > CAZGVW01. Next base: position 4,931 of record CAZGVW010000183.1, read on the forward strand.
GAAGCCGAAAGCGCCCCGATCATCGCGCCGTCGATGAGCAGACCCACCTCGCGCGCCAGCGCCTCGCACTCCTTCACGCCCGCGTCCCGCGCAAGTCCGCACACATATTCATGCACCAGCCGCTTGTGACCCCTCACCACCTCGCGCGCCGGATGCTCCGGGTCCACGATCTCCACCGCCGCGTTCAGAAACGCGCACCCTCGGAAATCAGCCTCCGCAAACCTGTCCCCCAAAGCGTCAAAGACCGCCGGCAGCCGCTCCTCCGGCCGCTTCGCCCGCCGCGCAACCTCCCCCGCCAGCCACGCCCGCCACTGCACGCCCCGCCGCTCCAGCACCGCCGCAATCAGCGCATCCTTCGACCGGAAATGGCTGTACAGCGTCGCCTTCGCCACGCCCGAGCGCTCGATGATCGTGTCCACGCCCGCCGCGCGGATCCCCTCCCTGTAAAACAACTCCGACGCCGCCTCGAGAATCCGCTCGCGCGCCGAAGGCCCCTCCACCTCGCCCATCCGCCTCGACATGGCCCCCTGCGCCGTCACATCCATCACTCCCCGATCGCGCGCTCCAGCCGCTCCGCGATCGCCCCGGGGCTCGCCAGCCCGATCATCTGGTCCACAACCTCGCCGTTCTTGAAGATCAGCATCGTCGGGATCGATTGCACCCCGAACCGCTGCGCCAGCGCCGGACTCTCGTCCACGTTCACCTTCGCCACGATCGCGCGCCCCGCGAAATCCGTCGCCAGACGATCGATCGTCGGCCCCAGCGCCCGGCACGGCGGACACCACGGCGCCCAGAAATCCACCAGCACGGTCGCGCCCTCAGCGCCAACCTGCCCGTCAAACGACGACTCATTCAGATGCACAGTCTGAGACTCATGGACCGACATGGTCCACTCCTTTCTTGTTGCACTTCCTCGGGCGCCACTGGTGGCTCGCCCACCAGCAAAAACTCAAACCGGGCGCCACTGGTGGCTAGTCCACCAGTGCGAAGACTCAGAGGAGATCCAACCACTGATCGGGTGCCACTGGTGGCTTGCCCACCAGTGGAAAGACTCAGCGACATACAAACACACTCTCCAAGCATAACCCGTAATCCCGCCGCAACGCCGTCAAACGCCACAGCGGAAGTTCACACCCAATCACGCCCCAGCCAACGCCGGAACCCGCGGAAAATCAATCTCCGGATCCGCAACGTGATTGAAATAGTTCGTGTACAGATTCAACGCCACGTTCCCCACCACCTCCGCGATCTCCCCATCCGTCAGCCCGCCCTTCCGCGCCTGCGCAAGGTCGGCCTCCGAAACATCTCCCCTCCCCTCCGTGATCTTCACCGCCAGCCCCACCGCCGCGGCTGCCTTCGGCTCACTCGCCTCGCCCCGCCGGCCCGCCTCCACGTCCTTGTCGCTCAGCCCGAACCCCTTTCCGATCGCCGTGTGCGCCGCCAGGCAGTACTCACACCCGCTCACCTCGCTCACCGCCAGCGCAATCTGCTCCCGGATCTTCCCCGAAAGCGATCCCTCCGCCAGCGCCCCGCTGAACGCCAGGTACGCATTCAGCGCCGCCGGCGAATGCGCCAGCGTCCGCATCATGTTGGGCGTCGCGCCCAGTTTCTTCTGCACCGCGCCCAGCAGATCCTTCGACTTCCCAGTCGCCTTCGCCGGATCAATCGCCGTGAGTCGAGCCATGGTCAGAGACTCCTTTCCAGACAGGTGTTTTCACGTGCTCCGCATCCGCCGGAGCCCCCATTCCTGCGAAGCCCCTCGGAACACAGTATACAGACCTGTCTGTCTGATGCCGCCCGACAGGCCAAGTTTCAGGCCCTCCCGTGCCACCTGTGCCACCGTGCCACCGCGTGCCGGAGTCTTCTAGCCCCACGACCACGTTTGGTCTATGATAGGGTAAGATCCCCGAATCGAAGGGGGGCGCCGTGGTGCAGCCGCCCTGGGCTGCACCACGAATATTGTCTCTGCCCGCCTCGAACCACCCCGTGGAGCGCTCTGGGGCTCTCACCGGTTCGGCTGCGGCGTCAACCGCAGATAAGGCTTCACCTCGCGGAACCCCTTCGGGAACGCCTTCTTCGCTTCCTCGTTCGTCACCGCCGGCACGATGATGCAGTCCTGACCGTCCCGCCAGTTCACCGGCGTCGCCACCTTGTACTCCGCCGTCAACTGCAGCGAATCGATCACCCGCAGAATCTCGTCAAAGTTCCGACCCGTGCTCGCCGGATACGTGATCGTCAGCTTCACCTTCTTGTCCGGCCCGATGATGAACACCGAGCGCACCGTCATCGTGTCGCTCGCGTTCGGATGAATCATCCCGTACAGGTTCGAAACCTTCTTGTCCGCGTCCGCCAGCAGCGGAAAGTTCAGCTTCGCCCCCTGCGTCTCCTCGATGTCCTTCGACCACTTCTCGTGGTCCGGCAGCCCATCGACGCTCAGCCCCACCACCTTCACGTTCCGCTTGTCGAACTCCTTCTTCAACTTCGCCACCGCGCCCAACTCCGTCGTGCACACCGGCGTGAAGTTCTTCGGGTGCGAAAACAGCACGCCCCACGAGTTCCCCAGCCACGTGTGGAACGAAATCGGCCCCTCCGTTGACTGCTGCGTGAAGTCAGGCGCCACGTCGCCCAGTTGAATGCTCATCGTGATCCTCTCCAGTTCTCTTTCTTGATTCGCCCGTGAGCCGGCCCATGTCGGCCGACCCCGGATCGCTTGCACATCCCCGCCGCCCCGCGGCTCGTCACCAACCCCTCCTTCAAGGGGGCTGGGGCCAAGGTTCCGGGGGTGGGGGGACAAGCATAGAGAGCCGCCCCAATCCCCGCCCTGCGCCGCTTCCACCCCCTCGCCCGCCCGATGTTGAGTGCACAACCAAGAATCTTGAACAAATCGCAGACACACCATTGCACACAGCAAGTAAATCGATTAGGTTGGTCGCTCAACAAAGCATCACCCCATGCCACACCCCGCCACACTCGCCCCCGAACCCACCCAAGACCGCATCACCGCGGCTGCCGCAGCCCTCTTCCACGAAAAGGGCTACGCCGCAACCTCCATCTCCGACATCGTCTCCGCCGCCGGCGTCCGCTCCGGAAGCCTCTACCACTTCTTCCAGAGCAAGGAAGCACTCCTCCTCGCCGTCCTCCGCCGCTACCTCGATCTCCTGGGCCCCGTCGTCATGGCCCCCGTCGAAGCCCGCTCCACCGATCCCATCGAGCGCGTCTTCGCGCTCATGGGCTGGTACCGCGAGTTCATGTGGGCCGCACGCCTCCGCCGCGGCTGCCCGGTCGGCAACCTCGCCCTCGAAGTCAGCGACACCAACCCCGCCGCCCGCGCTCTCGCCGCGCAGAACTTCGCCGCCTGGGCCTCCCACGTCGAACGCTGGCTCACCGAAGCGCGCGATCGCCTCCCCGCCGGCGCCGATCCCCGCGCCCTCTCCCGTTTCGTCCTCACCGTCATGGAAGGCGCCGTCATGCAGGCCAAAGCCTGCGACGATCTCGCCCCCTTCGACGAATCCATCGAACAACTGCGCGCCCACTTCCACATGCTGGAAGAAGCCGCGCAGGCGGAGCGCGCCGCCCGCGGCGGGCGCGATCGCCGCCCATCCACAGCCCAACCCCGGCCCCGCCGCGCACAAGAGGAAAAGGAGGCATCACAATGATCCTCAAGACCCTGGTGGTTCTCGTCTCCCTCGCCGCCTGCGCCCTCGCCGCGGCTGCGCTCGCCTCCGGTCACCCGCAGAACGGCGCGCACGCCGCCGCCACCGTGCCCGATCGCGCCCACACCGCGCCCCCCAGCCTCCACAAAAAGACCATCGTCCCCGCCCCGCTTGAAGAAGTCTGGTCCGCATGGACCACCCGCGAAGGCATCCGCACGTTCTTCGCGCCCGATGGCCGCATCGAGCCCGTCGTCGGCGGCGCCTACGAGATCTACTTCATGCCCGCCAACGCCCCCGGCGAACGCGGCGATGACCACGGCCGCGTCATCTGCCTGAAGGACAAGCAACTCCTCGCCTTCGAGTGGGGCGCGCCCCCCTCCATCCCCGAAATCCGCGCCCTCAACCGCAACCGCAGCTCCTGGGTCGTCGTCGAGTTCGAGTCCCTCGGCCCGGACCGCACCGAAGTCCGCCTCGCGCACCACGGCTTCCTCGCAGGCGAATCGTGGTGGAAAGTCCACGATTACTTCACCTCCGCCTGGGACGTCGTCCTCACCCGCCTCGTCCATCGCTTCGAATCCGGCCCGCTCGATTGGGGCGATCGCGCCGGCTCGGTCCCGCACGAAAACCGCCCCGCCCCGCGCACGGTGCGCCTCGAGCGCACGATCAACGCCCCGCGCTCCGAAGTCTGGCGCGCCTGGACCACGTCCGAAGGCCTCGAATCCTTCTTCGCGCCCGAAGCGATCATCGAGCCCCGCCCAATGGGCGCCTACGCCGTCCACTTCTCCCCACAGTCCGCCCCCGGCAGCCGCGGCTCGGACAATGGCCGCGTCATCGCCCTCATCGAAAACGATCTCCTCGCCTTCGAATGGGGCGCCCCGCCCAAGTTCACCGACCTCCGCGCCATCAACCACAATCGCCCGACGTGGGTCGTCCTCGAACTCGCCGATGCGCCGAGTGGCGCAACGCGCATCGTCCTCACCCACGCCGGCTTCGACGAAGGCCAGTCCTGGACCGAATGCGCCGACTACTTCGAGAACGCCTGGCCCACCGTCTTCGATCGCCTCGAGAAGCGCTTCACCCAAGGCCCAACCGATTGGAGCGCCCGCCGATGATCATGTTCATGCTGGGGTCGTTGGCGCTGCTCGCGGCCGGCCTGTGGGTGTCGGACATCATCCTCCAGCCGATCCCGATGCCGCTGGGAGGCGCCGCGGTCTTCGGCTGGCTCGGATTCTGGGCGTGTGTTCGGCGCAAGCCGTTTCGCGGATTGGCGATCGGCTTCGTCGCGGGCGCCATGGTCGGCGTTGCATTGCACGTTCGGTCCCACATCGTTGAGGACCGTGTGGAAAGCGTCGGCTCGCTGGCGCTGCACACCCTGGGCGACCTGGGAATCAGTGCGATCGGCGCGGCGTTGACGCTCGCGGCGTCCGTCGGGTGGCAGCCCGCGCGCCCGCGCGCCCACCAGCGCGAGCACACTCCCGCCAATGAGCGCCCATGACCTTGCCGCCGCGCCGCCATGTCAATCTGGTGAACCTGCGCTCACCCGGCGCTCTGCGTTTGTGAATCTGGAGCGCCGTGTTAAACGCTGACATGTCCCGAAGCGCCTTCACCCCCGGAATTGGGTTGCGAACCGGAACGCGGCCGCTAATCTCCCACGTGGCAGGAAATGCCGTCGTTGGGGGAGTGTGTGTGGCGACGGCGCCGCCAGGCGAGTTTCAGTTCTGGCCTTCTGGAGGAGTAGGAAAACATGTCGGCAGGTGTTGTTTTCGCGCGTGCGCGCCGCGTTGTGGCGCCCGCTCTCGTCGCGCTCATCGGCGCGTCGGCCGCTTCAGGCGCCATCATCGCGCCCGGCCTCTATGAACTTCACAATCACCCCGATGGCGCGGCGATTCCGCCGCCATACGGCATGCGCCTCGACGAACTCTACAACACGTCCCCGGACCACGACATCTTCACGTTCAACTTCGATGACCCCGGCTCGAACATGCAGATGATGGTCACGGCGACCACCATCCACATCTTCGGCGTCAGCGTCGGCGGTTGGGATATCGGCGGTGGTTACGACGCCGGCCCCACCTTCGGCCTCTACACCATCGACTTTCTCTACACCGTCGGCGTCATGCCCTCGCCCGGCGATGACGATGTCCAGGTCGTCGCCCCCTCCGGCACCAACTTCGGCACGATCTTGACGCCCCTGGGCGACCTCATCGCACTCGTCGATCAGCAGGGGCAGGACCCCGGCCTCAACTTCCGCCTGGGCGATGAGAACGATGACCTCGGCCACCGAGGCCACCCCGGCATCTCCGGCTGGGGCTGGCTCACCCACGGCCCCCCCGGCAGCAGCCACGTTCCCAACAGCGATTGGATCTTCACCGCCACGCTCATCCCGTCGCCCGGCGCCGCGTCCGTGCTCGCCCTCGGCGCGCTCGCCGCGGGAAGGCGCCGCCGTCGCTGATTCTCTTGGTCCGCCAACCCGATTGAACCGCGGCGCGTGAGGCATCTTGGGGGCCTCAGGCGCCGCGTTCCTTTTTTGTGTCGGCGCAGACGGAGCCGCATGCTAGAAATACGGGGGCGACCCACCGAGGCCGGACGGAGCCCCGGTCCCGTCGTCGCCGATGGAGAGAAGGCCATGCAAGGCGCCATTCGATTCGGCTCGTTCATTCTTGCGATTTCGCTGTCGGCAACGTCCGCGCACGCCGCGCCCGAGATCGCCGGCTGGTTGGCCCCGAACCGCAGCACTGCGGGCGGCGGCGAACTGACCATCTTCGGGACCGGCTTTGACGCCGGCTCGAGCCCGCAGGTCCTTCTCGGCGCTCAGGGATTGCTCGTGACGATGTGGACCGACATCGAGATCCGCTCGATCATCCCCGCCGGACAGGGAACGAATCTGACCATCTCCGTCATCGCCGGAGGGGAATCGGACCTCGCCGCCGACCCGTTCTCATACGCGGCGCCGGTTGTCATCGGAATGATGCCGAACACCGGGCTCGTGACGGGCGGGAACACCGTGACGCTCCAGGGAATGAACTTCGGCCTCACCCCGCAGGTGCTCGTGGACGGCATCGACACAGGGTCGATCGTGTCGCACACGCACACCACGATCGACTTCACCATGCCCGCGGGCGATCCCGGCCTTGCCGGTGTGCAGGTCGAGGTCGCGGGCCAGCTCAGCAACGTCGTCAACTACACCTACACGACCCCGCCGATCGTCATTCAACAGGCCGCGCCGCTCTCGCTCCACACCGAAGGCGGCGAGATGCTCATTGTCGGCCAGAATCTGGGGCCCGAAGCCCACGTGACCATCGGCGGCGCCTCGGTGCAGATCCTCGAGAACCTGCCCGATTATCTGCGCATCGTCGCGCCGCCCGGCGTCGGCCTCGGCCGCACCCTCCGTGTTCAGCGCGATGAGCACTCGGTCGATCTCCCGGGCGCCGTCAACTACTTCCCGCCGCTCATCACCGGCTTCGGAGCGCCCGCCCTCGGGCGCGTCAGCATCTTCGGCGCCGATTTCGGTCCGCTCCAACCGCTCGTGACCTTCAACGCCGCGCCCGTCATCGTGACGGCCTTCGACCATCGGTCCGTCGAGGTCATGCTCCCCGCCCTGAAGGGGCCCGCCAACGTTGTTGTCATCACGGGCGCGCAGTCCAGCAACACCGCCCTCTTCACGCCGCCCTCCACCTGCGCCGGCGATATCAACGGCGACGGCCAGGTCGACGCCGCCGACCTCGCCCTCCTGCTCGGCGCATGGGGCCTCTGCCTGTAGCCACGCGCCCGACAGCACGGAGCCTCCACGCACTCTGCGAGCCGGGGCGTCCCGCCCCGGTCAATCAGGCAACCCACCAAAGCGCGCCCGGCACTCCGGGCGCGATCCTTCCTGCTCGCCCGCGCTTGCGCCCCTCTCGCTCCCGCGCCTGCGCACCGCACTCGCGCCGCACTCGCGCCGCCCCTCGCCCCCGGAGGGGGCGCACGCATGTTGCCGGCGGCGCAGCAAGTCCGCCGAAGGCGGACGAGCAAGCCGCCGGAATCCCGCCAATCAAGCCACCGCCCCTGTAAGGGGCGGACGAGGAATCGCCAGCAAAACCCTCGACGACATGAAGTCACGGCATTCACCCAGCGAGCCGGGGTCCCCGCCCCGGTTTCTCAAGCAAATCGAGCGCCGCCGCGTTGACAGCGGCGCCCGCATCGTCCTCAACTCCGCGCTTCACAGCGTCGTCGCGTCCGGATCCGTATCGACGTCCGGGCAGCGCCCCCAGGCGCCCAGCAGAGTCGCGAGATCCCCGGCCCCGATCACGCCGTCGCCGTCAAAGTCCGCCGGCCCCGCCTGCCCCCACGAACCGAGCAGCAGCGCCAGATCCGCCGGACCCACCGTGCCGTCGCCATCGAGATCGGCCAGGCACGGCACGACCTCGATGATCTTGTCCGCCGTCATCGCGTTCGCGCCAAGCGTCACGCCCACCGTCGTCAGCGTCGGGCCCAGCGTGGCCGTCCCCGGAACCGTGATCGGGAACGTCGCCTCGCCCGTCTCATCCGTCTGCGCCGGCGTCGGCAGGTCAACCGTGCCGAAGAACACCATCAGCGGCGCGTTCGGCGGCATGTTCACCACCCGCGCACTAAACGTCTGCCCGCGCTGCACGCGCTCCGGCGCCTCCATGGCCGGGAACAGAATCCGCGGGAAGCGCAGCACGTCCGCGCGCCCCTGCGCCGGCCCGATGTCCATCAACTCCCCGCCGCGATTGGGCGCTGCGCCCATCTGCACGCGCATCCCCTGCGGGAACGCCCCATCCGGCGCGCCGCCCATCGGCGGAAGCCCGAACAGCGTCCGCCCGATCCGCAGACGCACCTCTTCGAACACCGGCCGCAGTTCGAACGGCGGATTCGGCGTCACCGGGTCGCACAGAACCAGCGGGATCGTGAGCAACTGCGCCGACAGCACTTCCGGCCCGAGTTCCAGCGGAACCCATCCGCCCGCCAGCGCCCGCCACAGCGTCGGCACGGCGCCGTCGCGCCTCGAATAGTTGATCTCCGCGATCAGCTCCGCGCCTGGCAGTTGCATCCCCGGCACGAGTTCCCCCGCCTCGCGACCGGTGCCGCCGTTGTTGTCCGTGTCCATCGCGATCCAGTACTGCGGCTCGAACTGCGCGCCCGCCGGCAGCACGCCGTCCGTCCCCAGGCACAGGTGCACGTCGCCGTCCGTCGGCGTCAGGTCGTGCGCCACGATCTTGAAGAGATCCACGAACCCCATGCCTTCGCCCAGTTCGCCGCGGGAATCGAACAGCAGGTCCACCAGGTTGGGGTCCTGCCCGTTCAGCGGCGGATCGAGGATCGGGTTCGCCGCGAGATACGCCCGCATCGATGTCGCCTGCGCCAGCGAGAGCGCTGCGCCCGTGCCGCCCGTCTGCATCAGGTTCCCGCCCGTCCCCACGTGCCCGAGGCCCAGCACGTGCCCCAGTTCGTGCGTCAGCGAGCGCTCGTTCAACTGGCAGAACACCGTCGGATCAGCCACGGCAAGCCATGGCCGCGTGATGCTCCCCTGGTACGCGATCCCGCGCGCCACGCTCGTGCCCGCGCCGTCCACCAGCCGGTTGCAACTCACCGCGATCACGCCCTTGGGCTGCGCCGCCCACTGCAGGTCCGCCTCCTCCCACGTGTCGTCCAGTTCCGTCCCCGTCACCACGTTGATGTCGCCCGCGGCGCCGACGCCCAGGTCCAGATCGCCGAACTGCAGGTAATCCGATTGCTGGATCGCGCCGCCGGAGCGCATCGTCATCTTCACCTGGTCGATGATGATGCAGTCGCTGCCGCGCTCGTGCCGCCGCCACATCATCGTCTTGAAACTCCCCTGGCACGCCAGCCCGGGATTCGCCACCGAAGGCGCCTGGCTGATCCCCGACCACTTCATCGAGACGAACTGCATCGGGTCCGACCCCGCCACCACCATGCCGAACGCGCCGGTGTTGCAGTAGGGACACCCCGGGCCGTACGCCGCCGCGCCGGGGCCGAGCGCCGCGATGCCCAGCGCGCCCGCAGCGCATGAGGCAAGTCCGAGCCGGATGGAACGATCACCTCTCATGTGAAACTCCTTTTCGTGAGCCGCCCGCGAACGCGCGCAACGCGACACCGTGCCGCGCCGCCGCGGCGGGCGCAGGTCAGAAACCGGACACGCATCGGGTTATGGTTCGCGTTCGTGGCGAGGGGCCGCCCCCGCTGAGAGGGGCGGCCGGACGGACAACACATTCGTGTTGCACACATGCGCCGCCCTCCGCGGCGGCGCGCTCCACTCCTTCAGACGACCGATCCCCTTCGCCCGGATCGAGACAATGGCGCGCTCGTGCGGCGCACCGTCTCGTCAAACACGGGGCCTTCACCTCGCTTGGGCGCGGCTGCGCGATGGGGCGCACACCGGGCGCCTCCGCATGCTCTCCATTGTACCGGGGTTCGCATCGCTCCGCCTCTCCTTCAGAGAGCGGAACACCCGTCACGCCTGCGCGCCGCGCGCCGCATTCGTCGCAGCGTGCTCCGCGAGGTCCATCAGGTACTCCTGGAACTCATCGTGCATGATCTTCATCGACGGGTTCCGGATCATCCGCTGGAACGAATCCTCCGCCGCGATCGCCCGCATCCGCCGCGCCCACGACTCGAAGTAGTCCTCCGGCAACTGCCCCTGCCTGCGGCTGAACCACACGATCTCGAACAGGCTCACCTGCATCAGGTTCATGAAATACTCGCGGATCTCCCGCTCCCCCGAGAGGTGCTCCACGTCGTGCTTGTACACCTCCGCCAGCGCCGGCTGCTCCACGCGCATCCGCCGCAGCGACATCTGCAGTTCCACCAGTTTCGTGAAGTTGGCGACGTGCTGCGCCTTGCGCCATTCCCGGAACTGCAGCGCCGCGTACACCAGCGCGCCGAAGATCGAAACCGCCGCCAGCCCCTGCAGCGCGACCTGAACGTGAAGGATCTCCATGGCGGGAGTTATACGCTCCCGCCGCCCTCCGCTGCGCCCCTCGACTCGGGCGCCCCTTGCGCCGGCGCCCCAAGCGACGCCCCGGGATCGATCCGCCGCGCGCCGTACCAGATCTCAAGCCCATCCCGCGTCTTCACCATCTTCGGACCCTTCACCAGGAACCGCCCGATCACGCCCAGCACCTCCCCCGATGTGTGCGTGCGCAGTTTCCGCCCCGATGTCGTCACCGTCTCGCGCAGGCACACGAACCTGCCCTGCCGCTTGAGCGCCCGGCTCATCGTCACCTCCTCCGAGGCGTACAGCGTCTCATCGAACCCGCCCGCGGCTTCGAACGCTTCGCGCGTGCAGAAGAGGAAGCACCCCGCCGCCAGCCGAAGCGATCGATACGCGAACATGAACACCGGAAGCAGCGTGCGCACCCACCGCGGCGTGGGCTCGTCGAACGCCACCATGCACCCGCCAGCCGCGGCGCCGCTCCGCAGCGCGCGATGCGCCGCCAGCGCCGTCTCCGGCGGCACAATCGTGTCGGCGTCCACGAACACGAACAGGTCGCCCGCCGCCGCCCGCGCGCCCGCGTTCCGCGCCGCCGCGATCTGCCGCGCTTCAATCGACACGACGCGCGCCCCGTGCGCGCGTGCGACGGCAGCCGTCGAATCCGTGGACGAATCGTCCGCGACGACGATCTCGCACGGCTCGGGCAGCCCCGCCGCGGCAACAGAAAGCGCCCGCAGCGTCGCGGGCAGCAGCAGTTCCTCGTTGTGGGCTGGAATGATGAAGGAGAGCATGCGGGTTGGCGGCGCATCATGATTCGGCTGAATGTCGGGCGCGGTTCCCGAGACAAGAAAAACGGCCCCGTCCGCAGACGGGGCCGTTCGATGCGCATCTCTGTGGTCGAATGTACAGAATCAGCGACGCCGACGCCGCACGGCGCAGAGGGCCGCGGCGCCGAAGAGCGCGGTGGCGCCGGGGGCCGGCACGAGCACCAGGAAGCCGCGGATTTCGCCGCCGCCCGCGAAACTGCTGTGGATGTTGAAATAGGCGCGGCCTTCCGCGATGAACTGGAAGAGCGCCGCCTCGGCGGACGCGGGCGTGCCGCCGTTGTTCGTGACGAACGGCGCGTTGTAGGAGCCCGACTGGGTCATATCCATGACCATGTCGTACATGCCGGACGTGACGCCCGCCGGGAAGCCGGGGAACGTGGGCGTGGTTGTGGCGACGCCCGCAGTGCCCGCGAAGGGAACTGCGGTGGGCGCATGAATGTGCGCCAGCGTGACTGTGCCGATCAGATCCTGGAAGTTCGCCTGCACGTGCATGGTGTGCGCGACCGTGTCGATGGTCACGGTGGCCATGCCCGTGCCGGGAGACGGCACCGGAGGCGATTCGCTGGGGCCGTCCATGAACGCTTCGTAGATGAGAATCTCGCCGTGTGCGCCTGCCGCGGCGGCGAGTGCGCCCGCGGCGACTGCTGCGCGCACGAGGCGCGGATCAATCGCTCGAACCCTGTACTTGATCATGGTGTCCTTCCTTGCCGATCTCGGCGGTGAATCCGAGGGCATCTCCCGAGAGCATGATACTTGAAACGACGCGCCTCAAACTGCGAAAAACACGCTGAAACGCTTTCAGACTGCGTTCGTCATCCGGTTGGGGCGCTGCGCGCAACCAGTTGTTGCGCAGCCGATTATCACGGGCAGGGGCCCCAGGCGCCGAGCATGACGGCGAGATCGGAAGAGCCGACCATGCCATCCATGTCGAAGTCGGCGGGGCCGGGAAGTCCCCACGTGCCGAGGAGGAGCGCGAGGTCGGATGAGCCGACGGCGCCGTCGCCATCGAGATCCTGGTCGCAGGTCGGCGCGGCGAGGACGAGGAAGCCGCGGATTTCACCGCCGCCCGCGAACGTGGAGTGGATGTTGAGGTAGGCGCGGCCCTGGGCGATGAAGCCGAAGAGCGCATTCGCCGCGGCGGTGGGATTTCCGCCGTTATTGGTGATGAAGGGGCCGTTGAAACTGCTGGCCATCGTCATATCAAAGGTCATGTCGTACATGCCGGAGGTGACGCCGGCGGGGAAGCCGGGGAAGGTCGGCGTGGTGGTGGCGACACCGGCGGTGCTCATGAACGGCATCGCGGTGGGCGCGTGGATGTGGCAGAGGGTGGTCGTGCCGATGAGGCCCATGAACTCGGCATCGACGCGCATGGTGAGCAGGTCGGTGTCGATGGTGACGGTTGCGGTCCCGGTTCCGGGCGAGGGAACGGGTGGCGATTCGCTGGGGCCATCCAAGACGACGTCGTAGACGAGGATATCCGCGGTGGCGGTGGAAGCCGCGGCGGCGAGGGCGATCGCGGCGGCAGTGAGGGCTGGGATCGTGAACCTGGTCATGGTCTCCTCCTTGTTCGAGACGGGACGGTTTTTGCGAAAACGAACGACTTTTCACGAAAACGCGCTGAAATGCGCGTTTTCGTCACGTTGGCGCTTTTACTACGGGCATGGGCCCCAGGAACCGAGCAGGGCGGCGAGATCCGAGGCGGTGACGGCGCCGTCGTCATCGAAATCGGCGGGTCCGGGCATGCCCCAGGCGCCGAGCAGTTGCGCGAGATCGGAAGCGGAGACGGCGCCATCGCCATCGAGGTCGGCGGGGCAGTCGTCTTCCGGGGTGACGGCGAGGACGAAGGGCTCGCTGTCGGGGTGCATGCCGCTGAGGTCACGGAAGACAAAGGTGAGCGTGAACACATCGCCGTGGTGGCCGTGGACGATGTTCGTGATGGGGTGATAGTCGAAAGGAAGGCCGCCAAGGGTCATGGTTCCGCCGATGGGGAGCGGAACGCCGCCATCGAGGATCTGGACGTCGTCATCCGTGGCGGTGAGGATGGCCTGGATCATGGCGCCGGGGTTGAGTTCGAAGACGTCGTCCTCGGGGTGGTCGTGGGCGGTGGATTCGAAGCCGATGAAGGCGGTGGCGAAGCCCTCGATGCCGGGGAAGATGGAGGGCTCGACGTGGATGGGGGGATTGCCCTCGAGGAGGACGATGAGTTGGCCGGTTGAGCGCTGTCCGACGATGATTTCGCCGTGGGCGCGGGCGGAGGGCGCGGCGGCGATGAGCGTGCACGCCGCGATGACAAAGAGCGCGAAAAAGCGCGCGATTGGCGCGATTCGGAGCGCGGCGGTCGAGTTTGTGGTGTTCATGGCTGCCATTGTGCGGGGTGGGTCGTGGTTCTCGGCATGAAATCCGGTGCGCGCGTGCAGGGGGCGGGTGCGTTCGGGGCGCGGTTGGGGGGCCCGCGGCTCGAAAGGGACGCATTGATGGCGCGGTATGGGGTTGCCGCGCCCGGGAACAGATGTCGCGAGGAGAGGGGGGGATTGCAGAAGCAGGCACCGGGCACCAGGCACCGGGCACCAGGGGGAGGCAGTCGGGGTCGGGCGCCGGTTGCGCGGAATCGTGGTGCAGCCCAGGGCGGCTGCGGCGCGGCGCCCTGTGTTGTTCGGGGTGGGGGGACGGAATCGTGGTGCCGCCCAGGGCGGCGGCACCACCGCACCCACATCGCGAACCCAAAGAGCGAAACCACAGCGCCCAAACCCAGCGCCCACCCCCGGCGGGCGCCCCCAGCCGGGACAGGGCCCAGGGCCAATCCCCCCCCGGGGGCGCCCGCCGGGGGGGCGCCCCGGGTATGCGCGCATCGGTTCCGCCCAGCGGGTTCCCCCCGCGGGTGCCGGGGACCAGCCCCCCTGGGCCCCACCACGATTCCGTCCCCCCACCCCGAA
>CAZGVW010000184.1:0-10179 GCA_964529265.1 uncultured Phycisphaeraceae bacterium
GCAACAACGCTCGAAAAAGACCCCGATTTCGGCTGGAAGAAGCCCGAGCGGGCGTAGACGCCCCGAATGCGGCAATCCCGCCCCGCGCGATACACTCACCCCGTGATCGCCGCCGTCATCATCCTCTCCCTCCTCCTCGCCGCGGCGGTCATCCTCTCCATCGTCCTCCTCCGCGAACGGGCCGCCCTCCTCGCCGCCCGCAACGATCGCGATCGCCTCGCGCAGGAGCGCATCCCCCTCGAAAACTCCCTCTCCGAGCGCACAAACTCCATCACCACCCTCGAAACCCGCCTCTCCGAAGCCCGCGAGCATCTCGCCCGCGCCGAAGAACGCCTCTCCGCCGCCACCCAGCGCGAAATCGACGAAAAACAGCGCATCGAAGCCCTCCGCGAGCAGTTCCGCGACACCTTCTCCACACTCGCCGCCGGCGCCCTCGACGCCAACACCAAGCGCTTCCTCGACCTCGCCCGCGAAACCTTCGGCGCCGATCAGCACAAGCGCCAGGCCGCGCTCGATGCCATCGTCAAGCCCGTCGCCGAAACCCTGAAGAAAACCGACGAGAAACTCGCCGAAATTGAGAAATCCCGCGCCGCCGCCTACGCCGGCCTCTCCGAGCAGATCCGCCACGCTGCGGATTCCAGCGCCGCGCTCCGCACGGAAACCGCCCGCCTCGCCCAGGCACTCCGCAAACCGCAGGTCCGAGGCCGCTACGGCGAAATCCAGCTCCAGCGCGTCGTCGAACTCGCCGGCATGCGCGAATGGTGCGATTTCAGCCAACAGACCGGCATGCTCGCCTCCGATGGCGCCCGACTCCGCCCCGATATGGTCGTCCGCCTCCCCAACGAGCGCGTCATCGTCATCGACGCCAAAACCAACATCGAGGCCTATCTCGACGCCATCGAGGCCGAATCCACCGACCAGGCCGAAGCCCACCTCGATCGCTTCGCCGCGCTCGTCGAAAAACAGGCCGAAGCCCTCGCGAAAAAGGAATACTGGGAATCGCTCCCCGATTCGCCCGAGTTCGTCGTCATGTTCATCCCCGGCGATCAGTTCATCGACGCCGCCCTCCAGCGCCGCCCCGCCCTCCTCGATCTCGCCGCCACAAAACGCGTCATCATCGCCAGCCCCTCCACGCTCATCGGCCTCCTCCGCGCCGTCTACATCGGCTGGCGCGAAAAGAGCATCACCGACAGCGCTGAAGAACTCTTCCGCCTCGGCCGCGAACTGCACGAACGCGCCGTCGTCGCCCTCCAGCACGCCGCACAGGTCGGCCAGGCCATCGAAACCGCGCGCGACCGATACAACAAGTTCGTCGGCTCCGTCGATCAGCGCCTCATGCCCACCATCCGCAAGTTTGAAGAAACCGGCGCCCGCAGCGCGCGCGAACGCCGCGACCCCGCCCCCGTCGAAGGCGGCGTGCGCCAGATCGATGCCCTCGCCGATTCCGCCGCCCTCCCGCCCACGGCGCCCGGAAATGCCGCGGAATCCGAACCCCGCCCCGACACCAATCCCCCCGTGGTCCATCTCTTCGACGCCGATCGCGTTTCCGCGGCAAGGGATTAGCCCCGCTTCCCCGTCCGGGGGCCGCATCTTCCCCAGTTTCGCCGAAGCGAAACATCCGCAATCTGACCCAATAATTGCCGAATTCGCGCCCATCGCCCGCCATCCTGTCGCTCCACCTGTGTGATGGACGAACTGGCGAATAGACCCGCCACGGCCGCGAGGTAAACTGGGCCCAGAGGAGGCTCAGACCAGGACGTCGGGCGTTGTCGCCACGACCGCGGAGGCGCGTTCCACGCGTCTCCAACGCGGTCGCGGCGGTGTCACTTCGTTCGAGTTGTTCTTGACCCGGGGCTTGAGAGCGCCCTGAGGGAGCACCAACATGAAGAACCGAAATGAAATCGAGCGCAGCCGCCGCGGCGCGCTGCGTTGCATCCACCGCCTCGCGCTCGGAACAGTCGCCGCGCTGCCTCTGTGGGCCGCAGCCCCCGCCGCGCTTGCAGGCAACAACATGACCTTCGAGGAGAAGACCAAGGTCCGCAAGGCCATCAGCCTCATCGAATCGGCCTTGAAAGACAGCCTCGAAATGACCCTCACCGACATCTTCAACCCCATGGGCCAGGGCGGCATGCAGGTGGGCTACGAGGAGACCGGCGGCGGCGCCACCACGCTCAAGGAGGCGCTCAATCAACTCCGCAACATGCTCGATCAGGACCGCCTCCAGAGCAACGATATCGGCGGCCGCGGCTCGACCTCCCCGCGCCCCGGCACGGACAACGACCGCATCCGCATCAACGAGGACACCCTCGACCTCATCTGCAACGGCACGCCCGTCGAGATGGCCACCAACAAGATCTTCCTTGGCGCCACGCTCATGAACGAGATGGTGCACGTCTACCAGATCTTCGAAGGCGTCGATGAAAAGCAGTGCGACGCCGAGCGCGATTCCGATTGCGCCAGCATCAAGTACCTCGAAGAGATCGTCGCCGCCCTCACCGACGACATGGGCGACGCCCACGACAGCCTCGACGACATCGCCGACGACGCCGAAGCCGTCGCCGGCCTCAAGAAGTGCCTCGAAGACATGGGCGTTGACACCGCCGAAGAGATCGAGGACGTCGTGGACGCCGTCAAGGAGCGCCTCCAGGACTACAAAGACCGCAAGGCCGACGTCTTCGAGGACAACATCGATAACGGCACGTCCTGGGGCATGGATTACTACGGCGCCGGCTACACCGACCCCATCAAGTTCCCCGAGCGCGACCGCGACGCCCGCGATAGCACCTCCCTCCGCTCCAACGACGGCCTCACCTCGCGCGATTTCTTCCTGAGCACCCCCGGCGCGCTCGTCGTCCACTCCGCCGTCTACCTCAACAAACTCAACCAGACGCTCCTCGTCACCGTCTCAACCTCGCCCATCGGCGAACTCGCCGCCCACATCTGGCTCGATCAGGATGGCGACGGACTGCCCGAGACGCCCGAAGCCGCCATCGTCCCCTTCAAGATCCCGCCCAGCACCAAACCACGCGCCCTCAGCGACGTCATGATCTTCGTTCAGTTCGATCCCCTGCTCAGCCAGACGCTCACGAGCGATAACGGCCTGCTCTTCCTCGATGTTCCCACCGGCACGCTCTTCGCGCTCGAACTCGATGCGCTCGGCCTGCCGCTTCTTCCGCCCGCCCCGCTCTTCTCCGCGCCGCCACTCGATCTTCTCGGCGGGTTCCACTTCCTCTCCTTCCTGCGCCCCGTCGGTCCGAACCAGCTGCTCTTCGTCTTCTCCAACACGCCCAACGTCTCGCAGTTCGGCCACGTCAACACCTTCGCCGTCATCTTTGACACCGTGCTCGGCAACGGCTTCCCTCAGCCGCCCGCCACGCTCGCCCAGTGGACGTCCCCCCTCAACCCCATCGGCCCCGAAACACTCGAAGGCGGCGCCCCCACCGTCACCCTCAATGGCAACCCCGGCCAGCCCGTGACCATGTTCTCCATCGGCCGCGGCAGCGCATCCCTCCTCGGCTTCGGCGCCGCCGGACCCGATGGAAGCACCGGCCCCCTCCCCGTCTCCATTCAGCCCAACGACCTCTTCGTCTTCTCCGAAGGCGCCGGGCCCGACCTCATCGCCTTCCTCCCCACACTCGGCCAGAACATCGATTGCACCATGCTCGATGAAACCTTCGACAACATGCCCGACCGCATCCACCTCTCCCGCGACCCCGCCCGACTGCACTTCATGACCAACGCCGGCTCGGCGCCCACCGTCGATTCCTTCTTCGACATCGCCTACGAAATCGCGCTCGAAAACCCCGATCCCCGCGGCATCAGCGCGTGGGAGCCCACCTCCCGCACCATCCTCGGCGAGGAGATCGACACCGAGATCATCGCGCTCTCGCTCACCGGGTCCGGCCCGCCCATCTTCATCCAGTCGGCGCACGATTTCGATCTCGACGGCGCCCAGGACGATGCCATCCAGATCAAGCGCGATCTGGGCGGCGGTCAGTTCGAAGTCGAATCCTTCTTCGACGTCGATACCCCGCTGTTCATGATCCGCGAGACCATTCCCCTGCCGCCCGCCTTCGAGCCCAACGGCGTGAACTACGGCGATGTCAGCGGCGACGACATCATCGATATCGAAATCCTGCCCCTCGACCTCGTCGGGCTGCAGCCGATCTGCCTCATCAACAACGGCGCCGGCTTCTTCACCATCGGCCCCTGCGCCGCGCCGCCCTGCCCCGCCGATTTCAACGGCGACGGCGCTGTGAACGCGGCTGACCTCGCCCAACTCCTCGGCGCCTGGGGACCG
Organism: uncultured Phycisphaeraceae bacterium; assembly: GCA_964529265.1. GTDB lineage: Bacteria > Planctomycetota > Phycisphaerae > Phycisphaerales > UBA1924 > CAZGVW01. The sequence goes on from CAZGVW010000184.1 coordinate 4,301, forward strand.
GGCAACGGCCCCGAAGATCTCGATATGAGCGGCGCCGTCAACGCCGCCGACCTCGCCCAACTCCTCGGCGCATGGGGCCCCTGCCCGTAACCACGCGCCCCACACGCACGAGACTCCGCGCGCGAACTCCGCGCACGAGAGTCTCCGCGCACCCAGCGAGCCGGGGCGTCCCCGCCCCGGTCAAGCACGCAACCCACCAAAGCGCGCCCATCACGGGCGCGCTTTTTCTTATCCCCCACCCGTGCGCCTGCGCGTATCCCCCGCTCGCACGGCACAGCACGCCCCGCCCCCGGAGGGGGCGCACGAATGTTGCCGGCGGCGCAGTGAAGTCCGCCGCAGGCGGACGAGCAAGCCGCCGGAATCCCGCCAACCACCCCGCCGCCCCTGAAAGGGGCGGACGAGGAATCGTCAGCAAACCCCACAACATTGAATCACGCGTTCCCTCAGCGAGCCGGGGCGTCCCCGCCCCGGTCACTCAGGCAACCCACCAAAAGCGCGCCCACCACCCCGGGCGCGCTTTTTCTTGTTCCCCGCCCCCGGAGGGGCGCACGAGTGTTGCCGGCGGCGCAGTGAAGTCCGCCGCAGGCGGACGAGCAAGCCGCCGGAATCCCGCCGACCAACCCCACCGCCCCTGAAGGGGCGGACGAGCATTCGTCAGCAAACCCGACAACCATGATTCACGGCATTCTCCCAGCGAGCCGGGGCGTCCCCGCCCCGGTCCCCAACGCAAACCCACCAAGGCGCGCCCATCACCCCCCCCGGGGGGCGCGCTTCTTTCCTCCCCGCGCAGCGTCCTCCCTAACTGATCTTCAGCCCCGGCCGCCCCCCCATCCTCCGCTCCGCGCTCGCCCACACCTGCCGCTCCACCGCATCCACCATCCCCTCGAGCGCGTGCGCCAGCGCCGCCCCACCGCTTTCAAAGTTCGCCGTCGGATCCCCCGCGTCCGAGTTCACGCGCAGCGCCATCGTGATCGGCACCGCCCCCAGAAACGGAGCGCCCAGCCGCTGCGCCATCCGCTCCGCGCCGCCGCGGCCGAAGATGTCGTACTCCTGCCCGTCGTCCCCGATGAAGTACGACATGTTCTCCACCACCCCCAGCACGTCGATCCCCAACTGCTGGAACATCCGCGCCGCACGCACCGCGTCGTCCTGCGCCACCTTCTGCGGCGTGCACACGATCACCGCGCCGTCCAGACTCAATAACTGCGCCATCGTCAGCGGCACGTCCCCCGTCCCCGGCGGCAGATCGATCACCAGGTAGTCGAGTTCCCCCCACTGCGTCTGCTCAACCAATTGCCTGAACGCGCCGTGCGCCATCGGCCCGCGCCAGATCAATGGCTTCTCCGGCTCCACCAGTTTCCCCAGCGTCATCGTCTTCACGCCGTGCGCCAGAAACGGCTGCAGCATGTTCCCGTGCACGATCGCGTCCATCGCGTCCAGCCCCATCAGCGTCGGCGCGCTCGGGCCGTAGATGTCCCCATCCATCAGCCCCACCGCCCTCCCCCGCCGCGCCAATCCCACCGCGAGGTTCACCGCAATCGTCGATTTCCCCACGCCCCCCTTCCCCGCCCCCACCGCGATGATGTGCTCCACGCCGGGGATCGATTGCCCCTGCCGCGGCGGCGCGCCCGCCGCGGATTTCATCGCACCGCTCGCCGCCTCCCCCCCATTCCGCGGCTGCGCGCCCCCCGCCGGCGACACCACACGCCCCGCCGAATCCACAAACTCCACCAGCACCGACAACGCTTCACCCGCGCTCCGCCGCGCCGCGTTGTTCACGGCCTCGATCACGTTCCGTCGCACCGCGTCAAAAGCCGCGGCGTTCCCATGCGCCAGGCACAGCGTCACCAACACGTGACCATCGCACGCCGCCACCTTCCGGACCGCGCCGATCGAAATCAGGTCCCGATGAACCTCCGGGTCGATCACCGACCGCAGCGCCGCCTCAACCTGCTCCTTCGAAATCGGCACCGAGATCTCCTCGCGCCCTTCGCGCTGGGCACAGTTCGGTGATTGTTATCGGCGGCCCATCCGTCGCGGCCGGCGCAACGCCCACCCGTCGCAACCAAGGCCGCTCCCCTATGGTTTACGCACTCGGGAATCGCCGCCCGCGCGCCGATCTTAGCCCGGGAGCCCGAGGACGGGTCCCGGGGGTCCCGGGGGTTCCGGGGGTTCCGGGGGTTCCGGGGGTCCGGGGGTCCGTGGGTCCGGGGTCCGGGGGTCCGGGCGGGGCTGGACCTTTCTGAGAGAGAGGGGCAATCGAGCCGCCCCTCAGCCGTTTTGCTCTTCCCGGGGCCCATTGTTCATCATCCGAAAGGCACGCTCCATGCGCACAGCGATCGCCATTCTCGCCCAAGTCCGCGTCATCGCGATCGTGGCGCTCACAATCTGCGCCGCGGCCGTCGCGCCCGCCCATCCCGGCCACGATCACGCCAAACGCCCACCCGCGCCCGAGCCCGCCCCGGCCGATGCCCTCCGAGGCCCCGCCGTCACGGATAACCCCCTCCCCCAAACCCCCGCCGTCTACACCGATCCCACGGATCCCCTCTCCGACGGCGGCCCGCGCGACGCCGGCGTGCCCCACGACATCTTCATGCGCCTCGTCCACGACCTCAAAGCGAGCGACGCAAAGCCCGAACTGCTGCTCACGAGCGCACAACTCGAGAAAATTGACGTCCTCGACAAGGAATATCGCGCCGAAGTGCAAAAATTCCGCCGCGATCACGCCAACGAGTTCAAACGCGCCATGGGCATCCTCCGCGACGCCGCGGCTGCGAAATCCGCCGATGGCGAAATCCCCGCCGAACCGAAGAAGAAGTCCCGAATCCGCCTCCAGGGCGCGCCTGTCGAGGAACCGCCCCCGCCGCCCCCCACAACCGAGGAAATCGCCGAAGCCCGCCGCATGCTCGACGACCTCCAGCGCCAAGTTCCGCGCCCCCTCAAGTGCCACACCCTCATCTGGGAAGTGCTCACGCCCCCCCAGCGCGACGAAGTGCGCGCCCGCGTCAACGCCTGGCGCGCCGACCGCATCGAAACTCGTCTCATGAAAGCCGCGGAGCGCGAAGCGCGAGGCGATAACGACGACGACATGGCCCCCGCGCCGGAAAAGGTCTCCCCCCGCCCCGAGGCCCAGATTCCGCCCCCCGCGCGCCGCAGGCCCGCTTCCAGGTCCAAACCGGCGCCGGACATGGATGATGTGAACGTTCCGCCCGCCGACGACGCCGAAAACGACAAAAAGCCCAACTGAGGCGCGTTTTCAGCGCCCGCAGTCGAAAAAACGCAAAAACATCACGACTTCGCCCGCGCCGCCAGGATCGCCTTGATCAGCCCCTCCGGCGCCTTGAGCGGCTCACCCGCCGCGGGCGCGCCCTGCTGCCCGCCGCAGCACTGCGATCCAAGCCGCGCCGTGCGCTCATATGTGTCCAAAAAGCGCACGCACGCCTCACAAAGGTGCAAATGCCGCTCAAACTCCGCCTTTTGCGCCTCCGGCAGCGCGCCTTCGAGATAATCCATCAGAAACTCGGTCGCTTCGCGGCATGTCATGTCGATTCCTCCGCGAAGTGCGGCTCCAGCAGTTCCCGCAGCGCCAATCGCGCCCTGTGCAAGCGCGTTTTCACGGCGCCGGTGGTCATTTCGAGCAATTTCGCCGTTTCTTCCGTGTCCAGACCCTCAATATCGCGCAGAACAAGCACGATCCGGTACGCCTCCGGCAGTTCATCGATCCGGGCCCGCACCACCGCGCGGGTTTCCTCCGATTCCAGTCCGGCAGAGGGCGTTTCCCGCCATCGTCCGGGGGGATTCTTGTGATGTCCGTCGTCCTGGAAGGCCGGCAGCAGGTCTTCGATCGCCTTTTCGCGCCGCCGCTTGCGGCTGCGCATCCGCATGAGCGACGCATTCACCACGATCCGGTGCAGCCAGGTCGAGACCCGCGATCCGCCTTCAAAACGTTCGATGCTCCGGAACGCGGAAAGAAACGCCTCCTGCACGGCGTCCTGCGCCTCGTCCTCATCCCCCAGCAGCCGCCTCGCCACCGCCAGCATCCGCCCCGCGTGCAGCCGCACGACCTCCTCGAACGCCGCTCCGTCCCCAGCCCGGAGGCGGGCCACGAAGGCGGGATCGTCCTCAGGGCCCGCGGCGGGCCTGGGCGGCCCCGGAGGCGCCGCCGGGGTTCCGACCGCCCCTTGCCCCGCCCGACCCTTCTGCGTCTGGTTCGTCGCCATCCGGCCTACAACGTAGCCTTGCCGGGCGGGTTCGGCGCTGCCCCACCTGCCCATCCTTCCCGCTCCGCCGCGGCTTCTCGGACCTCTGTGAGAAATGTGCTTGAAGCGGCGGAAGGCCCCTTCGCAGGGGGGCCCAAAGTCGTTATCTTGGGCGTAGTCAATGGGTTGCGCTTCGTGCAGCGGGCCAATGCGCGCTCCCATCCGGGGGGGAGTGAGGTCCCATCTAGGCGCGCCCTGGCGGAGGGCTGGTCGGGGTCTTCACCCCTGACGTTCGAGGGAGGCTGCACGTCGTGTGTCCCAATCATTTCCCGGATGAACTGGCGGAAGAAGCCATTTCGTATTTCCGGCGCATGGTCGAGAGCGTCGGCGTCAAGCGCTTCGCGACGTCAATGGGGCTTTCGACCCGACAAATTAATCGCATGCTTTCAGGCGTTCAGCCCAACCCGGTTGAACGCCTTGTTCGTTGCCTCCAGAGCAGCGAGGCGGAGGTGGGCGACGAGGCGCTGGGGTACATCTGCCAGGAGGCGGGCGGCGTTTTCGTGAAGGATGAGACGGATCTCGACGCCGCGGCGGTGAACGCGGTGCGCGAATGCGCCGAGGCGATCGCCGCGATTTCGGATGGGCAGATTTCGCGGGTGGATGAGCGCGAAATCCGCGACGCGATCGGCGCGCTCACGGCGCTGCTGCGCGTGCGGACCGGCGGGCCCGCCTCGACGGACCCGACGCCGACGCCTGCGCCGGTGAACATTCATCGTGTGGGCGGCGCGGGGCGGGCGATGACCTCGGCCGGAAGCGGCTGAACTCGCGGAAAGCCGGAACATAGATTCAGCGATTGCGCAGACGAGCCTCGATGGCGCGGAAAGCCGCGGCGTCGTCGGCGTTGCCGCCAAGATCGGGGTCGAGGCGTCGCAATCGCTCGATTTCGGAGAGAATTCGCGCTGTGCGCTCGCCTTTCGCATCGTTTTCGGCCAGCGTCTCGAGCATTCGCCGCCAGGAGCGCCAGAAAGCCGCGGAGAGGCGCGATTCGGCGTCGAGCGATTCCGCAATCTCCCGGAATGCCGCGAACGCCTCCTCCCGCCGGTTGAGGGCGAACAGCGCCTCCGCGCGGCCGAGGAGCCAATCCTCGCGCCGGCTGCCGATGGCGACCAGGTTTTCGTAGAGCGCTAGCGCGGCTTCGTGATCGCCGGCGCGGGCCAGGACTGCGGCGAGATCGGATTTCGCGGCGGGCGCGGATTCCGGCGCTTCCTGCTCTGCCAGTTGGAGGCGGAGGCGGCCGATGCGGATGAGGGCGGGCAAGTGAGTTTCTTCAGAAGCCTCGATCGCGGCCATTGATCGCTCGGCGGCGATGAGTGTCGCGCTCGGGCTGAGTTCGGCTGCGTCGTGCAGCAGGTCCGCGGCGGCGTCGGCCTGACCGAGGATGGCGCGGGCCTGCGCGCAGAGGGCGAGGGCTTCTCCGCGCTGCGCGGGGCCGGCGGCGGCCCGGCCCGCGGCGGCGAAGGCGCTCTCGGCGTGCGCGAGGGCCCGTTGGGCAGCATCCTGCCGCTGTGATGCTGATCCCGCGTTGGCGCGTTCGAGTTCGCGTTGCGCGAGCGTTGAGCGCGCGAGCATGCGAAGCGATGGGGTTGCGTCCGTCACCGCGGCGAGCAGGGATTCGACTTC
>CAZGVW010000185.1:0-2355 GCA_964529265.1 uncultured Phycisphaeraceae bacterium
CCCGCACGCAGGAAGGCCGTTGTCAGCGAGTTCAAGGTGCACAACACCGATACCGGCTCCCCCGAGGTCCAGGTGGCCGTGCTCACCGAGCGCATCCGGGAACTCACCCTCCACCTCAAGGATCACGATCAGGATCACTCCAGCAGGCGCGGCCTGCTTCAGATGGTCAACAGGCGCAACCGCCTGCTGCGCTATCTTTCGAAGACGGATCACGACCGCTACCAGACGCTCATCGGGCGTCTGGGATTGCGCAAGTGATCTCGGACGGCTCTTCGTTGTTCTCTTCACTCGCCGCCTGAACGGCGTGGCGGCAGTGGGCTCCCCGCATTCCTCTTCGGCGCCTCAGCGCCGAAACCGGAGTGCGCGCAGCCTTCTGCCTCGGCGCCGGCCTCGCGGCCGCGGAATATCGCCCAATCCCCAGCGCCGCCGCCCCGTCCGCGGCTGCCGACGGGCAGGGCAGAAGGAATCGAAAAACACATGCCTCACCACGTCATCGTGGAGCGCGAGATCGGCGGACGCACGCTGACCCTCGAAACCGGAAGAGTCGCCAAACTCGCCAGCAGCGCCGTCATGGCCCGCTACGGCGGCAGCGCCGTCCTCGCCGCCGTCGTCCGCGCGGTGCCCCGCGAAGGGCTCGACTTCTTCCCACTCACCGTCGATTACCGCGAGCGAACAGCCGCGGCCGGAAAGTTCCCCGGCGGCTTCCGCAAACGCGAAGGCGCGCCCAACGAAAAAGAAATCCTCACCATGCGGATGATCGATCGACCGATCCGTCCGCTCTTCCCCGATGGCTTCGTGGACGAGATCCAGGTCCAGTGCTGGGTCATGAGCCACGACGGCGAAAACGACACCGATGTCCTCGCCGGCACCGCGGCTTCCGCCGCACTCGCCCTCTCCGATGCCCCCTTCGAAGGCCCCACCGCCACCGTGCGCATCGGCCGCATCTTCACCGATGAGGGCGCCACCTTCGTCATCAACCCCACCGTCTCCCAACTGGAGTTCTCCGATCTCGACCTCGTCCTCGCCGGCCACAAGGACGGCGTGAACATGATCGAAATCGGCGCCGCCGAACTCCCCGAGCGCATCGTGCTCGAATCGATCGAGTTCGGCTACGAGAACATCAGGGAAATCCTCGGCCTCATCGATGAACTCGTCTCCAAGGCCGGCGGCGGCGCGAAGAAGAAGCCGGGCGAACTCATGCTCCCGCCCGCCGACGTCGTCGCCACCGTCAAGAAGCGCTGCGAGAAGGAACTCACCGAGGCCCGCCAGATCCCGGGCAAGGAAGCGCGCTCCACGCGCATCGACGAGATCCGCGCCGCGATGCTCGACGAACTCTTCCCCGAGAAGACGGAAGGAACCTTCGGCGAGTGGAAGGAGTCGGCCAAACGCCGCGCCGCCGCGAAGGAGGCCTACCGCACGCTCGAGAAGAAGATCTGCCGCCGGCTCATCATCGAGAAGGGCGTCCGAACCGACGGCCGCAAGTTCACCGAGATCAGGCCCATCGAGGGCGAAGTCGCCGTCTTCGAGCGCACCCACGGCTCCTCGCTCTTCCAGCGCGGCGAGACGCAGTCGCTCGTCTCCTGCACGCTCGGCACCGGCAAGGATGAGCAGATCGTTGACGGCCTGACGCCCGAGTACGCCAAGAAGTTCATGCTCCACTACAACTTCCCGCCCTTCTGCACGGGCGAGGCCAAGCGCATCACCGGCCCCGGCCGCCGCGAGATCGGCCACGGCGCCCTCGCCGAGCGCTCCCTCATGGGCGTCCTCCCCGGCGCGGAGCAGTTCCCCTACACCGTCCGACTCATCAGCGATATCACGGAGTCCAACGGCTCCTCCTCCATGGCCTCCGTCTGCGGCGGCTGCCTCGCGCTCATGGATGCGGGCGTCCCCATCCGCAACACCTGCGCCGGCATCTCCATCGGCCGCTTCACCGATGACAACGATCGGAACGAAGTCTTCGTCACCGATATCATCGGCGAGGAGGATTTCTTCGGCGACATGGATTTCAAGGTCGCCGGCACGCGCGAAGGCATCACCGGCATTCAGCTCGATCTCAAGGCCCGCGGCCTCGTCACCGAGCAGATCGAGCGGATCCTCGAGCAGGCCCGCGTCGCGCGCCTTCAGATCATCGAGACCATGGAGTCGATCATCGCCGCGCCGCGCCCCGAGATCAGCCCCCTCGCGCCGCGCCTCGAGCAGCTCAAGATCGATCCCGAGAAGATCGGCAAGCTCATCGGCCCCGGCGGCAAGACCATCCGCGCCATCCAGGAGCAGACGGGCGCGGTGATCGAAGTGGAAGACGACGGCACCGTCACGGTGGCCAGCAACAATGCCGAAGGGGCGCAGTCCGCGCTG
>CAZGVW010000186.1:0-18075 GCA_964529265.1 uncultured Phycisphaeraceae bacterium
GCTTCCGAGCTGTTCGCCGCGGCGGGGTCGTCGAACGGCCAGAAGAGGGTGCGCCGCGCGAAGGGGTAGATGCGGGGGCACGCCTCTTGAGCGCGCTCGCAGACGATGATGGCCCAGCGGACCTTCGCGCTGTGGAGGAACTGCGTGACTCCCTTGGAGTGCAGGCCGCTTGTGCTGACCCGGGATTCCTCGAGTGCGCGAATGGTCAGGGGATTGACTTGGGAGGGCTCGAGCCCGGCGCTCGCGGCTTCGAATCGATCGCCGGTGCGGTTGCGGAGGATGGCCTCCGCCATCTGGCTGCGCGCGGAGTTGCCGGTGCAGAGAAAGAGCACGAGGGGTCTCTCGGCTGAGTTCGGCATGCTCAACCCGCCTTTCGCGCCGAGATATCGAGGCTTGTGATGTAATCGGCCGCGCCCTCGCCGCGGGGCAGGCCGCCGATGATGCGCTGGTAGAGCGGATCCTGCCATTCCGTCATCGCCCCGATGTACTCGGGTTTGGGCGTGAGCGCGATGTCCACCAGGCCCGCGGCTTGCATCGTGGCGCGGATGTCATCAATCAGCGCTGCGCCGGCGATGCAGCCCACGAGGGCTTCGACATCGGCCCGCACCGAGTCGGGGAGCGGCTTGAGCAGGGCGAGGTCGGAGACGGCCACGCGTCCGCCCGGCTTCAGGACGCGGGCGATCTCGCGCCAGACCCGCGGCTTGTCGGGCGAGAGGTTCAGCACGCAGTTGGAGATGACAACATCCACGGAGGCGTCGGCGACCGGCAGGCTCTCGATTTCGCCGAGGCGGAACTCGACGTTGTCGAGGCCGCTGTGGCCGCGGTATGAGGCGATGTTGCGGCGGGCCTTGGTCAGCATGTCAGGCGTCATATCCACGCCGATGACGCGGCCCTGTGCGCCGACCTTGGGCCCGGCGATGAAGCAATCGAAACCGCCGCCCGAGCCGAGATCGAGCACGGTTTCACCCGGCCGGAGCGAGGCGATCGCCGTGGGGTTCCCGCAGGAGAGGCCCATGTTGGCGCCTTCGGGAACCGCGGCGAGGTCGGACTCGGCGTAGCCCACGGCCGCGGCGACCTCGTCGCCAGAGAGTGTTGACGGGCCGCAGCAGCCGCCGCCGCTGCAGCAGCCGGGTTTCGGCTCATCGGGGTCGGTCACGGAGGCGGAGGAGAAGCCTCCGGTGCGGGCGATCTTGCCGTATCCCTCACGAACGAGGTCACGGACGCGATCGGCGTCGGGCGGGGCTGGGGAATGTGGGGGGCTTGCAGTGTTCATGGGGGCTTCCGTTCTGAGTCGTCATGGGGCGCATGATTCGGCGGCGCAGCCGCACTCGCCGCAGGCCTCCGGGCAGCAGTCCTCGAAGGCGTCGGCCAGGGCGCGGAGCATGTGGGCGAGTTCAGCGAAGCGCACGCGGTAGGCGACGACGCGGCCGTGCTTGCTCGCTTCGACGGCGCCCGCGCGCTCCAGCGCGGCGAGATGGCGGGAGACGACGGAGAGGTCCACGGAGCAGCACTGCGCGACTTCACTCACGCTGCATGGCCGCGCGCACTTGGCGAGACAGGCGAGAAGGCGGAGGCGCGTGGGATCGCTGAGGGCCTTGAAGAGGTCCGGATCGAGGAGGCGGTCGATGGGGCGGCGGACCTTTGCGGCGTGCCTGGGGCTGACGGGTCTCTTGCGTATTTGCATCATGATGCAAGTATATCGGGGGCGGCGCCGGCCGTCAAGCCTCACGGAGATCCGGCGAAGGCTCATCGGCCGGGATCAATCGCGAGCGCACACGGCCTTCACAACTTGAAGGCGTTGCGTGAACAAGGCGCGACGCGCTCTTCGCAATGTGAACTCTGCGACGTGGCTGTGACAGCCCCGTGACGGCCCGAGCCGCGTCGGCGCATCGGCTTGCCATCGGCGGCGAGCGCGGCGCAACGCTGCTCGCGCACGAGAGTGCGCAGATTGTGCGGGCGCCATCACCCGTCAAGTTTCGCGCGGCCCTCGGTTGATCTTCACACATGGTCCGTAGTCTCCGTCGGCTCGGAGTCGCGGCGTGCAGGGGTTCGCGCCGCGAGTGTCGCCACCTGAACACAAACGACTTCTCTCAGCAGGAGCCGGCTCGATGCGAAGGAACGCCCGCGGTGACGGGTTCACGCTCGTCGAACTGCTCGTGGTGATCTCGATCATTGCGTTGTTGATCGGAATCCTGCTCCCCGTGCTCGGCAGCGCGCGAGAATCGGCGCGTCAGACGGCGTGCGCGAGCAACATGCGCCAGGTGGCGCTGGGGGTTCTGATCTGGGAGCGGGAGAACGGGACGTTTCCGCCGTCCTATGTCTATGCCGCGTCCGAGACCGGCACGCAGTGGCGGAACGAAGACCAGTTGGACAGCAACCCAAACGTGAACTTCGGCTATGTGCACTGGTCGTACGCGCTCTTCGACGAGGGGGATGTCCCGGCGAACGCCTTTGAGTGCCCGACGGTCCAGAACGGCGGGCCGCCGCGGACCAACCCGGGGCCTAACCCGGATGACTGGGAGCCCGGGCAGGAGGACTCGGTGGGCAACACGATGGACGTGCGCCCGCAGTTCCCGATGGATCGGCAGGTCCCTCGATGCGCGATCACGGGCAACGCAGCGATCTTCCCGAGAAACAAGTTCGTGTATCCACCGAACAAGCGCGGCAACCGCCTGGTGAAATACACCGAGATCGAGAGCCCAGCGCGCACGATCATCTGCACGGAGTTCTTCGAGTTCGATAACTGGAAGTCGATCCAGGCGCAGGGAGACGACGAGCCGACGATCAAGAGCCACCGCCCGGTGACGCCTTTCATCGGCCTCTCGGTCGGCGCCAACGTGTACGACGAGCCGAACATCGGGCGCCTCCCTCGCTTCGCGTACCCGCCGCGGACATCGATCTACGCCAAAGGCGACCCGCTGCTCGGCAAGCACATGATCACGGACGCCAACTCGACGCTGAACGCCGTGGGGCGGCACCATCCAAGCGGGCAGGCGAACTTCGCGTTCGTGGACGGCCATGTCGAGACAACGACCCTGGAGGAGACTGTGAAGAAGCGCCTCTGGGGCGATCGGTTTTGGAGCATCACAGGCAACAGCAACGCGGTGAACCTGGATATCAACCAGTGGGATGACTGATTCCCACGGCGCCTGAGGAGAGACGCGCCGCGCGGGAGCGCTGCGCGGCGCTTGGCCAACTGACCGGTTTCCGGCGTGAGGAGCGTTTCCGCGGCGGGCGAGCCGTCGCCGCGGCGGGTGTGGTTGCGCGCCCCCGAGTTCCCCGCCGTTTGCGATGCGGCTCGACGACGAGGGGCCCGGCGAGCGCCGCGCCTCGCACACGTTTCGGACACACCCTTGCGAAGGAGAGACTTGATCATGACCCACTGTTCCAAGGCAGGCGTGCTCGCCCTGATTGCCGCGGGCATGGCCGGCGGCACGGCGTCCGCGGCGGCGCCCTTCCTCATCAACATCAGCGGCGCGACGCTGCTGCGCAACTTCCTGGTGGCGCCGGCGTCCACCAATGACTTCCTCGATCTGGACGGCGACATGGCGCCGGTTCCCGATCAGCTGGCGCCCGCGGGCGTCGGGCTTCCGGCCCCGGGCAGCCAGTTGTGGCAGGTGCAGTATCGCGGCACCGGCTCGGTGAACGGCTTCATCGAACTGCGCGACTACGGGTTGAACTACGCAGTCGGCGGCGACAACGTCGAGATTCTCTCGAGCAGGGCGTCGGAGGGCGGCTTCCACAACCGCACGATCTACATCAACAACGGCATGCCCACCGGACCGGCCAACGCAGCCAACCCGGGCGCCGCGCCGACGCGCTCGACCAGCGACGGCTCGTTCATGGTCACGAACTCGACCGACCCGATGAACTCCGGCATCCTCATCGACATCGCGCCGCTCGATGTGCCCATCTCCTGGGCCACGCAGGGGCCGGACGGCGCGCCGAACCCCACGCTCACGCCCACCGTTCCCGGCTACGGTCGGAATCCGCGGAACTCCGTGAACAAGGACGGCATGACCAACGCGCAGACGAACATGCTGCCCCCGATCGCGCCTCTGAACGCCAACACCGCCATGCCCGATGGCAGCACGGTGTACGACACTTCGATCGCGCTGGCGCCCATCGCCGCCACCACCAACTTCGGCACCGGCTACACGCAGATCACGTACACCGATCTCCAGTGGCTCAGCGGCACAGGACGGACGAAGTGCGGCGAGAACCTGATGTTCATCTGCCGCGACGTCGGCTCCGGCACGCGCAACGCGTTCCAGAACTCGATCTGCACCGATCCCTCGTGGGGCTACGGCGACAACATCGGCGTGTTCACGAGCAGCAGCGCCAACGACCGCCTGGGCCCCAACTTCCAGCCGGGCAACAAGGGCTCCAACAGCCGCGTCGAGGGCACGATGGCGAACCACCGGCTCGCGATCGGTTACGCCGGCGCGGAGCGCGGCGTCAACGGCGGCTGGCTCACGAACGGCGTATTCGAAGTCCTCGGCGTTCAGAATGACGTCGGCGGCGGCGTGGCCTTCGCGCGCCCGACGATCGGCAACGTCCTGAACAACACGGTGGACGGCTACAACATCTCCGGCCCGGCGGTGCTCGCGACCATCGGCGATCCCCGCGCCTCCAGCGCGGCCTTCGGCGGCGATTCCAACGGCAACCCGACGATGCGGAACGAGAACGCCGCCGCCTACGTCAACAACGCCACCAAGTCGATCGAGGCGTTCAAGGCCCTCCCCGGCGGCGACGACACCATCTTTTCGCCCGGTGAGTACCTGGCGGCGAACTTCCTGCTCGTCAACGCCGCCAACTTCATCAAGAACCCGCTGAATCCGTGCGAACTGCTCCCGAATCCGAACGTCAATCTCGCGCTGCAGCAGCTCACCTCGGAGATCAGCGTGCTCGCCGACCCGGTCTATCAGAACTTCAACATGAACTCCTCCGGCGACGTGCCCTTCCGCACGGTCGGCCAGACCTATACCGACGGTGTGACCGGCAACCAGACGTTCTACAACGTCCACGGCGGCGGCACGCTGAACTACGGCGCCGACCTCGATCTGCGCAACAAGATCGCCGGCGATTTCAACAACGACGGCACGCGCGACTGCAACGATGCGGGCGAGATGATGTGCGCGTTCCTCTTCCGCGCCGACTCCGTGAACTTCCCGTGGAACACGCCCGCCTCGGCCGGCGTCGCCATCGAGGTCATCGGCGACTACAACGGCGACGGCAACTTCGACAAGGAAGACATGCGCTACTGGGCCGACGGCCTGGCCCTCGACCCCGTCACTCGGAAACTCAACCGTTGCGACGGGTTCATGAAGCTCGATACGGAGTTCGAAACGCGCACCGGCGGCGCCTTCGGAACGGATTTCTTCGGCTGGGCGTGCGACATGCCCACCATCAAGGCGACGGGCAAGGCCTATCAGGCGGGCGACAGCGTCGCCGACGTCGCCGGTCCGGCCGGCCTCTGGACCCCCGGCTTCGCCCCCATCGGCCATGACGGCATGATTGACGCCTTCGACATCAACTACATCTGCGCCAACTTCGGCGACTGGTGCGTCCGCAAGGAGTCGGTGTTCATGGACCTCTCCTGCGACATCAACGGCGACCTCCTCGTCGACCAGCGCGATGTGTGCAAGGTCGTGATCCAGATCCTGGGCACGACCTTCGGCGACGTGAACCTCGACAACGTCGTGGACGGCGCCGATCTGCTCATCGTCACCCAGAACCAGGGCAACCCCGGCGGCTGGGCCGAGGGCGATATGAACTGCGACGGCATGGTGGACGGCCGCGACCTCCGGATCGTCCAGGGCGTGCCCAATCTCTGCTGCCCATGGGATCTGAACGGCGACGGCATCGTGAACGCCAGCGACCTGGCGCTCGTCCTCGGCTCCTGGGGCGCGCCCGGCGGCTTCGGACCGGCCGACTTCAACTTCGACGGCATCGTGAACGCCAGCGACCTCGCGGCGATGCTGGGCGCATGGGGCCCCTGCGCCAACTGATTCCAGATTGCTCTCTCGGCTCGGCGTCCCAGCCGTGACCGAAACCACAGGGCGCCGCGGCGTCAAAGCCTCGGCGCCCCTTTCGTTGCTCTGCCGGGCGGGCCTCGCGGGGTCGTCTCTGGCGGCGCCGCGACCCCGTTCGTAGAATCACCCGCGGCTGGTCCGAGCCGCGGAGTCACTTGCATGAGCGGGCGTCTGGACGTCGATCGCCACGAGTTGACGGTCCCCGCCGAGGCCGGGGCGTTGAAGCAGGTGCGGTCGTTCCTGGGGCCCCGGCTCAAGGGGCTCACGCCGCGGCAGACGGAGGAGGTGGTGCTGGCCGTGGATGAGTGCTGCGCCAACGTGATCCGTCACCGCAACCCGGACATCTGCGATGGGCGCATTCACCTCAGCGCGGACGTCGGCCCGGACCGGGTGATCGTGCGGATCCGCGGCTACTGCCGGCGAGAGGACATCCCGAACATCCGCCCGCGGGCCCTGGAGGACGTCCGGCCCGGCGGGCTGGGCACACATTTCGTGAACCGGATCATGGACCGCGTCGCGTATATTCCGGATGAGGACTATCCGGATTCGATGACGCTTGTGATGGAGAAGAGCCTCGATGGGGGCGGTGAAGGGAAACAGGCTGATGCTTGAGACGCGCACGACCGAGTCCCAGGGTGTGCGGACGATCGACGTGCGCGGCGAAGTGGACCTCGAATCGTCTCCCGAACTGTGGAGCGCGATCTCGACGGCGCTGAGCGGGGCGCAATCTCTGCGCGTTCGCATGCGGGAGGTCACGTACATCGATTCGACGGGTGTGGCCACGCTGGTGCAGGGCCTCAAGCACGCGCGGAAGCAGAGCGTTCGGTTCCTGATTACGGATCCGAGCGAGCGCGTCCGCGCTGTGATGGAGCTGGCGCAGCTGGATCGGCTCTTCGAGATCGAATCGACGGCGTGAAACGCGCATGACGACCGCGGCGGGAGCGCAGGGCGGCTGGGTCGGCGTGGCGGGAAGCCTCGGACGGGTCACGCTGTCGCTGCCGCGCCTCGCGGCGAACATGACGGGGCTGATCGGCGCCCTCTGGCTGCTGTTCACCCAGGCGGTGTACTTCTCGACGATCGCGCCCCTCCGCGGCCGATCGCGCCTGCGGAAGCAGCTCTTCCCGATGATGAACAACGTGGGCACGCGGTCGCTGCCGATCGTGGCGCTCATCGCCGTGCTCATCGGCGCGATCCTCGTGCTGCAGACCGGCGACGTGATGCAGGACTTCGGGCAGATCCAGGAGATGCCGGGGCTCGTCGCGCTCTCGATGACGCGGGCCCTGGGCCCGCTCATGACGGCGATCGTGCTCATCGCGCGCGTGTGCGCCTCGTACACCGCGGTGCTGGGCTCGATGAACATCAACGACGAGATCACGGCCCTGCGCACGATGTCGATCGATCCGATCGGCTACCTCGTGGCGCCGCGCTTCATCAGCATGATCGTGATGCTGCCGTGCCTGGTCGTGTTCGCCTACGTCGTCGGGATGTCGGGCGGATGCCTGGTCTCGTGGGGAAGGTACGGCATCCCCATTCACGCCTACGTGGAAAAGACGTTCGACTACCTCGCGATGGCGGACGTGCTGGGAGGCCTGCTCAAGTCCATGGTGTTTGCGGCGCTCATCAGCGTGATCTCCTGTCACTACGGCCTGACCACGTCCGGCGGGCCTGTCGGCCTCGGGCGCAACATCATGGTCTCGGTCGTGACGTGCCTCGTCATCGTGGTCTTTGCGGACGCGGTGCTCACGGCGCTGCTCATCAACTACATCCTCTGACGCGCCATGGAAGAGCCCCCCATCATCCAGGTTGAAGACGTGACGCTGCGGTTCGGCGCCGTGGAGGTGCTGAAAGGCGTCACGTTCTCCGTGAAGCGCGGCGAGACGGTGTGCGTGCTTGGAGGGTCGGGCGGCGGCAAGACCTCGCTGCTCAAGGTGATGATCGGCGTGCACAGGCCGACATCCGGGCGCGTGATCATCGATGGCGACGACATCTCGCGGATGGATGAGCGGTCGATGGCCTCGGTCCGTCGCAAGTACGGCGTGATGTTCCAGAGCGGCGCCCTGCTCAACTCCATGACCATCGCCGAGAACGTCGCCCTGCCGCTGGAGCACCACACGCGGCTGGATGAGGAGACGATCGAGACCATCGTCAAGATCAAACTTCACCAGGTGGACCTGCTCCACGCCGCGGGCCGAAGGCCGAGCGAGATCTCGGGGGGCATGATCAAGCGGGCCGGCGTGGCGCGGGCGCTGGCCCTCGATCCCAAGATCCTCTTCTACGACGAGCCCTCGGCCGGCCTCGACCCCATCGCCACCACCCGCGGAGATCAACTGATCTGCAAACTCCGGGACACCATGGGCATGACCAGCGTGGTCGTGACCCACGTGATGGAGAGCGTGCGGCGGATCGCGGACCATGTCATCATGCTGGACCAGGGGAGGGTCATCCTCGATGGGACGCTGGCCGACCTCGACGCCAGCGACGATCCGCGCGTGCAGCAGTTCCGCACGGGCGAAGTGCAGGGCCCGAACACGGGCGTGGTGAGCGGACAGCAGTTTTTGCAGGACCTCCTCCTCTAGGCGTCAGACCGCATGGCCCCCTATACCCGCAGCGAGATCGTCTCCGGCCTCTTCGTGATCGTGGCTGCGGTCATCTTCACGCTGTTCTCCTTCAAGGTGCTGGAGGTGAGCCCGGCGAAGTGGCTCGCGCCGCGCCCAATCGTGTGCGAGGCCGAACTGGCCGCGGCGAGGGGGCTGAGCCCTGGGGCCCGGGTCTCGGTCGCCGGGATCAAGGTCGGGGCGGTCCGGAGCATGCGCATCGAGGCCAAGCCGCTGACCGAGGCGCAGGCGGCGCAACTGCGGAGCCTGATGGCCGCCACGCGGCCGTCCGGGCCGGAGGAATCCGCGGCGCCGACGCCGGCCGAGGGCATGACGCGGCAGGTCGTGATCGTGGAGTTCACGATCGAGGATGGCAGCCTGCGGCTCGATCCGGAGACGGCTCGGGTGCGCATGGCGGCGGACGGCCTCTTCGGAGAGCCGTACCTGGCGCTCGACCCGGGGTTCTGGTCGGGCGATCGCGAGCCCCTGCTCGCATCGCGCCCGCAGGGCCCTCTCGCCGTCCGGGGCGAGAGCGGGGCCAGCCTCGACGAACTGATCGCACGGCTGGCGCCCGCAGCGACCGAACTCCAGCGCATGCTCACCCGCGTGAATGACAGGGTCCTGAACGACGACAACCTCGACGACCTTTCGAGCGCCATTCAGAACCTGGATGGCGCGCTCGCGGAGATCCGGCGGAACTTCGACCGCGCCGATCCGGAAGGCGTGCACGCTCTGGTCCTGAAGCCGATCAGCGACTTCGTCGCTAACGCCGATTCATCGCTCACGCAGCTGCGCGAGCGATTGATGAACGAGACGCTGACCAAACTCGAGTCGCTGCTGGACGACGGCGCCCGCATGGTGGACGCCGCGACGAAAGCCATCGAGAACGCGGATGGCGCGATCACGGATGCCCGGCCCGCGGCGCAGCAGGCGTTGGAGAGTCTCGCCTCCGCCGCGGAGGAACTCGAGGCAAGCATGAAGACCTTGCGCGCGGATGCGGGCGAGGCGCTGGGCGCAGCGCGGGACATTCTCGTCGAGAACAGGCCGGAAGTCGCCGAGACCATGCGCCGTCTGCGCCGCACCATGTGGGAGGCGGAGATGGCGATGCGGAAGATCCGCGCCAACCCCGCGTTCCTCCTGTTCGGAGACGATGAGCAACTGCTCGACTCGAATCCGTACGACGACAGCGAACTGCGGGGCTCCGGCCGGGCGCGCCCCTACAACCAGCGGGATGAGAGCAATGACGGCCGCTAGACGCGACTCGGCCGGAGCATTCCTGCTCGGCTGCGCGCTCCTCCTTGCCGGCTGTGGCGGGGGCGGCGGCATCACGCCGATCAGAACCAGCTTCAACAAGGGCGTGTACCACTATTCGAACGCCGAGTACGACCTCGCGATCAGCGAGTTCCGCGCTGCGGTCGGTCAGAATCCGGATGATCACCGCGCCAGGTTCAACCTCGGCGCAGCCCTGGAAGCCCAGGCCGCAGAAACCGACGAACCGGAGCGGTCCGCGCTCCGCGCCGAGGCGGAGCAGACCTACAGAGAGTGCGTCGCGCGCCAGCCGGACGATCTCCGAGCCCTCGTGAACCTCGCTGCCATCGAGCACGAGCGCGGCGAAACCTCCGCCGCGGAAATGCGGCTGCGGGAGGGCATCGACGCCAACCCGGGCGCGGCCCTGCCGCTCTATTCGCTCGGCGTCCTCCTCATGATCGACGGCCGCCTCGACGAGGCGGAGCGCATGCTGCGCGAAGCCGCGCAGGTGGACCCGGGATCCGTCGAGGCGCACACCGCGCTCGGCGCCTGCCTGGAGCGCCTCGACCAACCGGAGGACGCCCGCGCGGCCTATCTCGCGGCGATCCGCGCCGACTCGACGGATATCAGCGCCCTCCTCGCCCTCGGCCGCCTCGAACTCGCGCAGGACAACCCGAAGGATGCCGCGGCTGCCCTCCGCCAACTTCTCTACCTCGACGACGACCACCGCGCCGCCCAACTCGCCCTCGCCGACGCCCTCGAGCGCGCCGGCGATCTCGAAGGCGCCACCCACCACCTCTGGCGCGCCCGCGAACTGGAGCATCAACGCCCAGCGCACGAACAGCCCCCGGATTACTCGAGCAGGCTCCAGAGCCTCTACACGCGCCTCATGGCGCGCGAAGAAACCGCGCCCGCTCAGTAAACAGCCCGTGCTGACCTACGCCCTGGGCCGCGCCAGCAGCCGCGAGAGCGCCGCCCCCGGGTCCTCCTCGCGCATCAGCGATTCTCCCACCAGCGCGATCCGCACACCGTGCCGGCGCAGTTTCGTCAGGTCCGCCGCCGTCTTCACGCCCGATTCGCTCACGAGGATGCTGCGGTCGTCCACCATGTCCACCAGCCGCAGCGTGTGGTTCAGATCCACCTTCATCGTCGTCAGATCGCGATTGTTGATCCCCAGCAGCATGTACGACCGGGCCGGAAAACTCACGTGCGGGCGCACCCGGAGCAGATTCTCCATGTCGTGCGCCTCCACCAGCGTGGTCAGCTGCAACTGGTGCGCCAGGATCATCAGGTCCACCAGTTCCGATTCGTTCAGACACTCCGCGATGAGCAGAATCGCATCCGCCCCCGCCGCGCGAGATTCCCACACCTGCCACGGATCGATGATGAAATCCTTCCGCAGCACCGGCAGCGGCGCCGCGTCGCGCACGGCATGGATGTGCTCCAAACGCCCCCCGAAGTACGTCTCGTCCGTCAACACCGAGATCGCCGCGGCTCCGGCCTCGTGATAGCGTCTGGCGATGGCCACCGGGTCGAAGCCTTCGCCCGCGTATTCCGGCCGCAGCAGGCCCGCGGAGGGGCTCTTGCGCTTGATTTCCGCGATCACCGCCGTGTGGTCGCCCCGGGCGTGGCGCGTCACCGCTCCGAAGAAGTTCCGGGGACGCCCGAGTTCCTCGATTCGCGATTTCAGCGCTTCAAGCGGTGTTTCCGCCTGTTTTTTTGCCACTTCCGCCCGTTTGTGCGCCACGATCTGGTCAAGCGTGACCTGCCCGTTGCTGGGCGTCCGATCCTGCGGGCTCTGTGGCGTTTCCGGGGCCATATGGCGGTGGGCGGCTGCAATCGGGCTGGCGGTGGCGACCTCAGGCGTGGGGCTGGCTGCCGAACGAGTCATTCCATCGGCGCCGGAAACCGGGGCAAACGAGCCTCCGGCCTCGGAAATTGCCCCATCGCCCGGCGGGAACAGTGTTCTAGCAGGCCCCGACGCCCCCGGCGAGCCCTCCCCAGGCCCCGCCGTCGTGTGGACCCTCAACATTGTCATGGCTGTCGGCGCCGCCGCCGCGCTCGGCGCCCTCTGGCACAGAGGCGTGCTCCGGCGGGACGCCTTTGCCGCTGCCCCGAGGTCCGCCGAGGGCCTCCGGGCGACCGCCTGGCTCGGCCTCGCGGCGGGCCTGTTCCTGGTCAGTTCCATCGGCGCGGCGGGCCTGGCCGGACTCGGCGGACCGGCCCCCGATCGGATCCGCCAGGCTGCACTGGGGCAGGCGGGTTCGTTGCTGGGGTGCGCCCTGTTCCTCGCCGCGGCTTGGGGGGCGTGCGGCCCCGCCCTGCGGCTGGCGGGGTTCCGGGCCCGGCCGCGGGATGGGCTCATCGGGCTTGGTTGCCTGCTGGTGGCCCTGCCCATTCTCTGGACGGTGAACGTGGCTTCCACGGCAATGGCGCTGGTTTTTGCGCGCCTTTCGGGAGGGAGTCCGCCGGAGGCCCTGGCGCATGGGACGCTGCGGATGCTTTCGGAGCACGCCGGAGACCGGTGGTGGTGGGCGCTGGTCGCCGGAATCGTGATTGGAGCGCCAATTGTCGAAGAAACGCTGCACCGGGGGCTGATTCAGACGGCGCTGGTGCGCGCCACGGCGTCGAAATGGACAGCCATCCTCATCACGAGCGCTCTTTTCGCGTTCGTGCACATCGGAACCGCGGATTGGCACGCCTTGCCCGGTCTTTTCGCGCTTTCGATGGCGATGGGCGTGGTTTTCGAGCGCACGGGGCGCCTCGGCGCCCCGATCGTCATGCACGCCGCGTTCAACGCGCTGAATCTCGCCCTGGCGATGGTGAACTCCTGATCGCGAGCGCTGAGGGCGCCCCCCACAGGGCTTCGCTAGCCTGTGCCCCGCCATGAGCAGCCCAGCCGCGAAGGCAGCCGGAGAGAAGCCCAGAATCCTCACGGGGGACACGCCGACGGGCCGTCTGCACCTCGGCCACTGGGTGGGCAGTGTCGAGAACCGCGTGCGCCTGCAGGATGAGTACGAGTGCTACTTCCTGCTGGCGAACATGCACGCGTTCACGACGCGGGCGGACAAGCCGGATGAGATCCGGCAGGACACGATCGAGATCGTCAAGGACTGGATTTCCGCGGGGATCGACCCGGAGCGGTCGTGCGTGGTGCTCCAGACCGAGACGCCGGCCATCGCCGAAATGACGTGGTATTTCGCCATGAATCTCGGTTTTGGCCGCTTAATGCGCAATCCGACGATCAAGACCGAGATCGACGTGAAGGGGCTGGGCGACCAGTACTCCTTCGGCTTCCTGATGTACGCCGTGGGGCAGATCGCGGACATTCTGGCCTTCCGGCCGGAATACGTGCCGGTGGGCGAGGACCAGGCGCCTCACATCGAGATGTGCCGGGAGGCGGCGCGGCGGTTCAACCAGATGTACTGCGGCGTCGATCCGCACACGGAAGACGATGGTTATGTGAAGGCGGGCGGGCTTTTTCCGATTCCGAAGGCGATGATCGGGCGCGTGGCGCGGCTGATCGGCGTGGATGGCGTGAACAAGATGAGCAAATCGCTCGGAAACGCCATTTTCCTCTCCGATGACGAGAAAACGGTGCAGAAGAAGGTGAACAAGATCTTCACCGGCCGCCAGTCGCCCACCGAGCCGGGCGACGTGAACAACGCGCTTTTTCAGTATGTGGACGCGTTCATCGCCGATCACGGGCGGGTGGATGAACTGAAGCGCCGCTACGCCGCGGGGGACAACCTGGGCGACGGGCACGTGAAGCAGGAGGTCGCCGCGGCGATCAACGCCCTGCTGGCGCCGATGCGGGCGCGGCGGGCGGCCTTCGAGGGCGCGGCGGGCGAGCGGAAGGTCGTGGACATCATCCGCGAGGGCACGCGCCGGGCCAACATCGTCGCCGAGGAGACGCTCTGGCGGGCGAAGCAGGCGATGCGGCTGGATCTCTTCCCGCGTCGGCTCGAGATCGGCTGAAACCCGGCTCGACAACTCCGAAGGAAGTGCCGATCATCGGCGCAGGACAGCGCGGCGGCGTCGCCGCGCGCGGTCAGGGCGGGCGGACTCGGCATGAACGACACGCTGCGGATTCTGGGCGTTGTGGCGGTGGTCGCGGTGGCGATCGTCGCGGCGATCCTGGCCCACCTCGCGGCGAAGAAGCGCCGGGAGGAACTGGCGGCGCTGGCGAACGAACTCGGCTGGTCGTTCGACCCCTCGAACGACAGCAGCCACGATGACGAGTACGCACACTTCGAGGTGTTCCGCCGCGGGCACAGCCGGTCGGCGCAGAACACGCTGACCGGGCAGGTGGAGATCGACGGCCGGCGCTTCCCCGCCAAGATGGGCGACTTCCGCTACAAGGTGACACGCCACACGGGCAAGACGACCACCACTCAGACGTATCGCTTCAGTTACCTGATCACGCACCTGCCCTTCCCCTGGGCGCCGGACCTGCTCATCCGCCGCGAGGGCATGTTTGACAAGCTGGCCGGCGCGATCGGCTTCGACGACATCGATTTCGAGTCTTCAGAGTTCAGCCGGCGGTTCCACGTGAAGTGCCCGGATCGCCGTTTCGCCTACGACGTGATCGATCCGCGCATGATGGAGTTTCTGCTCTCCTCGAATCCGCCGGCCATCGACATCGAGCGCGGACGGTGCTGCATCACGGACGGCGCGAGCCGCTGGAGCGCCCCGCAGTTCCGCGGCAACCTCGACTGGCTGAAAGAGTTCTTCGACCGCTGGCCCGACCACCTGACACGCCGCCTCGAGGAAGAGGCGGGGCTGAGAAAGGGAGGATGACAACTGATGGGCAACGCTGGACTCATCGCGCTGGCCGTGATCGGAGGCATCGTCCTCCTCGTTCTGATCTGGTTCGTGGCGACGTACAACCGTTTCGTGCGCCTGCGGCAGCACATCCGCGATTCGTGGGCGGACATCGACGTGGAGATGCAGCGGCGGTATGAACTCATCCCCAACCTCGTCGAGACGGTGAAGGGCTACATGCAGCACGAGCGGGGCACGCTCGAAGCCGTGATCGACGCCCGCAACCGTGCCATGGCCAACCACGGCTCGCCGGCGTCGCAGGCGCAGGATGAATCGGCCCTGATGGCGGGCCTCTCGCGCCTCTTCGCGCTGGCCGAGCAGTACCCGCAGCTGAAGGCGGATACGAGTTTCGTGAACCTGCAGCAGGAACTCTCGAACACGGAAGACCGCATCGCCGCCTCGCGCCGCTTCTACAACGGCAACGTGCGGGAACTCAACCAGTTGTGCGAGATGTTCCCCTCGACCATCGTGGCCGGGATGTTCGGCTTCAAGCAGGAGGAGTACTTCGAGGTGCAGTCGGAGGAGGCGCGGGTGGCGCCGAAGGTGGCGTTCTGAGGCCGGGTCCGCGGCAGGGGCGGGCCGGCGGCGCCGATTGCCGCGGCATGCGTTGACGCTTCTCGCCCACCTGCCTAGTCTGACACCCCCCCAACCGGTGCGGCGGCCGCGGACTCCGCGCCGCCTCACCGGCCCCGGGCTTGTAGCTCAGGTGGCTAGAGCGCACCCCTGATAAGGGTGAGGTCGCAGGTTCGAGTCCTGCCAGGCCCACTTGTCCGTAAAGCACGCCGACGCTGGGACTTCCAGCGACCCGCCAGTGTGGCGGCGCGGCCCTAAGCCCGTTCGAGAATCGGGTAGCGACTACCCGGTTCCCCAACACGGGAGGTCGCGCAATGCCACGCATCCCCAAGTACCGGCTCCACAAGCCCACTGGTCAAGCGCTCGTCGAGATGGCGGGCCAAAGGCTGTATCTCGGCAAACACGGCACGCCCGAATCGCGCGAGCGCTACGAACGCCTGCTCGCCGAGTACCTCGCCAACGGCCGCCGCGTTCCGGATTGGGCGCTGCTGCGTGAACGGCGCGAGAGCGGCGCAAGCGCGCTGCTCATCGTCAACCTGCTCGCGCGCTACCTCGAACACGCCGAGGGCTACTACGTCCACCCGGACGGACGCCCCACCAGCGCGCAAAGCGACATCGTCGCCACCATGCGCCCCCTGCGCCGTCTCTACGGCCACACGGCCGCGGCGGAGTTCGGCCCCAAGAAACTGCTGCTCGTGCGGGAGGAAATGGTGCGGATGGGGTGGAACCGCGCCACGGTCAACGACCGCGTGAAGTGGGTTCGACGGATCTTCCGCTGGGGCGCGGAACACGAAATCGTGCCGGCGGCCGCGTGGCAAGCCCTCAGCGCCGTTCAAGGGCTGCGGGCCGGACGATCCCGCGCCCCTGAGCCGCGCAAGGTGAAACCGGTGGCCCGCGAGCGGGTGGAGGCGGTGCAGCCCTTCGTGTCGCGGCAGGTGTGGGCGATGATCCAGTTGCAGTTGCTCACGGGAGCGCGCGGCGGGGAAATCTGCCGGATGCGCCCGATCGACTTGGACATGTCCGGGGAGGTGTGGCAGTACAAGCCCGACCGGCACAAGACCGCGTACCGAGGCCACGATCGCGTGATTTTCCTCGGCCCGCAGGCGCAAGAGGTCGTCCGGCCGTTCCTGTCGAACCGCCCGATCAACGCCTACCTGTTTTCGCCGCAGGAGGCGGAAGCAGAGCGGATGGCGGAATTGCACGCCACGCGCAAAACGCCCCTCTCCTGCGGCACAAAGCCCAAGGGCCAGCGCTGGAGGAACGCCAGCAGGCCGCCGAAGGCGCACTACTCGCCACAGTCCTACGCCCGCGCGATCCAACGGGCGTGCGATCTGGCGTTTCCCGCCCCGCACGATCTGGAGCGGAAAGTGACCCGCAGCAAGCGCCTGAGGGCGAAAAAGCGGTGGGAACGGGACGATGAGCACGTCGAGCGCGTGGGCCAGGAGGGCGTGGAGGCGCTCCGCGGCTGGCGGCGAGAGCATCGCTGGCACCCCCACCAACTGCGCCATACGGCGGCCACGGAGTTGCGGGCGCGCTACGGGATCGAGGCAGCCCGCGTGATGCTGGGTCACGGCGCACCCACCATCACCGAAACGTATGCGGAGCGCGACATGGCCGCTGCTGCGCGCATTGCGCGGGAGGTGGGTTGATGGCGCGCGATGAACCGCGGCTGGCCGACCTCGAGGCGCTGCGCGCCCTGCTGGCCGTGGGGGCTGTGGATGCGACCCACCCCGCCCGCCGGGCGGTATTGGCCACCAAACGCGGCAGGCGGCCGCCAGCGGCCGCAGGCGAGGCGCTGCGCGGGCCGCTGGGTCGGCTGCGCCGCGCGGGTCTGGTGGAGGTGGTGAAGGGCAAGGGGTGGTACGTCACGCCGCGTGGCCATGCGCACCTGCGGCTCACGGGGCCGCTCATCGTGCGCGTTGTGGACGAGTAAGCGCGCGATAGACGTATGCAATAGGTGCGAAGCCCGCGCGCTGCGCGGGCTTTTTCAATGCGCTGATCGATGCGATTAGAACGCGCTGCGTTGGACATTTTTTGTAAACGCGGTACAACGGCGTGCGCTTTGGCACAACCGTAAGTGTCTGTGTGACAACGCCTTGAGCGTCACTGAGACAAATTTCTTGGGATTGGCTCCGGAACGACTGCGCGCGGCGCGTATTGGTAGGGCAGAGGTGCAAACTATGGACGACCTGAACACGTTGTTGACGCTGGCCGAAGCCGCCCAGACTCTGCCCACTCGGCCCAATCGCGCGACTGTGTGGCGCTGGGCTACGGATGGCGTTATCGCCGCCGATGGTTCGCGCGTGCGACTAAAGACGATCCGCGTAGGGCGCTGCGTGCTGACGCGCGCCGACTGGATCATTGCCTTCGGGGAGGCTGTTGAGACCAGACACCGGGCGGCCCGAACAGAGCAGCGCCGCCTCCGCCGGCGCTCCCGATCGCGCAGGGGCCGCGATGAGCAGCGGAGGCGCGACGAGGAAACGCTGGACCGGAGAGGGGTTCGATGAGCCGGGACACTGCCGCCGCCCATGAACCACGCCGAGCCACCTCGAGTTCTCGACCGAGTCGCGTTTGTGGACTCGGTCGGCGTTCTGGTGTCTGCGCTGCCCGAAGCGGCCCGGCGACGAACGATCCGAAGCCTTTGCCGACGAGCAACCTTTCACCCGTGCGGGGGCGCACGATTTGGGCGGTGGGGCGGAAAGATCATGCTCCACCAGCCGACCCGGCGTGGCATTCGCTCCATTGTGAACCTGTTTCCGCTGCCGCGAGACGCAATGCTCAACGAGATTCATGTTGCGCTC
>CAZGVW010000187.1:0-8755 GCA_964529265.1 uncultured Phycisphaeraceae bacterium
GGACACGCGAATGGCATCCGACGGATAGAATCCCGGCCACTCCGGCCCGTGCAGCGACGTGCCCATGTCCGCGCCGAACCCGAGACCGAACCGTCCCAGGCCTTCGTCCGTGAAGTACTTGGCCGCCGGCGCCAGCCACGCGCTTCCGGTCAGCGCGTCGTTGTAGAACAGCGTCGCAACCACGCCGAGGCCGCCGAGCGCCGCCACGGCGCCGGCCTGGCGCCAGCGGGTGCGCCTGAGCACCGGATTCATCGCCGCCGCCAGCACGAACGGCGCCGCGCCGGCGATGGCGTCACCCGGACGTACGAGGATGCCGAACGCGATCGACGCGCCCGCCAGTGCCGTGACCCCCCAGCGCCCGGAATCCATCGCGCAGAGCCATGCCAGCGCAAACGCCACGAACCAGAAGAGCGACGCCGCGTGGGACATGTAGCTCGCCGAGAGGAACACGACAAAAGGGGACGTCGCGGCGATGATGAGCGCCAGGCGCGCCTCGGAGTCCGCGATCCCGATTCGGCGGTACAGCGTGGCCAGCAGCACGATCGTGATCGCACCAAGCAGCGGGTTCACCAGCCAGGGCGCGTGGGCCGCATAGCCCGCCGCGAGCATCGCGGGCCAACCCGGATTCATGATGCCGTACCACTTGTCCTGGTCGACGATCGTATGCGTCAGCGAGAAGAACTCGACGAGCGGCGGCGGATCGATCGCGATCCGGCCCTGCGAGAGCGCCCGCGCCTGGAACTGATACGCCACTTCGTCAGTCGTATGAGGGATGTCACCGAGCACCACACGAGCGCTGAGGCCGGACACCACCAGGAATGCCCCGGCCACGGCGAGGAGCGGCGCGCGAGCCATCAGCATCAGCAGCCAATCGGTGACCGCCGAGAAGCGACAGGCGAGCACCGTGAGTGCAGCAGCGACGACGAGGCCCGCGGCGCTGTAGGCGGCAAACGTCGGCAGATCGACGTACGGCACCGCGAACATGCCGGCCAGCCCGACGAGAAGCGCCGCACGGCCCAGCACGCCCGCCGGCGGCCCAGCGAGCGCAGTCAGCAGACCGGCAAGGCGCCGCGGCCGCGCGATCAGGACCGCGATGACGGCCAGGACCAGCGCAAACCCGATCAGGATGACATCGAGACGCACGTCGTCAGCACTCCCTCTGCCAGCCCCGCACCGCCACGCTCCGGGTCGGGATCAATCGGCGAAGGGCTCCATGCCGAAGTACCGGATACGGACGGCATCGATGGTGTTCATCTTCAGCAGGTGCAGGAAGAATCGGACGCGGTCGTGCGTCCACCACCAGCCCGCGGCGAGCGAGGACAACCCGCGCTCCTCGAAGGTCGCCTCGTAGCCGAGGCGGCGAAGAGTGTTCCCGGCCTCCGACTCGAAGATGCGAACGTCGCGCGGCCGCATGCGCTGCCGCCATCGCCCGGAATTGTTCCGCCGGAGGACACCGCTCAACTGTGCGAGCCGCGCCGGCGGACAATCCTCCTCCAGAAAGCCGTAGAGGCGCTGGATCGTGTCCTCGGGCTGCTGCAGCAGCGTCTCGTACCGGAGTTCGAGCAGCGAGCCACGGGCGCGCAGCGCGGCGAACGCCGGCGTCTCGGCATGGCATTGCGCCCAGTAGCGCGCACAGGCGTAGATGTTGTTCGGGCCCCACGGCTTCTCGAGCAGTGACAGGGCGACGTCGCGGCCGTCGCGCACCACGCAGACGTACTTGGCGTCCGGGTAGAGGGTACTGAGCACGTCGAGGTGCAGGATGAAGTGCGGCGTCTTGTCGCCCCACGACGTCCGGCCCAGCGCGGTCGACCGGAGCATGCACAGCGCGTCCACGAGTTCGCGATAGCCCAGCGGACCGGCGTCGCGTACCAGCCGCCAGAGCTCGCCCGTCGTGGTGCCAAGCTTCCACTGCATCACCGGACGCTCACGGAGGATGTCGCCTGCGAGCCGTTCGAAGTTGTCCCGGACCGTCACGTCGCCATACCGCTCGAGCTGCCGCGCATACTTCGTGATGAAGTGCGTCTCGACCGGACTGCCGTAGGCCGTCGGCTCGAGCAGCTGCGACACCAGGGTGGTGCCCGAGCGCGGGCAGCCAATGACGAACATCGGAGGCTTCGAAGGACGCATGGGTGGATCAGGCTGACAACGGAACGTCGGCGCGGCTGCGACGCGGACGCTAGACCTCGACGCCCCGGTCGCGCAGATGGGCCAGGATCCGGCCGCCAACTTCGTCCACGGTGATGGCCGTCGTGTCGATGGTCAGCTCCGGCGACTCTGGCGGCTCGTACGGATCGTCGATGCCCGTGAAGTTGCGAATCTCGCCGCGACGCGCGCGCGCGTAGAGGCCCTTGACGTCCCGGCGCTCGCATTCCTCGAGGGGCGTGGCCAGATAGACCTCGACGAACTGATCGCACAGCCCGCGGACGAAGTCCCGTGATTCCCGGTACGGCGAGACCAGCGACACCACGACGAACACCCCGTGCTGCTCCAGCTTGCTGGCCAGGTAGCCGACACGCTTGATGTGGGCGTCGCGTTCCGCCTTGCCGAAGCCGGTATTCGGGAACAGGTCGCGAATGGAGTCGCCGTCGAGCTGCTCGACCGGAACGCCGCGGCTCCGCAGTTCGGCGGCCACCTGCGCCGACACCGTGCTCTTCCCCGCGCCGGACAACCCCGTCAGCCAGAGAACCGCGGCCGGCTGCGCTTTTCGTCCGATCGACAGGGCGTTCCAGACGCGCTCGTGGAACCAGAAGAGCAGAATCTTGGACGAGAACTCGAGTGCGCCAACCGCCAGCGACACCGTCAACCGTCGGGTGAACAGGAACACGAGCAGCGTCGTCGCCACGGTGCCCATGATCCGCCACGAGAGGGCCTTCAGCACGGATCGCAGGTGGGTCTCGTGCGCCATGTACGGCCTGGTCGTACCGCCAGCCTTGCGGCGCGAGGCCAGTCCGGCCCCGGACGCCTTCCTGGCCCATCCACGGACCTCAGTCGGCAGGGCGTGATCCAAGAGCGACATGAGTGTTACTCCACCCCCAACGCGTTGTGTGAACGTCCGGGCGCGCTCATGATGCGGCAGCGCGCTCCTGCCGCGTCGCGCCGGCGAGGTCGGGATAGAAGGCCCCGGCCGGATACGGACTGTCGCGCAGGGCCTCGCGGGTGTAGGCGAGAATCCGATCGCGTATCTCGGGCGTCACATCCTCATGACGCTTGTCCTTGCCGCTCGCCAGGAACCGGCCACCCGCCACGGAGAACATCGTCGGGGGCGCCATCTCGAACGTCTCCTCATGCGCCTGCATGTACGGGAAACTGCACCGTTCGTCCACCGCCCGCGCCTCGTCATCCGTCAGCCGATATGCGAGGAACCGTGCGACGCGATCGCGCACACTGCTGAAGTCACGCTTCATCTCTTCGAAGTGCACGAACAGCACGTTGTCCCGTTGCTGCGCCCACTCCCACCAGCCGTCTACATGCTGCGGCCACGGCCGCCAGTACATCCGATCGCTGCAGAACCAGTCCGCCATCGCGGTCACCGGTGGGAGCAGCGGGCCGATCATCGACCGGTTGAAATCGACGATGCTCGCGAAACAGCTGACCGGATGGCGGGCCACGTAGATGTACCGGGCCCTCGCGTCGTACGGACAGAGGTCGGCCGGCAAGTGGCTCTTGACGATCCGCGTCGGGCGCTCGCCGACGAGAGGGGCCGCCTCCATGGAGACGCTGTTGACCGCGTCGATCCAGGGACTGGTGGCATAGAGATGGCCGGTGTGGCCAGCGTAGTCGCCGCGGCCCCGCGTCACGATGGCGTAGACGACCTGCTGCATCCACGTCGTCCCGCATCGCATCTGCGTGACGACGAACACGTCTTCGGGCCCGGGTGTGTACTGCCGCGCCCGGGCAAACACCTCGGGGCTGCTCACCTTCGTCGGCCCCGACACGCCCTCATACGCAAATGCCGGCATCGTCCTGGTGGCGCGGCCAGCCTGTGCGAGGAGTCGCACCAACGGACGGACCGGACGTGCATACCGCCGCAAGCGGCGCTTCACCGCGCGTCGGGCGTCGAGCGGCAACCCGTAGTACGCCAGACCGGTGGTGTGGCGGGCTTCCCACTGGAAATACCAGACGAGATAGGCCACATACGCCAGGCCGGTCAGCGCCACTCCGGCCGCCACGGCAAGCCAAGTCATCGAGACACGAGGTCCTGACAGGTCGGCATGGGACGGTTCACGCCACTACCGCTGGAAGATCGTCCGCCAGAGCGCCGCCGCCCAGCCGGTCACCCGTCGCCAGAACATGAGGAGCAGGCCGATGGCACCCGCAATCGCCGACAGAAACGGCATGAACACATCGGGGCCCACGTAGAGCAGTATCCACGCGAGCGCCGGATCCGAACGGAATGCTGAGACGAGCGCCACCGTGTCCATATCCTGCCAACCTCCCCGCCATCGTTCCGAGATCCATGTCGGATGGCCCGGCGTCGAAACCGGTTGTGTTGCGAAGGCGGTGCCGCTTTTTCGGGGCACCAAACCGGCCTCGGGCGCCCCAAGAGGCCCGTCAGGCTGACCGGAGTCACCCCGGCCGGCGACTTTAGGTCCGCGACATCGTAACTCCGGCGGGCCTCGGGAGACGGGTGGCCGTGGGTCGGACGATAATCAGGGCCCCGGCTCCTCGCCTGGCTGGCCGGGCGGTTGCATGAGGCGGGCCGTGCTCCGGCGGCTGCTCGCTTCGCGACGAGGGCGTATTTTCGTGATCGCGTGGGTGCTGTATTCGGCCCACTTCGCGACGAACGTCGTGCGCGAGCACTACCCCGCGTTCAGCCTGGCGGACCGGGGCACACTGCAGCTCGATGAGTACCAAGGGCTGCATTCCGACATCTTTGTTCACCGCGACGGGCACTCGTTCATCAACAACCAGGTGTTCGTCTCCGCGCTCGCCGCGATTCCCCTCGTGGTCTTCGATCCGGTCCTCGACGCGCTCGAGGACTATCGCACGGCGCGCCTCGCCGACGGGCCCGCGGACGCCGAATACCGAACCGACAAGCCGATGCGGCGGGAGTTCTTCCGCCTCGTCCGGGAACGCGGGCTGGATCTGCGATTTGGCGCCGCGGCCGTCATCACGGTCGTGTTCTTCATGGCCCCGCTCACGGCGCTGTTCCTCGTGGGGTTCTATCAGGTCCTGCGATCCCGGACCGTCAGCAGGTCGGATGCCGCGTTCCTGACGTTCCTCCTGGGCTTCGGCACTCCGCTCGTCTTTCGCGCCACCGTGCTGAGCCACAACATGTTCGTGATGTACGGCATGTTCGCGGCGTTCGCGCTGCTCTGGGTACGGCCTGGGCTGCCACACCCGGTCTCGCGGCGCCGCCGCGTCCTCGCCGGCCTGTGTGCGGGCATGACCGTGGCGACCGACTATGTCGGTGTCGTGGTCATGCCGCTCCTGTTCGCCTACCTCGTGGTGCCGCGCCTCGCGACCGCCTCCTGGCGAACCGCACTCCGCGAGTCGCTCGCGATGATCGCCGGAAGCCTCCCGCCCGTGCTGTTTCTCTGGTACACCCAGTGGGCGATGTTCGGCAATCCGTTCCTGCCCGCGCAGCATTGGATGCCCGATCAGAACGTGTATGCCATCACGGGGGCGAGGGGCTTCACATGGCCTGACGGCGAGCTCCTTCTCCAGAATCTGTTGCATCCTGGGTTCGGGCTGTTCGTGTGGGCACCGCTCGTCAGCCTGGCGCTCGTGCCGACCCGCTGGTACAGGCCCGAGTCGCTCATCCTGCCCCGTCGCGAGCGATGGTTCGTGGTGGTGGCGTCGGCGGCCCTGCTGATCTTCTGCAGCATGAACCAGTACGCGCGACTGCAATGGAACAGCGGTTTCCGGTATCTGCTTCCGCTCGTCCCGTTTCTCCTGCTGGCGCTCGCGGACCACTGGGTGCGGCTGCCGACGCGCGTCCGCTTGCCCATCGCCAGTCTCGCCGTGCTGCATGCGTGGGTGCTCACCGTCTTCCGCGAACAAGCGCCGAAATCCTGGGAGTTGTTTGCCACAGAAGGAATTCAGCTGCCCTGGTTCAGGGTCCTGCGGATGACGTCAACGCCTGACTCGTTGTGGACGAGCGCGTCGTGGCTGCCAGCCGTGCTCCTCGCGGGCACCGTCACTGTCTGCGGACTGGTCTGGCGATACGGCCGGACACTGGAAACCCTGGAGGGGCCGCCCGCGTCCATGCCAGATTCCGAGCGTGTGGGTCAGACGAGTCTGTTGTAGACCGTCCCGATCGTGCGGCCGATACCGTAGCCGATGAAGAACGCGTAGGCCGCCCCGATGAACGCGCCCACCCAGCTCACGGAATAGCCGGGCAGATAGACGCCCAGCAGTCCCAGATGCGGGCCTGGATCCGGTCCCCCCTTCACCACCAGGATGACGGTGGCCAGGAACAGCGCGAGCGCGGCGAGAAAGCCAATCGCGAGCCCCCATCCTTGCTCGCTGATGCGCTGAAACGCGCGATGAACGGCCTGGCGTTCCCGGGTGGACAAGTCGTCAGTCATGGCGGCAGGTCAGATATGGTCGAGGAAGTTCCGCGTCTGGTCGAGATCGCGACGCGCACGCACGCCCAGCAGCCAGACCCCGACGGTGAAGTTGTGCACGAAACCGAGCAGCCAGCCGGCGATGAAACCGGTGCCGAACGCCCAGCCGGCACCGATCAACGCGCCCCGCCAACTCACTTCGTACCCGTAGAAATACTGGCCAAGGAGCCCAATCGGCAGGCCGTCGATCGGGAGCACCACGTGGAAGGCCGTCACGGCGAGCACCGCCACGGCTGCGGTCAGGCCGACCGCGATTCCCAAGGCGCGCTTGTGGGCGCGCGGAAACAGAGGCTCGAAGGCCACGTCCGGTGACGGCCCGGCCGGTTCATCCATCAGGCGGCTCCGGCCCGATGCCTGGACCGGCAGAACGTGCAGCACGGGCTCTTGCGAGCGGAAGGGTCCAACTGAGCGGCATAGGGAGCCAAGCGTATCGCCGAGTCTCGCCGGACAGTCTAGCACGCACGCGCGGCCCGGCGCTCAGCGATGGCCGCTGTCGCTGCTGCCGATATGATGGACGGGAACCATCGTGCCTTCACCGATTGCCCATGGACTGGCTGGCCTTGCCCTGACGGGCGTGGCGCAGTACGTCCGCCTGGTGGCAGGCCAGCCTTCGCCGCTGTCACGCGCCGGCAAGCCG
This sequence comes from uncultured Phycisphaeraceae bacterium, assembly GCA_964529265.1. Lineage (GTDB taxonomy): Bacteria > Planctomycetota > Phycisphaerae > Phycisphaerales > UBA1924 > CAZGVW01. The sequence continues at coordinate 7,207 of CAZGVW010000187.1, forward strand.
CTGCCGTGGACCCTTTTGGCTGCCGCCCTGATGTGTGCGGCGTGCCTGCCCGATCTCGATTTTGTCCCCGGGATTCTGATCGGGCGCCCGGACTGGCTCCATCGCGGTCCCTCTCACAGCCTGCTCGGCGCAGCCGTCTTCGGCGCGATGGCCGCTGCCCTCGCCCGTGCCGCTTGCGTGCGTGAGCCCGCGGTGTTCGGCCTCCTCATCGGCGTGGCCTATGCGAGCCACGTGTTCCTGGACACGTTCAGTCCGGATCCGCTGCGGATTACCGGCGTGCCGGCGTTCTGGCCCCTGACCGACACGCCCGTCGTCGTGCCGTCGTCAATCTTCTTGGAGATCCGCCGCGATCCGCGGGCCGGGGGGTTCTTCGCGAGTCTGTGGCTGCCCCACAATCTCCAGGCCGTCCTGCGCGAAATGCTGATCATGGGGACGGTCCTCGCCCTGAGCCGCCTGGCCGTCCGGGCCCGCTCGGGCCCGCCCAGCCGTGAGGCAGGCGTTCGGGCACGCCTGGGCCGCGAAGTCGACTCCCAGTCCTGACACGGGCCCATTGCTCATGTCCCTGCTGAAGGCCATCGGCCCACCCGGGTCGGTGGGATTTCTGATCTTCGCGATCGCCGCAGGACTGACCACCAGTTATGTGTGGCCGAAACACCGGCGTCTTGGGCAGGCGTGGCTGGTCGCGGTGCTTGGCGGCTATCTCCTGCTGAGCTGGCCGCCTGCCGCGCGTTGGATTGTCGACAGCCTGCCGGCGCCTGTCGGTGCCGTCGTCGGTTCCCGGGACGAGCTCGAGACCCTCATCGTGTTCGACGGCGACAATCGGCGCGGCCGCGTGCGGACCCTCGAACAGGCAGCCGCGACCACCGGGGCGCGAACCATTCACGTCCTGGGCAGCCGACTGATCCTCCGGGAGATGAACGACGCGTTGCGCCAGCGGATTACGCATCATCCCGCCGCCAATACTCGTGAACAGGTCGCCTGGGTTCGGCGATGGACGAGCGGAGTCGAGCGGGGCCGAACCACCATTCTGGTCTCACGCCTCCAGGCGCCACGGGTGGAGCGCCTGGTGTCCGCAGCCGATCTCATGGCCGGCGTGATCGCATCGCCCCTCGACGCTGAACTCCCCACGTCCGGTGTCTGGCGGCTGGTACCGAGCTACTCGGCGCTCTCCACCAGCCGGGACGCTCTCTATGAGCATGCCGCGCTCATCTATTACAGATGGCGCGGATGGATCTGATGGATCCGACGCGCCGTACAGCAGTCAGGGCTCCGGCCCGGGGCGACGCCCCGAACCGGAACCCTGAGAATCGAGAGAAGAGGACCGCGCGGCTAAGCGCGAGGACCCGACTTCTTGAAGCGCCGTCGCGCCGCGCCGGCCAATCCGAGGAGGCCCGTGCCAAGGAGAAGCATGGAGCCAGGTTCAGGCACGATCGACACGTTCTGGATGTCGGTGCTGCTCGCCAAGTAGGGGCTGCCGCTTCCGCTCGGGTTGAAGCCGATGGTGGAGCCGAACAACTCGAAGGAGGTGTCCGCCGCGAGGCCCAGCGCC
>CAZGVW010000188.1:0-7546 GCA_964529265.1 uncultured Phycisphaeraceae bacterium
ATTCGCCCGCGGTGTGGCAGGAGAGGAGGGGCATGGGGGGAGGATAGTGGGTGGGAGGTTGGGGAGGGGGGCGGGAGGGGTAGGTGGTAGGTGGAATGGAATGTGGTAGGTGGAATGTCGAATGTCGGGGCGGAGCAACGAGCGCCATTGGTCACGGCGGGGATGCTCGAATCCGTCCCACGCCACCGTGCGCCAGCCGCCCGTTCCTCCCACATTCCACATTCCACCTACCACATTCCAGTCCCCTACCATCACCCATGGATCCGGACGACCATGTGTGTCTGTGCTTCCGCGTCTCGCTGCGGAAGATCTGCGCGTACATGGAGCGGGAGGATCCGCCGGTGGCGTCGCTCATCAGCGAGTGTCTGGGGGCGGGGACGGGGTGCCAGTGGTGCGTGCCGTTTCTGAAGCATCTGCATGCGCAGCATGAGCGCGGGGAGGCGCCTGATCTGCGTGTATCGCCCGAGGAGTATGCGAGAAGCAGGCTGAAGTATCACAGGACGGGGGAGAGGGAGATGGGGGCGGAGGGGTGATAAGAGCATCTCGACAGCGACGGGTGGTGCGATGCATCGGGTGGGGGCGCGGTGAGGGTCGTGGAGTAAGTCGGGTTCACCGAGTCGTTGTGCGCCGAATCGTGGTGCATCGAAGCGATGCACCACGGCACCCAATTTGATGGACTTGGGCGACGACAAGCCTGCTCACGCGGTGATGCGGGCGGAGGCGGCGCGTTCGAGGCGGTCGCGGATGGCGTCCCAGGCTTGGCCGCGGCGGGAATCGGGGAGTTGGACGGCGATGAAGTGTGCGCCGCCCCCGGAAGTTGCGCCGGTAGCCGCGAGGGCGCGCATATCGGCGTAGAGGGTGCGGGCGGCGATGATGGGGTTGTCGTTGAGGCGGAGTTCGGCGCAGCGGGCATTGGGCGGGAGGTTGAGGGCGGCGGCGGCGCGGTGGATGAGTTTGCGCGGGAGCGCGGTTGGGGTTGAGGATGCGCGGGCGGATGACTCAGTTGCGCTTGATTGCTCGGCGGTTTCGATGAGGACGAGGGGGATGGCGGGGCGGTAGTGCTGGGGGAGGTGGCCGGGGGAGGCGGAGGATTCGGCCCGAAGGATGGCGACGGGGCGGGGCCAGTCTTTCAGGGCGTCTTCGAGCATTTCGCGCGTGACGAGGCCGGGGCGGAGGATGGTGAGTGTGTCGTGCGCGGGCGCGGCGGCGGGGGCGGGGGCATCGAAATCATCGGCGGCTGAATCTTGCAGAGCGATGACTGTTGATTCGACGCCGACATCGCAGGGGCCGCCATCGAGGATCAGCAGATCGGGCTCATCGGCGAACTCGTGGGCGACGTGCTGCGCTGTGGTGGGGCTGGTGCGTCCGAAGCGGTTGGCGCTGGGGGCGGCGAGGGGGCCTGCGGCGCGGATGAGGGCGAGGGCGAGGTCATGCCGCGGCATGCGGACGCCGACGGTGTCGAGCCCGGCGGTGACGAGTGGATCGATGTCGGGGCTTTTCGCGAGGACGAGGGTCATGGGGCCGGGCCAGAAGCGCTCGGCGAGGCGCTGGGCGAGGGGGGGCCAGTGGCGGACGACGGCGGGGAGCTGGTCGAGGCCGGCGACGTGGACGATGAGGGGATCGAAGAGGGGTCGTTGCTTGATTTCGAAGACGCGGCGGACGGCGGGGAGGCTGGTGGCGACAGCCGCGAGGCCGTAGACGGTCTCGGGGGGCCTGGCGACGGGGCGGCCCTGGCGGAGGGCGGCGGCGCAGGGCTGGATATCGGTGACGATGGCGGGCATGGGGGGTTGGGGACGTGGGAAACCGTATCAGGGGACGTTCTTGGGGGGCGATGGCGCGGGTTGAGGGGTCGCCTGGGGGCGGGAGAGAGCGGGTTTTTTGCGTGTGGGAGGGGTTTTGGGCGCGGGGCGCGGATTTTCTGGGGTTGGGGGGTCGAAAGCGCGCCCGGAGGGGGTGGGGAAGTCGCTGGTCCTTTCGAACTCGAACCAAGAGGACGAAAGGAGCAAGCCATGCGTTTCAAACTCGCTCAGATGATGATGAAGGTGAACGTGATCAAGACGAATGAGGCCCGGGACGGCGGCCGTTGGTTTCGGCGCTTCCCGGGCTTTTTGATGCCGGCCGGCGTGATTGCCGCGGGGCTGATGAGCGCGGCGCCGGCGCTGGCGAAGAACGATTTCGGGACGGTGCATGAGTATGAGTTCAAGCCCGGTGGGAACGTGGTTCCGATCGTGCGGGTTGAGTATTTCATGCACTGCTGGGCGCGGGTTCCGGGCGTGAATGATCCGGCGTGCCCGGACTACGACGCGTCGGGGATTCAGAGTCCGGCGTGGCACGGGAGCAGCGCGTTCGGGCGCAGTTACGTGTTCAGCAAGGATGACATCCGCACGACGAAGGTGCCGAACACGGGGACGATTACGGTTGACCCGGTTTCGACGCTGGTGGACGGCACGATGCCGACGACGGTGGCGGACACGTGCGAGGCGCTGGGGTGCGACCCGGAATCGTTCTCGCGGACGCACGTGAATGTGACGGTGAACGCGTTCGACAACGGGACGCGGAACACGCCGATTTCGGGGACGATCGACACGGGCGGCGTGGTGTGCGAGCGCGAGGGTCGCGCGTATGGATTCTCCGCGGCGTGGCTGTACGTGAAGGCGGGGCGCGAGATGCGGACCGGCCGGATCAAGTGGAAGGCGAAGATCCGCGAGCGGAACGTGGCGAGCGCGCCGCGGGCGCGGCGGCAGCGCGATCCGATCGAGTATCGCGTGACGAACCTGAACACGGGCGCCGTGACCGAAGGGACGCTGCTCTCGGTGTACGCGGATTACCCGCTGGATGCGCCGGGCGAAGTGAACTGGGACCTGGGCGTGCTCGAGGTGACGGCGAGCGACGTGGACTTCGTGCTCGAGCAGACTGATCCGGGGCTGGCCGCGGGCCTGCAGGGCACGTTCAGTTTCTCGGTGCGCGGCGGCGTGGTGATTGCGTCGAGCGCGACGGGGATGTATGCGGGGATGGCGCCGCCGGTGGGGATCGTGACGCCGTTCAACCTGCCGCTGCCGAGCGACATGACGATCGACTACGACCTCGGGAACTTCAACGGCGACCCGCTGGACGTTGAGTTCTGGCTGGGCGGGAGCGCGGAGTTTGATGCGGGCCCGATTCTGTCGGGGCCGTGCCCGGGCGATCTGGATGGCGATGGCGTTGTCGGCGCCGGCGACCTGGCGATCGTGCTGGGATCGTGGGGCGGGCCGAATCCCGCGGCGGACCTCAATGGCGATGGGATCGTGAACGCGGGAGACCTGGCGCTGGTGCTGGGCGCTTGGGGGGCGTGCCCGTGAGATGACGAACGAACCGGGGCTGTTGAGAAGCGGGAATGTGAGCAGAGCGCCTGAGAGGGCGCTCTGTTTTTTTCGGGGCAATGGGGAGTGGGCAATGGGCAATGGCAGAGTGCGGAGGACGGGCCGGAACAAATGAAAGTGTGAATTGCGTGGCGGGGGGATTGATTCGGGGGTGCGGGCGCGGGAGGGCTCGCGATCACTCGGCGCGGCGGACAAGCCAGGTGGCGCCGGTGAGGCTCGTGGCGAGGAGTTCGGTCTGGCGCTCCTGCTCAGCGACGTAGGCCATGACGATGTCGGCGCGCTGGGGGCTGCGGGCGGCGATGGCTTCGGCGCGGCGGCGGATGAGGTCGGTGAGGCGGAGATCGACGGCGCGGGATTCGGCGGGGTCGTCGATGATTTCGGCTTCGATGCGATCGCCGCGGGATTCGAGCATGGCGCGGGTTTTGTCGCGCGGGGCGTAGGCGGTGAAGTCGCCTCCTGCACGCTCGCCCACGTTCCCGGGATGCCGAGCGGCGGGGTTGGCGAAGGCATCGGCGATGATGATGAAGCCGCGGGGGCGGACGGCGGGCCGGATGGCGGCGATGGTGGCGGCGTGGTTGCCGGCGAAGGGGCCGACGGAGAGGAGCGTGGCGAGGTCGAAGCCGGCTGGGTTCGAAGACAGGGCATCTCGCAGGTCGCCCGTGTGGAATGCGCAGCGGTGGGTCAGGTTTTGGAGGGCGGCCTGTCGGCGGGCCTCTTCGATGAACGGGGCGAAGCCATCGATGCCGAGGACGGAGAAGCCGCGGCGGGCGAGGGCGAGGGCGCAGACGCCTTTGCCGCAGCCGAGGTCTATTGCGCGGGGGGCTGGCGCCGTCGCGGCCGGGGCGAGGCCGGTCGAATCGATGAGTCGCAGGACTTCGTCGAGGCCGCCGCCGAGTTCATCGAGGTCGGCGAGAAGTTCGGGGAGGAGGGGGAGGAGTTCGGGTGTGGCGTCGAGGGAGGCGGCGACTTCGGCGTCGAGGTCGTGGTGCGCAGCGTGGTCGTTGCGCGGAGCGGGGTTCATGTCGAGAGGCGCTCGGTGAGGAACGGCGCGACGGCGTCGAGGGCGATGCGCTCCTGCTGCTGGGTATCGCGGTGGCGGACGGTGACGGTGTGGTCGTTGAGAGAATCGCCATCGATGGTGAAGCAGAATGGGCAGCCGGCTTCGTCCATGCGGGCGTAGCGCTTGCCGATGGATTGCTTGGCGTCGGTTTCGATGAAGCCGCGGCTGCCGAAGCGGGCGTGGAGGTCGGCGGTGAGTTTCTCGGCGATTTCGGGCATGCCGTCCTTGTTCACGAGTGGGAAGACGGCGGCCTTGATGGGGGCGATGCGAGGGTGAAGTTTCAGGATTTCGGGGCTGGGGCGGGAGGGATCGACGGTGTAGGCCTCGCAGATGAGGGCGAGGGCGCCGCGGTCGAGGCCTGCGGCGGGCTCGATGCAGTGCGGGATGTAGCGTTCGCCCTTGCGCGCGCCGTTGGGCAGGAGTTCGCCGCGGTCGGTGTCGAAATAATCGAGTTTGACGCCGGAGTGCTTCTGGTGCTGGGTGAGATCGAAATCGCCGCGGTGGGCGATGCCTTCGAGTTCGCCGAAGCCTGGGGCGGTGAAGGGGAAGCGGTATTCGACGTCGCTGGTGCCGCAGGAATAGTGGCTGAGTTCGTCCTTGTCATGCTCGCGGAGCAGGAGGTTATCGCCGGCGAGGCCGATGGCCTGCCACCACTCCATGCGGAAATCGCGCCAGAAGCGGTACCACTGCTCGGACTCGGAGGGGTGGCAGAAGAACTCGAGTTCGGCCTGCTCGAACTCGCGGGAGCGGAAGGTGAAGTTGCGCGGGGTCACTTCGTTGCGGAAGGAGATTCCGGTGTTGCCGATTCCGAAGGGGACGCGCACGCGCGTGGTGTCCACGACGTTCTTGAACTGGACGAAGATGCCCTGGGCGGTTTCGGGGCGGAGGAAGACTTTGTCGTCTTCGGTGGCGGTGGCGCCGGTGTAGGTGAAGAACATCAGGTTGAACTGGCGTGGGGCGGTGAGCGTACCTCGGTTGTCGGTAAACGGTGATGGCATCGAGGCCGGATTCGATTTCAGCGTGTCCATTGGCACAGGAAGCACAACGCAACCCTGCAAGTTCCCACCACCCAGATCAAACACTACTACCTGCGGCTCGCCTGGATCCTGATAGGCCTTTACGAACTTTATCCCCCATCGTTTTTGCAGCTTGGCATCCGCTTTCAGTATCTGAAGTGCTTCCTGCTCGTTGGACGCAACGACCGTATGCGTCGCTATAACCGTCCCAACGTTGCCCTTCCAAAACTCCCCGAACGACTCGCGTACATCCTTCGCGATATCATCAGGATCACTTGTTCCACCCGCTACGAACCAGATCCCTTGCTCTTGCGGTCGGAAGAATCCCTGCAAGTGATCCGCCCGAAACCTCTGCTTCGTCTCCTTGTCATCAACCATCGGATCATTGAACCCACCGACGTGCCCGCTGGCCTCCCACACCTTCGGGTGCTGGATGATGCGTGTCTCGACGGGGACGCAGCGGACGCGCTGGCCGTTCGGGCCCTTGCGGCCCCAGCAGGGGTTCATGATCATGTCCTGCCACCAGGCGTCGCGCAGGTTCTTCTTGAGTTGCGCGCCGAGGGGGCCGTAATCCCAGAATCCGTTTATGCCGCCGTAGATTTCGCTGGCCTGGTAGATGAAGCCGCGGCGTTTGCAGAGCGCCATGATGGCGTCCATGGACTTGGCGCCGGTGGCGGAGGGGGATTCGATGGGCGGGGGGTTTTTCGCGGCTGTCTGCGGGGAATCGGGCATGTGGCGGTGGCTCCGATCGTGTGAAGAGGGGCGGCCACTATAGCCGTGAGCGGGGGCTTTCTGGACAGATCGCTCGCCGCTGCGCGGCGACACAGGCGGGACGCCTGTGCCACTGAAGGCAAGGACACAGGCGGGACGCCTATGCCACTGAAGGCAAAGACACAGGCGGGGACGCCTGTGTCACTGAAGGGCATCAGGTCTGGCCGATCCAATCGGGCTTGGCGACGTGGCGCCAGCGGGCGCGGATGGAATCGATGTCGGTTTGCGGGAGCGGGCCGGCGTCGAGGAGTTGCGCGTTCTCCGACCAGCGGCCGGGCTTCGTGGTGCCGACGATGGCGGTGTGGACGCCGGGCTGGCTGAGTGTGAAGCGGAGGGCGATTCCGGGGGCGATTCCGGGGGCGGGGGCGGTTTTGAGGAAATCGAAATCGAGGGCGCGGAGGCGGCGCCAGTATTCGGTGTGGTAGGAGTTGTCGGGGGGCGCATCGCAAGTGCGCCAGGCGGCGTTGGCGATGGGGCGCTTGGCGATGACGCCCATGTGGCGCTCGCGCGCGGCGGGGAGGACGAGATCGAGCGCTTCCTGGTCGGCGACGCTGATCGAGATCTGGAGCGCATCGAACGCGCCGGATTCGACGGCGAACTTCGCGGCGGTTGAATCGCCGCTGTAGCCGATGAAGCGCGTCTTTCCCTGGCGCTGCGCCTGCTGGAGGGCGCGGATGACATCGCCCTGTTTCAGGAGATCGAGGGAGCAGGAGTGCAGTTGCACGAGGTCGAGGACATCGGTGCGGAGGCGCTTCAGGCTGCGCTCGATGGAGGCGGCGATCTGATCGGGCTTCCACGCGGGGTCGTCCCACGTCGGGTGGTGGCCGCACTTGGTGAAGAGGAAGTAGTCGCTTCGGCGGTGGGAGACGGCGCGGCCGATTTTCTCCTCGCTGGCGCGGTAGCACTCGGCGGTGTCGATGACGTTGAGGCCGGCGTCGAGGGCGGCGTTCAGGAGGCGCTCGACCTGATCGGGCGCAGTGTTCTGGTGGCCGATTTCCGAGCCGCCGAAGCCGAGCGGACTGACGCGCATGCCGGTGCGGCCCATTTCTCGCAGTTCCATGCGGCGTTTCCTTGTGGTTGTGCGGGGGATCCGGGGGTCCGGGGCTCCGGGGGGAAGAGGTGGAGCGTACACTATTGGCGCAGAGCGCCCGTAGCTCAACGGATAGAGCATCGGTCTTCGGAACCGAGGGTTGGAGGTTCGAATCCTCCCGGGCGTATTGGCGGTGGGAATAGCGGAGCGCCTGGGCGCATCGTCGTGGGGGGGCCCCACGCCGCGGGCCCCCCCCGCCCCACCCCCCCAAAGGGGCCTCACCCGCGGGGGCGCGCGGCGCGGGCGGCGC
>CAZGVW010000189.1:0-20883 GCA_964529265.1 uncultured Phycisphaeraceae bacterium
CTCGCGGTCAGAAAGCCGGGCCTGCTGCGAGCCGGCTGGGAGCGCGGGCTGACGGGCGCGGCGCTGGCCGTGATCGCGCTCTATGCCGTGCACTTCTACCATGGCGTCGCGTTCGGGGCGCGGCACTACTACCTCGTGGTGCCGGCCCTCGCCCTGCTGATGGCGCGCATGCTGGGCGGCTTCGGTCACGCCGGCCTGGGCCGATTCGTCACGGCGGCGGTCCTGATTCATCCGCTGATCTTCGCGTATCCCGTGCTCATACATCGATACGGGACCTCCTATCGGGACGCCACGCCCGCCATCAAGGCGTTTGCCGAGGGCGGCACGGTGCATCACGCGGTCATCATCGTCGCCTCCGATCACTGGGGCTGGAAGTCCGCTGGCTTTCTGAACCAGTATCCGCTTGAGACAAGCGATCTCATCTTTGCGAAGGACCGTGGCGACGACAATCGACGCCTGAGAGAACGCTTCCCGACGCGGACGTTCTACCGGCTGCGCGTTGAGGGGCCGGACGGATCGCGAGTCGACGTACGTCCGCTGGCATCGGCCGAACCCCGCGGATTGGGTGCGCGCGACCTGGCGCCGGTGGACTAGCGGAACGTCAGCGCACCGGAAAGACTGCGATGTCGGCGTTCTGGAACACCGGGGAGCCGTGGAGGGCGATGAGCCGGTCGCGCTGCCCGGGAGGCGCCCCGAAGACCAATAAATACAGCGGCCGGCCGAGGGCCGTCAGATAGTCGCGATCCTCGGGGGAGAGCGTCGCTCCCGCCGCCATCGCCGACGACAGTCGTCGGCGCCGCTCGGCGTCGCGATAGGGCTCGACGATATAGACCGGCTGTTCGGCGAAGAACAGCGCCCGCTTCGACAGCGCCGGAAACGCCGGTGTATTGCCAGCCGGGAGCAGCCGCGCCGATCCTGGGGCAACCACGAACACCGCGTCAGGCGGTGTCGCGGTCGCCGTCCATGCGTACAGCCTCGCGAGCGGTGAGTCCGCCGGCACCATCCGGAGGTCCGGGCCGTCGAGCACCAATGGCACCGCGGGACGTCGCCAGTACGACCCGATGACGATCGCCGGCGTCGACAGAAAGAGAGGGAGCAGCGCGGCGACCAGGATGCGACGCCGCCACTGGGGCCATTCCGACATCACCTGGATCGCTCCCGCTGCCGGGATGGCCAGGAGGAACGCCGCGACGTGGAACAGGTTGCTCTCGTTGGTACCCGGGAACACGAGCACCAGATTGCCAGCCAGGAGACCGGCCGCCGCGACGGCCAGGATGGGAAGAAACACGTGGTCGCCTCGCAGGCGAATCAGCCCCAGCAGGGCCAGCATCGCCAGTGGAAACAGGCTGATGCCAATCGTCAGGAACTGCAGCGGGTTCACCGCGCCGCTCGACTCGCGCTCGCCCGCGCGGCTGAGCAGGTGGACGTACGTGGGCAGTGGCAGCATGGCCCCGACCAGGAGAGCAGCCGCTGCCGACCACGCGCGCGGGACGTCCTGGCGGACAACCCGCGCTCCCGCGAGCACGACGGCGATGGCCATGGCTGTCATCAGGCCGATGATTGGGGAGACGGCCGTGCACGCCGCCGTCGCCAGCGCCAGGCCGCACCAGACCGCTCGACGTCCCTCCTGCACATAACGCAGAAGTGCGATCAGCACGGCCAGGACGAGCGACAAGGCGAGCGCTCGCGACGAGTTGTTCAGGTAGAAGCTCATCAACGGGCCGTAGAGCGCACCGGGATCGTGCCAGCGGGCCAGGCCCAGCGCCGGGTGCGCCAGACCCCACAAGTACGTGCCATCGTCGGCCGGCACGGGTCGGCCTGCCGCCACTTTCGCCAGGAGGATGGTCGCGCCAAGCGCGTTCGCGCCCGTCAGGGCGAGACCGCCAATCGTCAGCGCGGCCGCGGGACGCCAGCCGAGACGGCGCCCCAGTTCCGCGCCCGCCAGCCAGACAAGGGACACTCCGATGAGTGCCAGCCACTCGAAGGCCCGCAACGGATGCACACCGGCGACGTCGGCCAGCTGTCCAGCCACGTAGTGATAGAACCAATAGTACGGAAGTCGCTCTCCGGCAAAGAAGGGATTCTCCGGCAGGCCGAACGAGGACCGCTCGCCGGTGACCTCGGCCGCGATCGCGCTGTGCAACAGACCATGAGCGGAAACCAGTGTTCGAACGCTCTCCGCGTGCACCGCCACAATCACCGCGCAGGATGCGATCGCTGCCCCCGCCGCCGGGAGGTAGTACCGCCACGCGGGAGACGCCACCGTCGTCGGCGCGCCATCAGCTTCATGCGTGCGTGGCGTCATGCGGTCTCGCGGCGCAGGTGCATTCGGGAGAACGCCTGGGCCAGGGCAAGCGCCGTGGCTGCACCAAAAGCCACCGCGCCAAGCGGTTCCAGCAACGACCAGTCGTCCGCCAGGAACCAGGCCATGTCCAGGATCGGCACGCAGGCGATGAGCGCCAGAGTCCACCGGCCGAGTCCGGTCCGGGCGGCCAGCGCGGCCGGCGGCAGGATCCACAGCGTGAACCATGGCCAGACGTGATCGAGAAGGGCCAGAACCACGAAGGCGAGGACGGCGAGGGTCAAGTACGCGAAGGCGTCCTCATCCGGCGATCGCAGGTAGCGAACGGTCGCGCTGATGACGAATCCAAGGAACAACACCGTGAACAGGGTATCGAGGGTCGCAGCCCCTGGAGCCAAAATCCCGAGGTGCTCCAGGAAATAATGCGTTGCCGTCGCCGGGGTCAAGAAATTCCAGCTTCGCATGCTGAGCGTGCCATCGAAGAATCCGGGGCCTCGCCAGAAGACGGCAAGACACGCCACGACCACCAAGCCGCTCACCAGGAGCGACACGCCGAGTGCGTGGCGCTGCTCGGGCTGTCCGACGAAAGTTCGGACGATACCCAGGACGGCGAGGGGTGCCGTGACGTACTTGACGAGCACGGACGCGGCCAGCGCCAGCCACGAGCCGGTCGAGCGTCCGGTCGCACCCCACCAGAGGAACAGGGCGATGCCCGCGGCGACGGGAGCGTCGTTGTGCCCTTCGCCCACGGTCAGCATGACGGAGGCAGGCAGCCATCCGACGAGGCACAGCGCCACAGCGGCGCGCTGCGTCGACCGGCGCTCGGTGGCGCGTCTCACCGCGATCACCATCACGAGCCAACTGCCGGCCAGCACGAGCTTCAGCAAGAGGTACTCCGCGAGCACGGAGTGGCGCGCAAGCGACGCGACCAGCCAGCTCACCGCCGTCCAGAGCGGACCGTACGTCGTGTGAAGAGCGAAGAACGGGAACGGCAGACCTTGAAGGCTGGTACTCGTGAAGTCGTTGTAGTACGGGTTGATCCCTTCCGCTGCCATGCGCCCCCAGGCCACGGACAGCCACAGGTCATTTGTGCACACCGGATACCGCACGATATTGATGGCGGCGAAGGCGAACGCCGAGCGCTGAAGCAGCGCGAGCACGTGGGAATCAGCCGCCCGGCCGCGGAGGATGATAGCCAGCACCGCCAGCGCCGCAGTGGTGGCGACGGCGAGGGGGGCGAGGTACGCGAGTGCCCGGATGGCGACGTCCTCGAGGAGTCCCTCTCCACGCATGTAGGCGTTGACGCCAAGCGACTCGGCCCACGGCACGTACGAGGCCACCTCGGCCAGCAGCTGCAGCCTCTCCGCATGATGCTCCTGCATCGGCGCGAAGGGAGCCAGTCCGTACGAGAGGATGGCCAGTGCGACGTGAGCCGCGCAGGCCACGATGGCCCAGCGCCGAATCCGTCGCGCGGAACCACCGGGATCGGCGTCCATCACCTGGCCGCGGCGATCTGGCCGAGTTGGCGGCGGAGACCGGCCAGGATGGTCAGATATTCCGGCCGGGCGACCACATTGTTCTGTTCGGCCGGATCAACGCTGAGGTCGTACAGTTCCTCGACGCCGTCCGCGCGGTGGATGTAGTGAAACGAACCGTCGATCAGTGCAAACATGTTCCCGTAACGGACCGGCCCCATGTCATCGGGGATTCTCGGACGCGTCACCCGAGCGAGGACCGGTGAGGTTGAACCGCCGGATTGCCAAAGTCGAGACAGCGGGCTTCCCGGGAACTGATCGGCGGCGCCGCCGGTCATTTCGGCGATGGTCGCTGGAATATCGCGAAGACTGACCGGTTGCCGGATTCGTTGTCCGGTCGGGATCCCCGGACCCCACATGACGAGTGGCACCTCCAGCACTTCCCGGTACAGGGAACTGCCGTGACTCTGCAGACCATGTTCGCCGGCTGATTCCCCATGGTCAGCCGTGACGATGACCACCGTGTGACGGAGCGCGTCCCTTCGCTGCAGTTCGGTGAAGAGCACGCCCAGATGTTCGTCCAGTGCTGCGATGGACGCCTCGTACCGGTCCCGGAGGGAATTGTCGGACTGGAACCGATCCCGCCAATGCGCCGGAACCACATAGGGCTCGTGCGCATCGTAGTAATTCATGAACGCGAAGAACGGACGCGGGCTGACGGTGTCGATCCAGTCGAGCACCTTGCTCGTGACCTCCTGCGCGTACTCCCGGTCGTTCTGCCACTTCGCCGTGTTCCATCCTTCGCGCTGTTCCTGCAGGAATTGTCCGATGCCGCTCGACAGCCGGAACTGGCGGAAGGAGCGGGGATACCCTTCATAGTGATCGAACCCGCGGGTCAGTCCCGAGTCGGCACTGGTGTAGAAGAGATTGCCGGTGAAGCCGCCCGTGACGTAACCCCGCGCGGCCAGCTGTTCGGCAACCGTTCGCGACGTCTCATCCAGCGGCGTTTCCCAATCGGCCGACAACTCGTGGGGCCACATCCCCGTGAAGAGCGACGCATGGCTCGGCAGCGTCCACGGGGCTGGCGCGTACGCGCGGTCGAAGGCCACGCCACTCTGTGCCCACCGATCGAGGTTCCGGCTGGTCGGCCGCGAGTTTCCGTACAGGCCCAGTGACGCGGCACGGACCGTGTCGAGGACGATCAGCAACACGTTGGGAGTCTGGGCATTCGCCGGGGGCACGCTGGCGTCCGGCCGACGATGCCGCATGGCCGGACCAACGGTGTAGGCGGCCACGAGGACAGCGAGAACCGTCACCAGTCCAGCCGCTCCCGCGCGCATCAGCGCCGCGGTGGCGGTAGGCCGTGTCGCGGCGACGTGACCCGCCAGACGACCGACGCCGATGGCCAGGATCAGTTGCGCAAGCAGGTGCAGCTGGCGATGCACGATCAGGAACAGCAGACTGAAGACCGCCATCGTCGTTGGAGCGCCCGCGATCAGCGCCCAGGTGGCGACCCGCGGGACCAGCGCCCGCGCCGCCAGCAGGGCCATGGTCACCGGCAATGCCACCAGCCAGGTCGCGACGGGAGCCATCCACGGATGGTCGGGACTCATCCATGTGAACGTCTCGAGGCCATAACGCCGTGTGATCTGAACCAGAACTTCAGCAAACCCTCCCGCGAGCGCCACGGCCGTTCCAGTCACCACGATGTCGACGTAGCCGACCGGTGATTGTCTGGCGGTCATGTCCTGGTGCGGGGGTCGCTTCATGAGGCCATTCCTTCGGCGTGGGCAGGGCGCCAGGTCATCGTCGCGCGGGTGCGTTGCCCGACGTCAGTCGCTGGATTTCGTGCAGGAGGTCCGCCTCGACAGCCTGCGTCTCGGGCCGTCCCGCCAGGTTGTGCTGTTCGTCAGGATCGTGGGGCCAAGCGTAGAGTTCCACCGCCTGCGTGGAGGACAGAATGAGATGCCACTTGTCCGTCACGAGCGACGTGAGGCTGCCGCGCGTGGAGGGATAGCCCTCCGGCCCACCCGCCACCCCGGTCAAAGCCGCCAACACCGGCTCGGCGTGCGGTTCCGCGCCGCCCTCCGCGGTCCGCCAGAAGTTCGCCAGTGAGGATCCGGGGAAGGGCGCTGGTCCGGCCTGCCCGCCAAGGAGATCGACGATGGTGGCGGGAATGCGTTCGAGTCCGACGGGCTGAGCAACCCGCACGCCGGCCGGCACCCGGCCGGGCCAACTCACGAGCAGGGGCACTCGTAGGGTTTCGAGATACAGGCTGTTGCCATGGCCGAACAGATCGTGATTGCCGAAGGATTCGCCGTGGTCGGATGTGATCACCACCAGCGTGTTTTCCGTCAGATTCTGGCGTGACAGTTCCTCGAAGAGGCGGCCCAACTGCGCATCGAGATACGTGACACACCCGTCATAGGCGTCGATTTCCGCCCGGATGTCGTCAGGCGTGACCAGGGGCTGCCGCCGGAACGCGTGGGGCTGGAACTGGAAATTGATGACATCCCCACGCGCCGGATCGGCGGAGTACCGTGTTTGATACGGGTCCACGGTCAGATAGGGGTCGTGCGCGTCGAAGTAGTTGAGCAGCGCAAAGAACGGCCGATCGCCGCGCTCGTTCAGCCAGGATGCGAACGCGTCGTTCAACTGGGTGGCACGTTTCCGGCCCGGGATGTCGAAATATCCGAGCCGTGGCAGCACGTTCAGCGCGATCCGCCGGCCGACGACCGTGCGGACCACATCGTCGGCCCCGGACGCTCCGTAGACGTCGAAGCGGGCAAACCCACGGCCCAGGCCCCACTCAGGCGCGACGTACGACGTGTTCGCGGCAAAGGCTGCGGTCACGTAGCCGCGCGCGGCCAGGACCTCCGCGAGTGTCGGACGGCCATCGTCCATGGGGCGACGCCAATCGGCGCCGTGCTCGTGTGGGTGGCGTCCGGTGAGGAGCGACGCGTGCGAGGGCAGGGTCCACGACGAGTTGGCCAGGGCGTGCTCGAACAGAACGCCCCCCCGCGCCAGGCCATCGAGATGCGGAGTGGTGGGCCGGTGATAGCCGTACGCGGACAGATGATCGGCGCGCACGGTGTCGAGCGTGATCAAGAGGACGTTCGGTGCCCCAGGGACCGCAGCCGTCAAGGTGCGATGGGTCCGACGTTCGCTCCATGACGCCCACGCAGCGCCGCCGCACGCGGCGATGAGTGCAAGCGCCAGCAAAGGGGCGAGCCCACGTCGCGCGACTTGCGGCAATCGGACCCAGACGCCGAGACGTGTGACGGTCACCGCCAGGCCCAGGCTGAGCATGACCTGGGCCCAGATGCTGATGAACCCAGTCAACTGGAGCAGAACGAACGCTCCCATCCAGGGCAGGAGCACCAGCAGGATGCCGGGGTGACGCCCGAACACGGGCAGCCGGCCGGCGAGGGCCAGGCCGGCGCCGACGGCGGCAAAGAGGACGCCGTTGACCAGTGGGGCAATCCACAGGATCTCGGCATTGACTCGGACGGGACGCCCGGCGGCCGACGACAGCAGTCCAGCCGCCGCTTCGGCAAGGCCCGTCAGGAGACCCAGAAGGAGCGCGAGATACAGGGCGTCCGGGGCCTTGCTGGTATTCATCATTGCCCTGCAGCCCGGTAAGGCACGGCCATCTCATCGGCTGCGGCAGCAGGGTCGAACACTATCATCCCTCCAGTGCTGGCCGTGCCGCGGTGCACTGGCGTGCAGTTCTGGGGGCCATCGCCGGTCCGGGCGCGTGGGCTGGCGTCCGGACGGCAGCAACATCGTCCTCGGTGCCCTGACAAAAGTCTACGGGCGCGGTGACTTGTCGAACGTGGTGGCCGAGAGTCGTGTGGTTTGGCCCGGGTGGACCGGGTACAATTCCTGCGACACGTCTGGCCGACGCTTGCAGGCAGGCTGCGGGTCCACACGGTTTTGAATCTCGCATGAATCCCTTGCGGCGCCTTGCGCGCCATGCCCGGCTCACCAGCTACTCCTACCGGGAGATGCCGAGCCCGCCCTTCCTGGTGCTGTTCATCAACAGCATTTGCAATATGAAGTGCGAGCACTGTTTCTACTGGACCAGCCTGAACAAGAAGGACGACCTGTCGCGCGACGAAATTTTCGCGCTGTCGGATTCGCTCGGGGCGATTGAAAACCTGAACCTGTCAGGTGGTGAGCCGTTCCTGCGGAAGGAATTCGGCGAGATCTGCCGCAAGTTCATCCAGACGAACGGCGTCAAGCAGATCTACGTGCCCAGCAACGGCTATTTCACGGATCGGTGCATTGCCGCGGTCACCGAGGTCCTGAAGGAACCGTCGCTCGATCTGTTCGTGGTCGAGCTGTCGCTCGATGGCATGCCCGAGTTCCACGATACGTTCCGGGTGGCGAAGCACTCATTCAGGAAGGCGATGGAGACCTATGACGCGCTCGTGGCGCTGCAGGCCTCCGATCCGCGTCTGCGGGTCCATTCGATCTCGACGGCCACCGACGTCAACATGGACGAGATCAAGCGGCTCACGACGTATCTTTACGAACGATGCCCCGCGATGGACCATCACAACCTGGCCATCATTCGCGGCGACCGCAAGGATCCGACCCTCCAGGGCCCCAGCCTGAAGCAGTACGAAGATCTCTATGAGTACATTCGCCGCCTGTGGGCGCCGCGTGAGGAAACGCGATACGGATCCCTGGTCGAGCCGATGCTGCAGTGGGCCAAGGTCGAAACGGTGAAGCAGTCGCGGCAGGTCGTGCCCTGCAAGGCCGGCCGGATTTCCGGGGTCGTCTATGCCAACGGCGACGTCGGCGTCTGCGAGATTCACAAGCCGATCGGCAACCTGCGGCAGAAATCGTTTCCGGAGATCTGGCACTCGCCTGAGGCGCGTGCCCTGCGCGAGAGCATTGCGCGCAAGGAGTGCTACTGCACGACAGAGGTCTTTCTCTGGTCGAGCATCGTCTATCAGCCGCTGCCTCTGATGGAAGCGACGGTGAAGGGTCGGGTGTGGAGCCGGCCGGTCCCGCTCCAGCCCTCCGAGCGGATGCCCGTCTCGCTCGCCGACGGACCACCGCCAAGCGACGGCGCGGTGCACGCCGCGAAGGATCCCGCGTCCACGGCCTAAGGTTAGGCTGCCACTCGCGTCATGCGACTCTCCGTGATCGTGACGATCGTTGACGGCGGCCGCACGCTGGCCCGCTGTCTGGCTGCGCTCGCCGCGCAGCAGGATTCCCCGGATCTGAACGTCATCGTGCCGTGGGACGACACCGTCGCCGGGATTCCGGCCCTCGCCGTTCAGTATCCCCGGTTTCAGTTTCACTTCATGGGCCGTGTCCCGACGTCCCGGTCCACGTCGCGTCCGGCCGGCCAGCACGAGTTGTTCGACCGCCGTCGCGCCGAGGGATTGAAGGCCGCGACCGGTGACGTCCTTGCGATCCTCGAGGACCGCGGCGTGCCGGCGCCCGACTGGGCGCGGACCATGGTCCGTCTGCATGAACGGCTGCCGCACGCCGCCGTTGGCGGCGCTGTCGAGAACGGGCACAACGCCGCGCTGCCGTGGGCCGTGTACTTCTGCGACTTTCACCGCTATCAACGGCCGTTCGTCGCGGGTTCTCGTGGCTACGTCTCGGACACCAACATCGGTTACAAGCGACAGGCTCTCGAGCAAATCGCGGGCGCGTGGCATCCGCGGTATCACGAGACCACGGTTCACTGGGCCCTGCGGCGGGCCGGTGAGACGTTGTATGTCACACCAGAACTCGTCGTGGAGCAGTACCGCGAGGGCCTCCGTCTCAGAACGCTACTCCCGGAACGCGTCGCGTGGGGACGCCTCTTCGCATATACGCGTGCTCGTGAGATGAGCCTGGCCGCCCGGCTAGGGCTCGCCGTCATGACCCTTGGATTGCCCGTCCTCCTACTCGTTCGTCATGCGGGTCTCCAATTCTGGCAGCGGCGTCCGTTCGGGCGCTTGATCCGGGCGGCGCCAGCCATGGCCGCCCTGCTGGCCGCATGGAGCCTCGGCGAAGCGCTGGGCTACCTCACGGCCGAGGCGTAGCCTCTCGCGATCACTCCTGGCTCGCCGCCGCCACAGACGAGGCTCGTGCGCGAGCCGTCCGCACGGGGCCGCGTTCCGCCCAGGGCCGGTGGTTCGGGTGACCTGTATCAGGTCTCCTTGGCGACCGTCAGATCGCGTGGATACCGGCCAGTCAGGTACCCTAGCCACTCGCCCCAGGACCAGGCCAGGACCATCAGGATCAGGGGCCCGAGACCTCTGAGCAGTCGCCTTCGCAGTTCGGGGGATTGATTCGCCTTTCTGACCATCCGACTCAGAAGAAGCAGCGGGAGCAGCGGCGCGCCGATTCTGTGAGCCGCGGCGGCGAATCCAGACGGCAGGTGCCGCAGTCTCGTACAGCCGAATAGCCGGCCAAATGCGTAGCGCTCCCGAAGAGCAGCACCGAGGGCCACGTGACGCCGCATGGTGACGCGCCCACGGGACGTCAGGTGCAGATCGCCGAATCGCCGGCGGAGGGCATCGTTCACGGCAGTTTCGTGAAAGAACGACTTCCATTCCAGGCCATCGAGCGCTTCCAGGTCAGCCCGACGGTACGCCACGTTGCAGACGGTCAGGGTCGGGGATGGACCATCGTGCACCGGGTCGGCATATCTGAAGAAATCGACGAAATAGAACGCCCAATCGGTCGACGTCGCTCCGTCCGCGAGCTCCACGACCCCGCCCACGGCAGCCCGACCGGCCGTCATCTGCGCAGCGAGTTCGCGCACCCAGTCGGCGTGCGGGACACAGTGGTCCTCCGTGAGCAGTACCAGGTCGCCACGAGTCTCCCGAATAGCTCGCGACGCCAGCTCAAGGGGCGTTCGCTGGCCAACGTTGGCGACAAAACGCACCTCTGGATACGCCTCCACGAGACGCTCGATGCCGGTCAACGCAGGGTCGTAGGCAACAACGATCGGAACCGGCTCGACGCCATCTTGCTGCCGAAGGGCGCTGAGGCAGCGAACCAGGTGGTCCGGGCCACAGATGCTGACCACGGCGACTTCGACGCGTGGCAGATGAGCCTCTGAGCGGGTGGCCGGTCCTCGGTCGATACACACGTCTGCAGTCATTCAGTGAAGGAGGCCCTCTACCCTGTGTTCGTCCACAGATTCACGCTTGGACAACAGCCAGCTTGCGACGCGGGTCCTCGTTCAGTCGCTGCTGGCCGCTGCGAGTGACTTCCCTCGCGCCGCCGCCAGTGACAGGCGGAATCGCTCGAGCAGTCCACCCAGGTCAGGCCGCGCGGCGAGGTTCAGCGACTCGCGGGGATCCGCCGCCCAGTCGTACAGCTCCGGCGGGCGAGCGTCGTGCTCGATGTAGTGCAGCGTGCCGGCGACGAGCGCGCGCAGCGAGCCGTCGCGCACGGGGCCGCGTTCCACCCAGGGCCGGTGGCTGATCTCGGCAAGGGGCGCGGGCCATGCCGGGGCCGCGGCCTCGTCCCGCCAGAGGGGCTGCAGGGCCGGGGCCGCGGAGGCCTGCGCGCGCGCTCCGAGGTGCTCGAGGATCGTCGCCGGGATGCTCGCATTCGTCACGGGAGTCCGGACGCGGATGCCCGCAGGGATCTGTCCCGGCTGCCACATGATCAGCGGTACGTGGGTCACCTCACGGTAGAGGTGCAATCCGTGCAGGAAACCGCCGTGCTCGTTGAACTCGTCGCCGTGATCGGACGTGACCACGACGAGCAGTTCGCGGCGCGAGGATCGGGTCTGCAGGGCGGACAGTAGACGGGCGATCTGCGCATCCACGTACGCGATGCTTCCATCGTAGGCGTCGATCTCACTCTGAAGGTCAGCGGGGCTGAGCGTCTCGGGCACGTGCAGTTGCCAATGCAGCAGGCCGCCGGGGTTTGGCCTGGTGGCGAACTGGTTGCGGTGGGGTTGCGGAGGCAGATACGGGTCGTGGGCGTCGAAGTAATTCAGGATGACGAAGAACGGCCGATCGGGACCACGGCCGGTCCACGAGAGCACGGCCTCGTTGATCTCAGGGGCGCGCCGTCTCGCCGGCACGTCCTCCCACCCCAATCGTGGAAAGATCAGATGCGCGGCGATCCGTCCGTATGCCGTCCGCAGGACGCGGTCTGCGATGGAATGGAAGTAGTCGTCAAAATGCAGGAAACCGCGCCCGAACCCGTGCTCGCGGGAGAACCAGAACGTGTTCGCGGAGAACGCGCCGGTACGGTACCCGAGCGTTTGCAGTGTCTCCGGCAGATTCGGCAGCATGTCGGACACGCGCCGCTTCGACGTCTGCCACTCGACCCCGTGCTGGAACGGATAGAGTCCGGTCAGGATGGAGGCATGGGACGGCAGCGTGTAGCTCGACGTCGAGGACGCCTGCTCGAACAGGACGCCCTGAGCCGCCATCCGGTCGAGCGTCGGACTGGTGGAGCGATCGTACCCATAGCCGGAGAGATGGTCGGCCCGGAGCGCGTCGACAATCACCACCACGATGTCCGGCGCGGTTTCACTGGCCGCGGGGAGCCGCGACGTCCGGACACGTTCTCCGATCCAGAAGCTCCCCTCGATGCCGAGGCCGGCGAGCGCCGTGAGGACGGCGACCCACGTGAGCGCCCGGCTGCTCCGCCGGTGCACAGCGGCCGGATCCCGTTGATACCAGCGGGCGAACGTCGCGGCGGCGCCAAGGAGCAGGAGGAACACGGCGTACGGTTCGATCCATTCCTTGAGCAGCAGCGATATCCAGGGGAGGAGCGCCGCAGCAGCTAGACCGAATGCCGCCATCGTTCGGAACAGGCGCCGATCGGGCATCACCGCCAGGATCAGGGCGCAGAGCCCTCCGAGCACCGCGAGCAGCAGGCCATTGAAGACCGGGGCGATCCAGACGATCTGATACCAGGAATTCTCCAGCACGAGCTGCTGCAGGGCGACGTGGGTCACGCCTTCGAGCAGGCCGCAGGCCAGCCCCAGAAAGAGACCCAGTTCGATCCAGTCCCGCCATCGACGCTCGACGTCCACCTGATTCATGCCGTTCATGTGCTGACCTGTCCGCTGCGTGCTGCGCCCACGCCTGCCTCCGTCAACCCGCACTCCGGCCCGCTGTCGAGAGGCCATCGACATCCGGGAGGATCGGCGGCGCTGTGTTCCTCCGCCACGCGATCACGAACTCGCCGTACCGGGCCATCGGCTGGAACTCCCGGCTGAAGAACGCGTCGAGCAGCGTCGCGCCGATCTCCGGGATGTGGCGCCGCCGGTTCGCCAGGATGCCGTCCAGCACCGCGGGTGGCCGACCGAAGTCCCACAGGATCGCACAGCGCACCCCCTGCGTGACGAGGTCTCCGATGATCTCGCGCTGGACGGCCTCCCGATCGGTGATCCCAGGATGCAGTTCGTTATAGCGCGTGGCCGCGCGCCGGCCGGACAGATAGTAGAAGTCCTGCGTCGCGAAAACCATGGCGTCGTGGCGGACGAGCCCGACGTAGATCGGTTCGGATGCCGGCACGTTGTCACGAACGAAGGCCACGATGGGCTGATACACATCGTGCTTCTCGCGTGAAAGCCGCAGCACACCGGCGCCTGACGCGTCGAGTGTGCGGTGATCCGGCCAGGAGTACGCCATCTCCGCGGCCTTTCGGGCCGGAGTCACCAGGTGCGCGGCGGTCAGCACGACGAACAGCGCAGCGACCCAGCGGCGGATCGCGGTCGAGGTAGTAGTCGATCCCCAGGCGAGACCTCCAAGAAGTACCGAGAGGATCCAGAGCGAATGGAAGTGCGTGTTCTGCTGGACGTGCGCCGAGGCCCAGAAGAGGGGCATCGCGGTCAGACACACGAGCGCCACGGCCGCCGCCGCCGGTTCAACCGTCGTACGCCTCCGCAGCAGGACGATGACGCCAGCCGCGAAGACGATTTGGGGAACGTTGGCCATGACCCACAGCGCGAACTGGTCTACGGTGAGGTAAACCGCAGCGGCGCTCCACGGATTGGCGAGCCAGTGGGAGACCCACTGCCACTCGGGCAGCATCGGGGGGTACGGTTCGCCGCGCACCACCCGGAAATCGGTCGCGGGGAAGACGATCAGATCGCGCCAGACCTCGGGCCACGCGCTCCAGACCAGAAGCAACACGACGGGAGATACGGTGAGGATCGCGCCGCCTGCCACGCGCCGCAGGACGCCCCAGGGCGACGTCCAGTCCGGACGGCGCGCTCGCGGCAGCAATACCCAGGCCGCGGCGAGCCCGGCGACAATCGCCAGCGTGACGTGGAACGCCACGTCGTGCTTGAACCAGGCCGCGGCACCACACAGACAGCCAGCCAGGACCAGTCGCCAGGCGTCCCGTTGCTGCGTGTAGCGGATTAGACAGGCGAGCGCCAGCAGCAGGAGCAGCATCGCCGGGTGATAGGACTCGAGCTCGGGGGCGGTTTTCCATGACATGGCGACCAGCGCTGAGGCGGCGGCGATCGCCGGCGCCCGTGGAACGCCGAACTGTCTCACGATGTGGAAGAGGACGGCCGCATTCAGGACGATCAGGCCCTGCGCCGCCAGGCCCTGGACCCAGACGTACGTGCCGAACACCTTGAACAGGGCGGCGCCCAGATAGAAGTGGCCGGGCGCATACATCGTCCAGAAATCGCGATACGGCACGTCGCCGTCGAGGACTCTGAGGGCGTTGTTGATGGCCTTGCCGCCCGGCGCGTCCCAGAACAACCCCGGGAGTTGCACGAGCAGGCCGGCAACGACGATCAGGACGGTGACGCTCCGATCGTCGAGGCTCCACTGCGCGGGCCGCCGGCTGAGGCTCTCATTCATCGCCGGTCCGGTCCTAGGGGTGCGGCGCGGCCACCAAGGATCGCGGAGCGAAGCGTTCGCCGCACCCGGCACCAGCCGACCCGGCGCCGAAAGCGCACGGTGCCCCACGACTCGAGCGCGCCGGGGGCGCGGAAGTAGTACATGTCCAGCCGCGGCAGGCGGAGAGGCGCGTCCACATGGGTCAGCAGGCGGAAGTCCGTCGTGTGGCCCCAGCGGTAATATCGGGCGGCCCGCTCGGCCACGCGGTCGTCCACCTCGCCGTACGGATACGCCAGGTGCGCGCTGTCCACACCCAACCGCGCGTGCAGATCCTGCCGGCCGCCCAGCAACTCCTCGTCCAGCGCGTCGTCGGGGAGAGACGTGAGGTGTGAATGTCGTCGAGTGTGCGCCTCGATCCGGGCGCCCTGGTGGCGAAGGCTGGCCAAGTCGTCCCAGTCGAGCAGCTCCAGCGTGGGGATGCCTGGCGCGGGCCGCCCGCCCCAAGCGTTGGTCCCACCTGCATGACCAGTGACGACAAAGATCGTGACCGGCAGGCCGGCGGATCGGAGGTCGCTGACCGGTCCGCGTGTATTCAGGAACCCGTCGTCGAACGTCACGGCGACCGCATCGTCCTGGCCGTCGTGATTCTCCACGAGCGCCTCGAGGGGCAGCACGCTCACCCGGCCAGTCGTCAGCCACTGGAGGTGGGCCTGAAAGGCCTTGGGCGACACCGATACAGGTGATCCCGTATCGTCCACGGAGTGGTAGGTCAGAACGGCTTTCATCCCGCGGACTCCCTCCGCGTGGAGACGGGAGCGCTCTTCGAGCGCGCCGTGTGAGCCTGTAACACCATGTCCAGGAATCGGCCGATGACCACCGCCTCGGACCACCGTTCGCGGCAGGCTTCGAACCCGCGCGCGGCCAAATCATCGCGATACCTCGGAGCGGTCTGGAGGCGAGCCATCGCGCCGCGCAGTCCGTCGGCGTCGGAAAACAGCAGGCCGCCGCCGGATTGTTCGACGATCTCGGGAAATGGTCCGAGGCGCCGAGCGATCACCGGGGTTCCGTAGCGCATGGCCTCAATCAGGACGATGCCGAACGTCTCGTAGCCAAGCGAGGGCACGATCGAGGCGATCGCGTGGGCGTAATAGCACCGGAGGTCCTCGTTCGGAATGCGGCCGAGGAACCTGACGTTGGGCACGCCCTGCGCCTGGGCTTCGAGCGCCGCGCGTTCCTCGCCATCGCCGATGATCAGCAGGTCCGCGTGCGGAAAGCGACCGAATGCCGGAATCACCGAATCGAGGCCCTTGATGCGCGTCAATCGTCCGACAAACAGAAAGTAAGGCCGTTCATTCGGACTGGCGCCGGTCGCCGGCTCGGGCCGATCGGGAATGTCCCCCGGCAGGAAGTACGGCAGGACCTGCATCGGCGGTGTGAAGCCGAAACTCGCGTGCTTTCGCCGGCTGAACTCGCTCCGAGCGATGAAGAGGTCCACCTCGGGCAGCTGTCGTCTCAGCGCACCCGTGTAACGCCAGAGCTGGGGCGGGCGGCGGTAACTCAGCACGCAACGTCCGCACGCACGTTCATCGCAGGGTTCGCGATTGAACCGCCAGAGCACGTGGGTCGGGCAGACGAGCCAGTGTTCGTGCGCGATGTACACCTTGAGCGCATCGCCACCGAGCGACAGGAGCCCCGGGCCTCCCACCAGAGAAACGTTGTTGAAGACGACGACGTCCGGCCGTCGTGCGCGCATCAGGCCCGCCATCGCGCGTCCGTGCACGATGGGACGGCCGAACTGGTGTGTGAGGAAGGGCGAAACCACTCCCAGGCGGCTGCGGAGACCGACGACTTCCACGCCGTCCTGATCGACAGGTGCCGTCGGCAGCTGACGGCCCGCCAGCCACTGATAGGCGTCGACATCGTGGATGACGGTCACCTGATGTCCGCGTGCTACGAGCGCGCGCGCCGTGCGCTGCACGTCAATCCCATCACCGCCGAAATTGAACGGTGGGTAGAAGGTCGTCAGCAGACAGAAGCGCAGGGGGGTCATTGCCGCCCCCCCTGGAGGCGCTCGCCCGGTCCGATCGCATGCGCCTCGCAGACGACCATGTCGCCGCCGCCGAGCGTGCCCGGAAACCGCTCGACGTCGGAGCAGGCCGTTCGCAGTTGCGCGCGCAGCGCGGGATCGTCCACGTAGTCTGTCAACGTGTGCACGACCAGCACGCGAACCGTGTCCGTGGTCACCTCGCGCCAGTCCTCGATCGTCTGCAGACAGCGCCAGGAGGCGCGATCGAAATAGGCCTCGAGCGGAAAACACGCCGGCCCGGCGGCCGTCACGCGGGCTCCCTGCGCCTCAGCCGCGTCCAGAAACCGCACGGCGCCTTCGAAGTCCTGCTTCGGTAGCCGGTAGTTGCGGGGCAGCCCCAGCGCGGACAGTGCGACCAGGCCCATCGTCACGCCGGCCATCGCCATCGAGGAGCGTTCTCGCCGTCCGGCGCGGCGCCAGGCGAGCGCGTCCACGAGGACGCCGATCCCGCGACCGGCGAAGATGACGGCCGTGCCGCCCAGGAAGAAGAAGAAACGAGGCCGCAGCGGCTGGCCGAGCGCGACGATGATGGCGGCGGTGATGGCCCCGGGGGCGACGAGCAGGGCGAACGCCAGCGGATGGCGCCGCCACACACTGACCGCGCCGGCCGCGGCCAGCGCGACAACCGTGAGAGCCGCCGGCACGCCGGCGCCCGACAGAAGCTGCCGCACGGCCTCGGACAGGGCCCAACTGGCCGTGGCGACCTGGGCCGCCTGGCGCGGCGCGTCCACGCCCATGACGGCCACGAGGTTGGCCATGAAGGGGGCGTAGGCCAACGCGGACAACATCGCGGCGCCGGTCCATGCCGAGAGAACCGGTGTGACGGGGACCGTCGCGGCCGGACGCCAGGCCATCGTCCATCCGGCCATGATGACCAGCGCATGGCCCGCCACGACGAAGGCCATCGTTAGATGGGTGTAGACGCCGGCGGCGCACGCCAGGGCATAGAGCACGTAGTCACGCGGCCGTCCCTCGGCGTCGAGCGCGCGCAGGAGTAGATGCGTTGAGAGCAGTGTGAGGAAACCGAGCAGGGTGTAGCCGCGGGCGTTCTGCGAGAACCAGATGTGATGGTACGAGGTGGCCAGGAGCGCGGCGCCGGCCCAGGCCTCGGGGCGCGAGGTCAGGCGTACGGCGAGGACGTACACCATCCCCACCGTGGCGACGCCGAACAACGCCGCTGGCAGCCGGAGCGCCCACGCCGATTCGCCGAATATCTGAAGGGACACGTGGGCGAGCACGCTGAAGAGGGGATGCGCATTGACGCCCGGGAACTCCGTGAGGATGCGCGACAGCGGCAGCCGCACGGACTCGACAAGCGTCGCGATCTCGTCAAACCACAGGCCCGAGTTCAGACCCGTAAACCGGAGCGCCGCGGCCAGGGCGAGCGTGGCCAGGACCGCGACGC
This sequence comes from uncultured Phycisphaeraceae bacterium, assembly GCA_964529265.1. Classification (GTDB taxonomy): domain Bacteria; phylum Planctomycetota; class Phycisphaerae; order Phycisphaerales; family UBA1924; genus CAZGVW01. The sequence continues at coordinate 18,053 of CAZGVW010000189.1, forward strand.
CCCAGCGGCGGGCTCCGGCCCGGTCAGTCTTCGACAACATTGCTCTCGAACGACTGCCGTGCGCGTGCCCAGGCGGCGCGATCGAACGTTCCGCCCGGATCCAGGCACTCCACGAGCGCATACGCCATGGCCATCGTGTGATGCGTGTTGTCGTGCACGAACAGGCCCTGACGGCCGAACGTAATCAAGCCGTCGATGCCGCCGATCCAGTGGTCGAGCGCGTCGAACGCCTCCCGGTAGCCCTTCGTGTACAGCGGGTAGGCGTGGGGCAGTCGTTCGGTCACCACCGCTAGCACCTCGGGGAGTGGACCGAGGCCCGCGTGCTCGAGATCGCGGCAGACGAGCGCGCCCAGTTCCTGGTCGCTCATCAGCCATTCGGCTCCGCCGGGGGTGCAGGGCAGTTCGGCACAGAGCACGGTGCGGCCGGGCCGCTCGGTGAGGGAGTAGTTCTTCGGCTCGGAGAGCCGCGTGATTCGGAGCGACGCTTCCGGGAAATAGTGCGCGTCGAACTCGGTGAATCGATCGGTGGAGAGCGTGAGATACACGAGCACCATCGCGCGTTGCCGCAGTGACTCCACCGCCTGGAGCGGACCGGGGGCATCAGACCGGACGAGCCGTGCCAGCACGGTGAGCGGAATCGTGGACAGCACGTGCGTGGCCGGAAGGACGCGCGTCGCGCCGTCGACCGCGACCTCGACGTGACTGGCGCGGCCGCCGGCGGTGTGGACCGCGGAGACATTTGCGTTGAGGAGCACGGTCGCGCCGGATCGGACCGCCGCGGCGTGGAACGCGTCGCTGATCTGGCCGTAGCCTCGTCGGGGATAGAAGAATCGGCCGCTGCCTGGCTTACGAAAGCCCGGGACGGCATTGAGCACCCGGCGCACCATCTTTCCGAGCGACCCACTGGACACGCGGCGCCGGGCCTGCTCCGGATCCAGCTCGGCGGGAGGCACTCCCCAGATTTTCTGGGCGTATGGAAAATAGAAGTCGCGGCAGATCGTCGGCCCGAGGCCCCGCTCCAGGATCGACGCGAAGCTCGGCTCGACGTGATTGCCCATGAAGCGCTTGCGCACCACGTCGGCCATGACGCCCGCGACGAAATGGGGCGGCAGGCGTGTCACGAGATCGATGGGCTGCAGTGGGAAATGCACCCAGCGGCCACGCAGGCGGATCCGGCCATGACGCGGACGATCGAGAAGGTCCACGCCGAGCAATCGGCGGATGTCCGCCATCACGTCCGGCGGGCACGCAGGGTGCAGCCGATGGCTGCCGAAGTCGACCGGGATGCCCTCGATGATCCGGCTGCCCGCGTTGCCGCCGACGCGGCTGCCGCGCTCGAGGAGCGTGATATCGCGCCACCCGCGTTCGGCCAGCTTGTAGGCGGCGGCCAGGCCGGCTGGGCCGCCGCCGAGAATGACGTAAGAAGGGGAAGTGGTCATCGGATTGTTCCAGAGGGCGGCGGAACAGACGTCGCGCGGAGATCCTGTTCCGGCGTGGACGTCAGGTCCTTTCGCCGCAGTATCTGCGTCAGCGCCAGGCCCGTCAGGCCGCTGACGGCGAGCACCGCCTGCCAGAGAAGACCCGAGGCGAGCACCGCGTTGCTGTCCGCGCCGTAGGGCGCCAGCAGCGAGACGAGCACCGCTTCGCGGACGCCGAGGCCCCCCAGGCTAATGGGTAGCACGGCAATCAGTTTCGAAAGGGGCCAGGCGACGAACCAGGCAGCCAGGCCAGTGGTCACGCCGACCTGACGGGCGAGCCACACGTTCGTCACGACGAAGGCCGACTGCACAGCAATCGATATCAGGATCGCGGCGCCGAGCGAGGCTCGCCGCGCCGCGAGCGCGCGCCAGGTGTGCGTGACGATCTGTCCGGCACGCGTGTGCCGTGTCAGACGGAGGGCCAGCATGGTGATGAGCGCGCTTGCGCCTGCCAGCGCCGCGAGCCACCAGCCGCCCGGCCGCACCACGGCCGCGATGGCCGGCGGCATGCCGGCAAGAGGCAGCGCGACCGCAATCAGCAGGCCGAGGGTTGCGGTGTCGAGCAGGCGATCCGCCAGACTCCCAACCGTCACGCGCTTCATGCCCACCGCCGGCACCAGATACGCGGCGCGCACCAGGTCTCCCCCCGCAATCCCCGGCAACCCGAGGTTCGCCGCCAGGCCGGCGTACTGGGCCTGGACGAAGACCGACATCGGAGGTGTCGACGGACCGATGAGCAGCCGCAGCTTGACGGCATTGGCGTAATGTCCCACGAAGAAAATGCCGAGGCTGGCCACCCAGACCCACGGGCTGACGCGCACGAGGGCGCCGAGCACCGACTCGAGCGGAATGACGGTGAGCAGGACGCTGAGGACGACGAGCGAGACGAGCGCGCGGACGATCCAGCGGGACATGGGGCCTTCGGCTAGAACCGGCCGGGTGGCTGCATCTGCAGCCGGGCGATCATGTCAGCCAGGAGTCCGACGGCCCACACGACAATGGCCGATAGAAAGGCCATGACCGCCGTTTCCGACAAGTTCCACAGGACGATGTCCTGGATCAGCTTGACGATGCCCAGCAGGAACAGCAGGGCGCCGAGGGGCAGGAACACCTTCAGCGGATTGAACAGGACGATCGCGCGCACGACGAGCAGCATGAAGCTGGCGAAGTGCGACGCGCGAATCTTGGAACGGCCGGCGCGCTTGACGTAGTCAATCGGCTCGTAGGCCACGGCGTGGCCGTTGGCGAGGAGCGCCATGGTGATGGTGCTCGTGAACGAGAAACCGCTGGGGAGCAGGTGCAGATAGCGCAGGAGCGCGTCCCGCTTCATGATGCGCAGCCCCGAATTGAGAT
>CAZGVW010000190.1:0-110152 GCA_964529265.1 uncultured Phycisphaeraceae bacterium
TCGCCTTCCCGCGCTGGGGGATGCTCGGGCGCCCCCGCCGCCCCCGCCCCGCGTACACTTCCCTCCACCCCCGCCCCCCCGGCCGGCCCACGCCGTCCGAGGCGGCTTGCGCATGCGCCCACTCCAGCCCCTGAGCGCCGATCACGCCCTCTCCTCCATCCGCGCCGCCCCCGCGCTCGCCGATCTCGCGCGCGCCATCCGCGCCGGCGGCCGCATCGCCGCCACCGGCGCGCACGGCTCATCCACCACGCTCGTCGCCGCCGCGGCTTCCTCCGCCGCGCAGCGACCCTTCCTCCTCGTCACCGCCCACCTCGACGACGCCGACGACGCCGCGGATGAACTCATCGCCCTCGGCGTCCCCGCGCGCCGCCTCCCCGCGATGGAACTCGTCCCCGGCGAATCCAACATCAGCCTCGAACTCTTCGCCGAGCGCCTCAGCATCGTCCGCTGGCTCCTCGATGGCGGCTTCACCCCCCACGGAATACCCGCCCCCGCCCCGGGAACGCCCTCCCCCAAAAGCACAGAAAACCCGGGCATTCCCGCCTCCCGAAGCGCCTCGAGCGCAATCGCCTCCGACACCGAAAACGCCGCCAGCGCTCCCCCCGCGCTCGTCTGCTCCGTCCAGTCACTCATGCAGCCCGTCCCCGCGCCGTCGCGGCTGCCCGCACTCGTCATGCCCCTCAAGCCCGGCGACGCCACCGGCCCCTCGCGCATCGTCCGCTGGCTCGACGACGCCGGATACCGCCGCGCCGACGCCATCGAAGAGCCCGGCGACTATGCCGTCCGAGGCGGCATCCTCGACGTCTTCCCCCCGGGCGCCGATGCCCCCGTCCGCCTCGATTTCTTCGGCGACGAACTCGAATCCATCTCCGAAGTCGATCTCGCCACGCTCGGGAGCGATCGCCGCCTCGCATCCGTCGAACTCATCGGCGTCACCGGCGCCGCGCCCTCCCTCGACGATGGCTCCGGCGTCAGCCTCCTCTCGCTCATCGACCCCGCCGCCGTCGCCTTCCTGCACGAGACCGCCGAAGTCACCGAGCAGGCCCGCGGATATTATGAACGCGTCGTCGCTGCCGGCGCGGTCTTCGCGCCTCCTGCCGTCATAAAATTGCTTCAGGACCGCTTCCACGCCTTCGTGGAAGTTAATCAGTTCTCCCCCGGCGCCCCCCTCGCCTCCGCCCGCATCGATCTGCCCGTCCGCGCCCTCCCGGCCTTCTCCGAGAATGCCGCGGAGGCCGTCGAGGAACTCGCCCGCCTCGCCGCGGCAGGCGAAGCCCTCGTCTTCTGCCAGAACGATGCCGAAGTCGCCCGCCTCGGCGAACTCGTGCGCGAGTTCGCGCCGACCGCCCCGCTCGAACACATCCGCGCCGGCGCCCTCTACCTCCACCGCGGCTTCCTGTGGGACAGTTCCCCTTCCGGGGGCGCCTTCGTCCCCCACGCCGAACTCCTCCACCGCTACCACACGCGCCGCCGCGTCCGCCGCCTCCGCGCCGGGCGCGCCATGGATTCCTTCCTCGAGATCGATTCCGGCGATTTCGTCGTCCACGCCGATCACGGCGTCGCCAAGTTCCTCGGCCTGCGCACGATGAAGCGCAAGCCGCCGCCCGGAGCCCCCAGGAATCGCCAGGATTCCGACCTCCTCTCCGAAGAGTTCCTCACGCTCGAGTTCGCCGGCAAGGCCCTCCTGCACGTTCCCTCCTCGCAGATCGATAAGGTCCAGAAATACGTCGGCGGCTTCAAGGGCAAGCCGCCACTCTCCTCCCTCGGCGGCAAGCGCTGGCAGCAGCAGAAGGAGCGCGTCTCCGAGGCCGTGCGCGACCTCGCCGCGGAGATGCTCCGCATCCAAGCCGCGCGCGAGCACATGCCCGGCGTCCGCTACCCCGCCGATACTCCGTGGCAGAAGGAGTTCGAGGCCGAGTTCCCCTACGACGAAACCGAGGATCAACTCGCCGCCCTCGCCGAGATCAAGCGCGATATGTCCTCCGCGCGCCCCATGGACCGCCTCCTCTGCGGCGACGTCGGCTTCGGCAAGACCGAACTCGCCATCCGCGCCGCCTTCAAAGCCGCGGAATACGGCAAGCAGGTCGCCATCCTCGTGCCCACCACCGTCCTCGCCGAGCAGCACGAGCGCACCTTCCGCGAGCGCTTCGCCGACTATCCCTTCAAGATCGAATCCCTCTCGCGCTTCAAGACCGCGGGCGAGCAGAAGACCATCCTCGAAGCCGTGCGCAAGGGACAGGTCGATATCGTCATCGGCACGCACCGCCTCCTCTCCGCCGATGTGCGCTTCGCCGATCTCGGCCTCGTCGTCGTCGATGAGGAGCAGCGCTTCGGCGTCGAGCACAAGCATCGCCTCCTGTCGCTGCGCATGACGGTGGATGTCCTCACGCTCTCCGCCACGCCCATCCCGCGCACGCTGCACATGTCGCTCCTCGGCATCCGGGACATCTCCTCCCTCGCCACGCCGCCCATGGACCGCCGCGCCATCGTCACCGAGGTCATCCCCTGGAACGAGAAGCGCCTGGCGCAATCCATCGCGCGCGAACTCGCCCGCGAGGGGCAGGTCTTCTTCGTGCACAATCGCGTGCACAACATCAGGACCATCGCCGACCACGTGCACCGCCTCGCGCCCGGCGCCCGCGTCGTCATCGGCCACGGCCAGATGCCCGCCCACGAACTCGAGCAGGTGATGCTGAAGTTCGTGCGGCGACAGGCGGATATCCTCGTCTGCACCACCATCATCGAGAGCGGCGTCGATATCCCCACCGCCAACACGATGATCATCAACGACGCCGATCGCTTCGGCCTCGCCGACCTGCATCAACTGCGCGGGCGCGTCGGCCGCCACAAGCACCGCGCCTATTGCTACATGCTCCTGCCCGAGACCCGCGCCGTCTCCCCCACCGCGCGGCGACGCCTCAAGGCCATCGAGGAGTTCTCGATGCTCGGCGCGGGCTTCAAGATCGCCATGCGCGATCTCGAAATCCGAGGCGCCGGCAACCTCCTCGGCGCCGAGCAATCCGGCCACATCGCCACCGTCGGCTACGAGATGTACTGCCGCCTCCTCGATCGCGCCGTGCGCGAACTCAGGAGCGAGGTCATCCTCGTCCCCGCCGAAACCACGGTGGATATCGGGATCGCCGGCCTCCTGCCCAAGGCCTACATCCCGTCCGACCTCCGCCGCATGGAGGCCTACCGCCGCCTCGCCCTCGCCTCGACCATCGACGAACTGCGCACCGTCGAGCGCGACCTCGCCGACGCCTACGGCAAGCCTCCCAAAGCCGCGGAGCGCCTCCTCGCGCTGGCCGAAATCCGCATCGGCGCCCGCACGATCGGCGTGCGCTCACTCGTCGTCCAGGAGCGCGACGTCATCCTCCGCTGCGAAGCCCCCGCCCCCATCACCGCGGCTTTCGCCGGCGCCCAGGGAACCGTCCGCCCCCTGCCCCCGAAATCCCCCGGCGACCTCCACGAGGTCTACTTCCGCCCCCCCGAAAACTTCCTCGCCCCGGAATCACTCCTCACCATCCTGCGCCACCGATTGTCCGGCACACACAGCGCCGACCGCGCGCCCGAATCACCCGCACGAAAAGAAACCCCAACCACCCGCCGTCTCCCCACCCAACCCGCCTAGCGCCGGACCTCTCCTCGGCCTCTTCCTCTTTCTTTCCCTTTCCTTCCCCTTCCTCTTCCTTCCCCTTCCCTTTCCTTTCCCTTTTCTTCTTCTCTCTTCTTCTTCTCTGTGCCCTCTGCGCCTCTGTGGTGAACTCCTGTTTCCCACCTGTGCCGAACGCCTACTCTGACCCCATCCGCTCAATCCGCCCATAGTTCCCCCGGAAGAACCGGATGTACTCAATCCGCAGATCCGCCGCGCGCTCCGGGTTCCCCCAATCTGCCTTGATCTCGCCGAAGTTGTCTTCCGTAAACGGCACTGCGCGCCCGTCCGGCAGCGCGTGCTCCGGGAACGCAAAGAACAGCCGTTCCATCTCCGAGATATCGCGCCCCGCTTCTTCCGCGCGCTTCATCGCCCGCCACGCGCCCGTCGCCTCCTCATGCACATCGATCGCGAAGCACGCCATCATCGGCGCGATCAGGCTGCGCCATCCCATCGGCGCCCGACTCGATGCAAACTCGAACGGGTTGATCCTGTCCACGAACCGCTCGAAATGCGGCGATTCATACATGTCCCGCCGCGCCGGCAGCCGCCGCAACTCGAACTTCCGCGGCCCCAGCGCCCCCTCCTCCCGACCCTCCCCCGTCGCCGGGAACTGCCACAGCGCCTGCCCCTCCACGCTCAGCAGAAACTCGATGAACCGCCGCGTCAGTTCCGGATGCGGCCCGCCCCGCAGCGCCGCCACCGGATCCGGGTCCACCGCGGCATTCTCGGGGTCCACGAACCCCACGCGCGACGATTCCGGGGGCTGCCCCGGTTCGAGCAGCGCCTGCGATTCGTACCGCCCGTAGAAATCGATCGCCGCCGCCGCAGCTGCGTCCCCCGATCCCACATCAATGATCACACGCGCCGAACTGCCGGAGAAATACCGCGCGTTCGCCGACATCGCCCGCAGGATGCCCCACCCCTCGTCCCAGCCGTAGTTCGTCAGAATCGAGTCGTACGCCGTCGCCACCGAGCCCGATTGCCGCGGATCCGCCAGCGCCAGCCATCCGAGGTAGCGCTTGTCCATCAGGTCGCTCCACGCCCGCGGCTCATCCAGCCCCAGCGCCCGCAAAGCATCCCGGTTGAACGCGATCCCGAAACTCGAGAGCGCCGTGCCGAACCAGTGCCCATCCGGGTCGTACAGCCGCTCCGCCCCGATCGCGTTCTCGCCGAACCACCCGCGCAGCGTCTGCTCATCGAAATCCACCGCCTGCGTCATCGGCACGGTCACGCGCTGCGGGCCCTCCGGCCCCGCGACCTCCACCGTCACGCCGCGCTTCAGCACGCCGAACTCGTATGACCCGCCGCCCAGCGCCGCGTCATACGGCATCGCGCCGGGCGCACACGAGCCATCCGGCCCGATCACGCCCGCCGACACCGCGCTGCTGTACTGCGCCACGAGCAGTCGCCGGATCTCCGTCGATCCGCCCGGCCGCCGCCGGTCGATCGCCGCGGGTTGGCCGTGCTCGCGCGTGTGCCACTCGTTGAACGCCCACCCGATCTCCTGCCGGATCTGCTCGTTGTGCGGCGAAATCACGATGAGCGTGAGCGCATCCGCCGGCGGCTGCTCCAGCCCCTGCCGGAACGCAAACGGCACGCCCAGAATCAGCGCGAAAGCGAGCAGGATGATCAGTCGCTGCGCATTCATGCGAAAAGCGCACTCCCTGTCATGGTGTCGGCGCCGGCGCGGCATCCTGCGCAGCCCGGGTGACATCCACCACCAGCGGCAGATGATCACTCGCCGCGGAGTCCGTCCGCTCCAGCCCTGCGCGCTGCAGCGCCTCATCGCTCAGGAGCGCCGTGTCGAGCACGAAGCATTGCGCCACGCGCAGCCGCCCGCTGTCCACCAGCACGTAGTCCAGCCGCCCCGGCGCAAACCCCGCATCAGGATCGCGCCACGTATAGATCGCTGAGTCCCCGAGCGCCAGCCCCGCTGCCGGCCGAAGCCCCGCGCCGCCTCCGCCGCGCCCTGCAGCGCACAGCAGATCAAGCGGCGCGTGCGATCCGACCAGATTCACGTCCCCGCCCAGCACGATGGCCGCCTCCGGCCGCTCCATCGCGATCTCATCCAGCGCGCCGGCGATCGCCTGCGCCTCCATCCGCCGCTCAATGTCCTCAGATGACTCCGCCGACCCGCAGCACTTCAGGTGCAGACTCGCCGCGGCGATCGTGCCAACCGGCGTCTCAATGAACGCCCCTGCGAATCGCGCCGGGAGTGTAGAGGCGCGCTCCGGCGCCGGCCACGCGCTCATCGGATATCGCGACGCGACCAGCACGCCCCCCGCGCCCGCAGTCACGCTCCACCCGCGCCCGCCCCCCTGACGCCCACCCGCGTAATGGTTCAGCCACTCCACGATCTGGCTCGCGTCGATCCGCGGCTCATCGCGGCGCCGGTTGTCCCACTCCTGAAACAGCACGATGTCCGGCTGCAGCGCGCCCAGCGCCCGGGCAAACGGCGCAGGCTCCTTCATCGGCGACGCCCACAGCACGTTGCTCGACACGATGCGCACACTCCCCGCAGGCCGTAACGGGATATCCACGTCGCGCCGCTCCGCCGGCGCCCACCGCGGCAAGTCGATCGCCACCGGCGCCGAGCGCCAGATCGTGCTCCCCTGCGCATCGCGCTGCTCGATCATCGCCGTCACCGGGCCGCCCGAGTGCCGGATCACTTCATCGCCGACAGCCGCGAGACAGTCCTGCACGCGCGACAGGCGCAGTTCATACTCCTCCGCTCCGCACGTCGGCAGCCACAGAACATCAGCCTCGGCCAGCGCCGCGGACTGCGCTTCCCCCGTTCCATTCGCCACCTCAATCCGGATCCCGCGGCCAAGGCCCCCACTCGACTCAGCGCTCGAGTCCGACCGCGGCGACATCAGCGCAACAAACTCCGCCCCGATGCCCTGCATCGGCACGCCCGTCTCCGCATTGGCGTCAACGTCGATACCGATGTGCGTCGTGTAATCCGCCGCCTGCAGCGGCTGCCCGCGCCGGCCCGGAACGCGCAGATACACATACGCCCCATCCGCCCGCGCCGCCCCCCCGCCGCGCCAGTCGGTCAACTCACCGTCAATGACAATCGCCGCGCCATACGGCGCCGGCGCCGTAGCGCCGCGCCCGCTCCTGGCGCACCCGACAAGCGCGCCGCCCGTCGCAGCCGCGCCGACCATGCAGAGTGTGCGCCACCAATTCCGTCTCATGGCCCGGATGGTACACGCCGCCCATCCCTTCCGCCGCACAGCGCACCCACGCGCGAAGTGCGGAATCATCGAGGGCGCCGGCCCGCTGGAGGGAGGTGCGGAGGGAACCGGCAGGTCCCCTCTGCATCTGCACACCTAAATCGACCCGCGCCTGCAGCACGCCCTCGTTGTTACCCGCGCTTCCTCTCAATCTCATCCCCCAGCCTCTTGAACAGGTCCTCCAGAATCCCCTCCGGATTCTTGATCTGATCTTCAAGAATCATCTCCAGCGCCGGCTCCGTCTTCAGCGCGCCGAACTTGCCCCGCGTCCGCAGCGGAATCAGCGTCGCCTGCCTGATCCCCGGCACGCGACCCGCCGCCTCCGCAATCTCGCGCACCAGCGCCGAGAGCGGCACATACGTGATGATGTCCACCGTCCGCTCCGCCAGGTCCACGGTCCCCTTCGTCTCCAGCGTGAAATCCCCCATCGGCAGCGCCACGCGCTCATACGTCGCCACGCCGTCCGTGATCGTGACCTTGAGTTCCGGCCAGTTGTTGAAGAGCAGACTCGTCGTCGGATTGTCCGTCAGCCTGATCAGTTTTCCGAAGAACGGCGCCGCCTCGTACCGCACCCTGCCCAGCGAAATCGTGAGCCGCCCGTTCAGCCGGCGCAGATCGCCGTCGATCGGCGCCGTGAACTCCTCCGCCACCACGAGCGCCGCCCCGTCCTCCGTGCGCTTCTCGATGTGCCCGATGAGCGGCAGGAGGGTCGAGAGCGCCATCTCCCCCAGCCGCGGCGAGATCGTCGAAACCTCCGCCCGCACCGGGGCCGACGCCACGAACGCCCCATCCCGCACACTCCCCTCGACACTCAGAATCGCCCGCGGCGAATACACGCTCGCGCTCAGCGTCCCGGAGGACTTCGAGAGATCCTGCGCGCGGATCTCCGTCCGCACCGCGCCGCCCAGCGCCTCCGCCAGCAGCCCCCCGGCGCCCGCCAAGGCATCGAGCACTGCCGCGGGCGCTTCTCCTTCCGCGTTCAGTGAAATCACCGCGCCATCCGACGCGAGCGCGCCGGATGCATCGGTCATATTGCCGACCGCGCCCGTGAAATCCAGCGCCATCTCCGGGCTCCGCACCGATCCGGAAACTCCGAGCCCGTCGCGCGCAGCGCCCTGCGTCGCCGACGCCGAGGCCGATGCCGGCGCGAATACGATGCCCCCATCCTCCCCCCGCGGCAGCGTAAACGGATCAAGCGCGAACGTGACCCTCGCCGGCGCCGAGAGAGGCACGCGCTCCGCCGCCCCGCCCGATGCGAACCTCCGCAGCAGCGCGCTCGCCGCCTCGGGCGTGATCGTCGCCGACACCGAAGCGCCCTGAACATCGATCCGCTCATCCGATACGAGCGACTCCGCCGCCGCGTTCGCCCGCTCGCTCGATGCTTCGAGCGATGCGTCGATGCGCCCGCCCTCTCCAGTCTGCGCGGTGATGACGCCGTCAATCGATTCGCCGATCGTCCTTCGCGCCAGCGCCACGTCATCAGCGCCGAAGCCGAACGTTTCGAGCAGCGCCAGCGGAGCATCGTCCGCCTCAATCCTCCCGGTCACGCGCGTCGCAGCGCCCAGTGCAAGCCGTCCGCGATCGTCGAGCACGTGGCGCACCGCAACATCGAATCCCAGTTCACCGGCAGCGCGCTCACCGATGCGCACCGTCGCGCCCCCCCGCGCGCTCACGCCGTCAGCCAGACGCTCCGCCGATACAACGATCGGGGCCGGCGTCGCAACGATCGCAACCGCCTCGGACGAGCCCCCGCGCCGCAGCGCGCCCCTGATCTCGCTGAACCTGACTTCCGCGTTCAGCGCTGCGCTCCGCAGATCCTCATCGTCGATCGTCGCCGCGAGTTCAGTCACCGTCGCCGACACCGTCACCGGCTCGCTCAGTTGCAGCGGCGCATCCTCGCCCGCCAGCCACGTCCACAGATCGGGCCCGATGCGCGCCGAAGCCGTCGCCGGCGGCTCCAGCGTCAAACGCCCGTCGCGCAGCAGAAGCGCCGCATCCGCCCGCGGCCCGTCGCCGCCGCTCGAAGCGCTGATCTCAAACCGACCGCCCGCCGACGACGCATCCGCGACGAGTTTCACCTCCAGCGCATCCACGCCCGCGCGCGACGCATCCGCGGCCCGATCGCCCAGCAACGCCGCGAAGCGCGGCCCGAGGCGCAGCGATGCATCGCCGTTCACGCGCGCCTGCTCGACCGTCACCATGCCGTCCGGCGCACTGAGCCCGTCGATCGTCAGATCGATGTCCACGCCGCCGTCGCCGCCGATCGCGTCCGCCGTCGCCTTGACCACCGCGGCGCCGCCGACCTCGAACGCCGCGCGACCGCGCAGATCAGTCAGCCCGATCGGGCCGCCCATGCGCTGGCGCACGAAATCGTCCACATACGAGATCTCGACGCCGTCGAACACGATTTCGACGCCGAATCCCCGCGGCAGGCGCGATGGGCCGCCGCCGGGTGCGCCGGCCGGCGGAACCGGCTCGCCGGGCGCCGGCGGGGGCGGGCGCAAGGCGGCGAGGACGCCGGCGTCGGCGCCTGCGAAGGCGGCCTTTCCGGCGAGGGTGATGACGCCGGCGTCGCGCGAGCCGCGGAGGAGGTCGAGAAGGCTCGTTTTCGCGTCAATGGTCGCATTTGCGACGACATTTCCCGCGGAATCGCGCAATTCGATCGATTCCACGCGCTGCGGGCCGCGCCAGGACAACTCCACGCTTCCGACATCGATTTCGCCGGAAATGGAGCGATTCATCGCGTTTTCGATGAATCCGGGCGCGAACCGGGAGGCGATGGCGGGGCCGAAGAGCACCGCCGCGGCGGCGAGGATGAGGAGCAGGATGAGAAAGAAGAGGCTGAATCGAAGAAAACGGCGCCTGCGGCGCGGTTTTGGACGTGTTTCGGCGTTTTTCGACGAATCGTGCGCTTCTGTCACATCGGCGCTCCCTGGGTGCGCAGGGAGTGTATGCAGGTGCGGAAATCAGCGTTTCGGCGCTCCCCAGGCGCCGAGGAGGATGCCGAGGTCGGAACTGTTCACGGAGCCGTCGCCGTTCAGGTCGGCGAGGGGGTTCTTGGATCGCCAGGCGCCGAGAAGGATGGCGAGGTCGCTGGAATCGACGGCGCCGTCGCCGTTGATGTCGCCGCGGGCAGGGCGCGTCCAGAGTGTCAAAAGGCGAGCCAGATCACTTGAATTGACGCGGTCGTCGCCGTTGATGTCCGCGGCGCGCGCATTACGCGTGCCGATTTCGCCCCAGGCGGCGAGGAGGAGGGCCAGGTCGCTGGAGTTGACGGCGCCGTCGCCGGTGAGGTCGCCTGTGGAGGGGGTGGTGAGGGTGATGGTGCGCTCGACGACGGTGGCGTTTCCCTGGAGATCGCGGGCTTCGAAGCGGAATTTCGCGTCGCGGGCGCTCAAAAGTGGCGGATTGAGCGGAATTGCGTACACGGGCGCTGAACCGGTGATCAGATCGCCGAGATCCGCGCCGGGGGAGCGTCCGGCGACTTCGATGGACGCGCTGACGCGAAAAGACGCGAAATCGACGCCGGAATACGCATCGGCGACGCCGAATTTGAGTTCGGTGAGCGGGCCGAAGACACGCCCGGGCTGAGGGGTGGCGACGGCGAGGGTGGGGCGCAGGTCGTCGTGGAACCAGCCATAGGGGCCGGTCTGGCCGTTGGGGCCAATGTCGATGGGGCAGCCGAGATCGATCCAGCGGGCGATCGTCATTTTTTCTTCGCCGGAGAGCGCGGGGACGCCGCTGCCGGGCGGGGGCATGATCGTGCCGGTGAAATCGATATCGGCGTACCCGGGGTTGGCGCCCTTCGGGAGCGTGTTCAGGTTGCCGGGCACGGATTCGGTGGGGTGATCGCTGTTGGACCAGCCATCGAGGCGGCGGCCGAAGACCTTCCAGGTGAGGAGGCTGCGGCGGCTCTGGAACTTGCGGACGTAGCGGCTGGCGTTGGTCTGGCGCCACGAGCCGACGAGGGGCGCGTGGCCCCATTGCGCTTCGGGATCGTTCGCGAGGCGCACGTAGTCCCCGGGAAGGCCGTTCACGGGCGAGAGGTCATCGAGCACGAGCGCGCCGGGGGGTGTGGAATCGTTCTTCGTGTGGCATTGAACGCAGGATCGCACGAGAATCGGGCGGATGTCGCGCAGGAACTCGACATCGACGGCGCGCTCGGGGCGGACATCGAGCGTGGGCGCGCCGGCGCCGCGGCCATCGGCGGGGCCGATGAGGGGGGTGGATTCGGTGAGATCGAAGGGCTCATATCCGGGCTGGCCGGCGGCGGTGAGGTCGAACTCGACGGGATCGTTGGCGTGGGAGTGGCAGCCGCCGCAGTTGGTGCGCATTTCGCCGGGGCGGACCTGATGCCAGGTCTGCGCGGCGTTGAGGACGAGGCCATCGCGATCGAGCGTCTGGAAGAGGAAGGGCGTATCGGCGGGAATCCTGGCGAGGAACGACGTATCGGGATCGAAGACGGGATCGAGAATGGGCTGACCGGCGCCGTTGGTCTTGCGCAGCGGGATTTCGCCGAGGATGCGCATGCGCTCACCCGCGTGGCTGTTGAATCGGCGGGCCTGGAATGGGCCGACGCCGCGGTGGGTGTTGGGCTCGAGCATCACGATGCGAACGGCCCAGATGTCATCGCTGGAGTAGAGGCCGGCGTCGGAACCCTGCCAGCGCCAGTTGCCGCTGGCGTCGTCGCGATCGAAGTTGAATGGATCGAGGCCATCGAACTGGATGGTGTCGAGGTTGACCTGGCCGGGGCGCGAGCCGCGGCGGTAGAAGGATGAGGCGCCGACGAGGCCATAGGGCGTGGCTTCGGGCAGGGCGGCGTGCTGCGCGCCATCGTTGGGGAGGCGTTCGATGGTTTCGGGGCGCTCGACACCGCCGTAGATATCTGAATAGCGCACCAGCGGACGCGGGAAGGCCTCGTTCCACTGGGGCAGGTCGCGCACTTCGACGAAATGGCCGGGATCGGACACGGGCAGGCCGAAGCGCAGGACGTAGATGCCGGAATCGACGCTGGGCGAGGAGATGGGGCGGCCCTGGGTGTTGACAGGCCCGGGGGACCAGACGACGAGCATGTCGTCACCGGGGGCCGCGGCGGGGTGCGTGACCTTGCCGACGCGCGTGGCGCCATCGTTTCCGACGGGCGCGGCGTCATCGTTCATGTGGGTGAAGGGCGTGAGGGAGTGGAAGCCGCGGGGCGTGAAGGGCATCTGGAACGTCGCCAGCGCGCCATGCTCCGGCGTGTGCTCGATCATCGGGTTGTGGTGCTGGATGACGGGATGAAAGCGCGGCTCACCGGCGGGGGGATCGAGAGGCGTGCGGAAGAGCTGGCCGAAGCCGAGGTTGCTGAGGTTGTAATAGCCGCCGACCACGATGCTTCCGGAGGACATCTGCGTGGTCCAGTGGAAGGCGGTGACGGGGCGGAATGGGCTGACGATGGGATCCCACGCGGTTCCATCCGGATTGATGGACCAGACTCCCCAGAGGCGGTTATCGCGCGCGCCTTGATTCTCGTGCGTGCTGAAGAGGATGCGCCCGTTGGTGAGGATGGTGGGGTTGAGCGCCCCGCTGAGGGTCATGGGCGTGATGCATTCGACGTTGGCGCCGTCTTCATCCATGACGAAGAGTTGAAGGACGGGCTGGGCGATGCTGCCGCGGGGAGGCTCGAAGCCGTTGCGGCTGCTGGTGAAGGCGATGCGTCCGCCGGGGATGGGGCAGGGACCGAGGTTGAGGACGCCGTAGCCGAGGCCGTTGGCGCCGAGGGGTGGTGAGATGTAGTCATCGCCGATGAATACGCCGGCGCCGGTGTTGGGCGTGTACTCGCCGAAGGTGAGACGCTCGACGTTGCGGGTGGGGACGTGGATGCGGTAGATATCCGAGCCGCCGATGGTGACGTGGCTGTTGACGGGGCTGCGCTTTTCGAGGCGCAGATCGTGGAAGAGGGCGAAATAGACCGATGCGCCGTCGAAGGAGACGACGGGATCGCACACGCCGCCGTTGCCGGCATCGAAGAGGATTTCCTCGCTGCCATCGGGATGGAGGAGCATGAGGTCTGACCCGGGCTCCATGAGTCCGGGGCGGGCGACATCGGTCCAGATGGTGGGGAAAGAGCCGTTGCGGGGCTGTCGGACGTAGACGATGGGGTATGGCAGGCCGGAGGGGACGGCGAGGGCGGCGGGGGCTGCGATGGCGAGGGAGATGGCGAGCGCCAGGGCAGGGCCGAGGGCGCGTGCGGGCGCGCGGAGAGCCTGTGTGGCGGCAGTTCGCCACGTGGCGCGGCATATGCGGGGGCTGCCCATCTCGACGAGTTCCCTCCCGGTGCGGCGCCGTTGGCGGGCGCCGCTGCTGATTTACGGAACCGTGAAAAACCCTCGACGCTCTCTCTCGCCTGCCCGGGACACGTCAGCGCACCGAGCGTTGGAGAATGGGCCACGATACAGGACCGCGGTGGATGGTCAACGGGCTAGTGACGTGGTTTGTGCGCCAATTCATGGTCACTGCGCGGGTTTTTTGAGCGCGGTGGGGCGAAGGGGGGAGGGTGTTTGCCGGGCGAGGTGGTGAACATCGGGCGCGTGTAGTGGTTTGCATGCTCGCAGAGTCGTTCGCATAGCCACCCAGAGCGGTGGCCATGGCGCCCAAAGAGTCGCGGGCGTGGCCACTCAGAGTGCCCCTGAAGCGCTGGGCCACGCGATAGGCTGGCGGGCATGGACGATGAGCGGGCGGTGGGTGGACGGGTGGTGATTGCCGGGGGCAGCGGGTTTCTTGGGGTTTCGCTGGCGGGGCGCCTGGTGGAGGCGGGGGCGGAGGTTGTGGTGGTGTCGCGGAAGGCGCCGGTGGTGCGCGGGGCGTGGCGGCACGCGGCTTGGGATGGGCGCAGCGTGGGCGAGTGGAAGCGGGAACTGGATGGCGCGGCGGGGGTGGTGAATCTGGCGGGGCGGACGGTGGACTGCGTGAAGACGCCGGATCATCAGGACGAGATTCTGCGCTCGCGTGTGGAGGCGACGCGGGCGCTGGGGAAGGCGATGAGGGAGATTGATGCGCCGCCGCGGGTGTGGGTGCAGATGAGCACAGCGCACATCTACGGCGACCCGCCGGAGGCGGTGTGCACGGAGGATTCACCGACGGGATATGGGCTGGCGCCCTTCGTGGGGCGGGCGTGGGAGGAGGCGTTTCACGCGGCGGCGCTGGAATCGCAGCGGAAGGCGATTCTGCGGACGAGTTTCGTGATCGGGCGGGACCGGGGCGCGGGGGGCGGGGCGCTGGCGCGGCTGAAGACGCTGGCGCGGATGGGTCTGGGCGGGCGCGTGGGATCGGGCAGGCAGGGGATGAGCTGGATTCACGAACTGGACATGAACCGGCTGTTTGCGCGCGGGCTGACGGATGAGGGGATGCAGGGGGTGTACGTCGCGAGCG
Organism: uncultured Phycisphaeraceae bacterium; assembly: GCA_964529265.1. Classification (GTDB taxonomy): domain Bacteria; phylum Planctomycetota; class Phycisphaerae; order Phycisphaerales; family UBA1924; genus CAZGVW01. The sequence goes on from CAZGVW010000190.1 coordinate 14,302, forward strand.
CGCCGAATCCGGTGTCGCAGGTGGAGTTCATGCGCACGCTGCGGAGCGCGATGGGGGTTCCGATCGGGCTGCCGGCGTTCGGGTGGATGGTGCGTGTGGGCGCGCATGTGTTTTTGCGGACTGATCATGAACTGGCGCTGTATGGGCGGTTTGTGGCATCGGAGCGGCTGCGGGTGGAGGGATTTGAGTTCAGGTTTCCGGAGTTGAGGGGGGCGCTGGAGGATTTGATGGGGGTGTGAGAGGCGGGGAGGTGGCGGAGTGGGCGCTGGGAATCGCCCGCGGCGATTGTTCGTCCGCCCCTTTCAGGGGCGGTGTGGTGAAATGTGGGAGTTCCGGAGGCTGACTCGTCCGCCTTCGGCGGACCTCGCTGCGCCTCCGGCAACAATCGTGCGCCCCCTTCGGGGGCGGGGAGCGCGTTTCTGTCCGCAGACGGAAAGAACGCGGCGGATGCGCGAGGCCGCGACTTAAGGGTGATGTGGAAGCGGGCGCGGGTCGTGGTTTGCATGACCCCAGAGTTGTTCGCATAGCCACCCAGAGCGGTGGCCACCCGGGACTCGCATTGCACCCAGTGCGGAGGCGCGGGAAAAGCGGGCGACCGGACTCGAACCGGCAACATTCAGCTTGGAAGGCTGACACTCTACCATTGAGTTACGCCCGCGCGATTGATTGCGAAGTGGTGGTTGTTGATCGAGGCGGGGATTCTCGGAGGGGTCGGGGGTGGGGTCAAGGGGGGAGAGGAGAGGCAATGGGGAATGGGCAGTGGGGGCAATAGGCAATAGGGGAAGGGCGGGGACGCGCAGGCGAGTGGTGGCGCGCATGCTCAGAGGCCGAAGCCGCTCGAGCGTGGGACAGCGGGCGAGCCAGAGGGGCCGGAAGGGCGGGATTATGAGCGGTTTCATGAGGGCTGGGGCGGGGGCGGGGGGAGGCCGATAGACGCGTAGAATCGGGGATCCCGGAGTCGAGGAGAGCGTATAACCGGGGCGGGGCAGAACGGACGATGAAGGCATTTCACGCGATTTTCGGGGTGGCTGTTCTTTGTGCGGGCGCTGTTCACGCGGCGGGCGCGGGGACGGTGATCTCGTGGGCGTCGCCGAGCACGGGCGCGTTTCAGAACCCGCTGAGCTGGAGCGCGGAAGCCGTGCCGCAGGCGATGGACCGGGCGCTCTTCAGCGTGGGCGGCGTGTACACGGTGATGTTCACGGGGAACGCGACGAACGAGCGCGTGCAGTTGCGCTCCGGCGAGGTGGAGTTCGCGCTGAACGGGAATGCGTATGCGCTGACGCTGGTGGGGTCGGCTTCGGTGCAGATCGCGACGCTGCTGGGCGAGAACGCGACGCTGAAGATCAGGAACGGGGCGTTCAACACGCGCACGGCGATGATGGCGGCGTTCGGCGGCAGCAGCGCCACGGTGGATATCCGCGGGGTGTCGGCGACGTGGACGGTGACGGGCGACCTGACGGTGGGCGACGGGGGCGCGGGGACGCTGACGATCGCGGAGGGGGCGGATGTTTCGGTGTCGGGGCTCCTGAGCGTGGGGCGGCAACTGGGCTCGAGCGGGCAGGTGACGGTGGATGGCGCGGGCTCGCGGCTGACGGGCGCGGGGACGCTCACGATCGGGCCGTTTCAGCAGGGCGTGCAGGAAGCCGGGGGCGGGGCGAGTGCGCGCGGGCTGACGTTCGGGACGGTGACGTTCGTGAACGGGGCAACGATCGATCCGGCGACGGTTTCGATCGGCGGGAACGGGCTCTTCACGGGTCAGGGCGCGGTGCAATCGCTGAACGTGGTGAACGCGGGGCGGATTGCGCCGGGACTTGGCGGCGTGGGAGCGATGCAGCTGGCGGGGGCGTATACGCAGACGGAGATCGGCGATCTGGTGGTGGAGATCGGGGGCGCGACGCCGGTGACGCAGCATGATGTGCTGCAGGTTCAGGGCGCAGCGCAGGTGGCGGGGCGGATCGTGGTGACGCTGGTGAATGGATACAACCCGCCGCCCACGGCGACGTTCACGGTCTTGACGGCGGGCAGCCGCACGGGGCGGATCACCGAGGTGGTGGGGCCGACGCTGGCGGGAGGAAACGTCTTCAGGGCGAACTACACGCCGACGAGTGTGTTCCTGGACATCGGCACGGCGCCGGCGGGACTGGCGGACATCAACCGCGACGGCGTGGTGAACTCGAGCGATCTCGGTCTGTTGCTCGGCGCGTGGGGGACGAGCAATGAACTCGCCGACATCACCGGCGACGGAAACGTGAACTCGAGCGACCTGGGTCAGTTGCTCGGGTCGTGGACTGTGACGAAATAGAGCAAGGCGCGGTCAGGACATCGGTTCGCACACGGCGCCGAGGATGCGCTCGTGCGCGGAGGCGATGTCGGCTTCGAGGCACTCGATCTCGACGCTGACGATGCCGGCGAAGCCATCCCAATCGTTGCGCGTGGAGCGGTCGCGCCCTGGGGGGGAATCGGGCGGGCGAACGGAGTCCGGCTCGACCTTCGAATCGGCGGCGCGGGCCTTCGGCGTGTTCATTCGCACGCTCCTTTCTCCCTGGCAGGGGCAGGAGGTCCGGTAATCAGGTTCATGGTAGCCGGAGGGGCGGGAGTCTCCAAGCCTTTTCCGACATGAATGTCATTAATGCCCGCCGCGGCGGGAGATGTGGGAGAATCGGGCGATGAGCATGGGAAAAGGGGCGCGGGACGGGGTTTCGCTGACGCACGTGGATGCGGAGGGGCGCGTGCGGATGGTGGATGTGGGCGCGAAGGCGGTGGTGGCGCGGCGGGCGGTGGCGGAGGCGGTGTTCAGGGGGGCGGAGGCGACGATTGACGCGGTGCTGGGGGTGGAGGGGGCGGCGCGGCTGTCGAAGGGGGAGGCGCTGGCGGCGGCGCGGATCGCGGGGATTCTGGCCGCGAAGCGGTGCGATGAACTGATCCCGCTGTGTCACTCGCTGCCGCTGGAGCACGTGGGCGTGGAGTTCGAGCGCGCGGGACGGGATGCGGTGCTGATCAGGGCGACGGCCTCGACGACGGCGAAAACGGGCGTGGAGATGGAGGCGATCACGGCGGCGGTGATGGCGGCGGTGACGCTCTATGACATGGCGAAGGCGGTGGACAAGGGGCTGCGGATCGAGGGGGTGCGGCTGGTGGAGAAGACGAAGGGCGAGGCGGAGGGGTGAGGCAGGCGCGGTTTCCTGCGCGCGGAGGCGCTCGCGTCAGGCGCTGGGAGGCTCGGTGATGGTGGCGTCGGCCTCGCGGACGGCGCGGCAGAAGGCGCGGATGAGATCGGGGTCCTTTTCGCCCGGGGCGCGCTCGACGCCGGAGGAGACATCGACGGCGTAGGGCTGGCAGGCGCGGATGGCGTCGCCGACGTTGGCGGGGGTGAGTCCGCCGGCGATGATGAGGGGTTTGGAGGCGGCGCGGCGGGCGGCGGCGAGCGCGGGCCAGTGGAAGGCGCGGCCTTCGCCGCCGGATGAGCCATCGACGAGGATGGCGTCTACCTCTTCGATGGCGCTCCAGCGCAGGAGTTCGCGCTCGATGGTTTCGGGATCGAAGCGGACGGCCTTGATGACGCGGGGGCCGCAGGCGCGGACGGTGGATTCGTTTTCGTCGCCGTGGAGTTGGCCGTAGTCGGTGGGGCAGGACTCTTCGGTTTCGGCGTAGTCATCGACGGTGGCGTTCACGAAGAGGCCGACGGTGGTGATGAAGGGCGGGAGCGCGCCGATGATGGGCCAGGCGCGCTGGGGCTCGATGAAGCGCGGGCTGGCGGGGGCGAAGACGAAGCCGATGGCGTCGGCGCCGGCGTCAACGGCGTCGAGGGCGTGCTCGGCGGTGCGGACGCCGCAGATTTTGATGCGTGTTCTTCGCATGGGATGGGATTGTTGGCGCGCGCCGGGCGCGTTGCGCGGCGTTACGGGCTGATTTCGGCGAGGAGTGTGCGGGCGAGGGTTTTCTCGTCGCTGTTGCGGAGGGTTTCGACGGCCTGCTGGAGGAGCGTGCGGGCGCGGTCGTGGTCATTGAGGTAGCGCGCGCAGAGCAGGCCGAGGAGGAGGCGGACGCGCGGGGCTTCGGCGTCGCGGGGGTGGCGGTCGAGGAAGAGGGTGTAGGCGCGGGCGGCGGTTTTGTGGTCGCCCGTCTGGTGGAAGTGGTTGGCGAGATCGAGTTGCAGGCGGCGCTGGAGGAGGAGATTGGCGTGCTGCTGGAGGGCGCGGCGGTAGGCGTCGGCGGCTTCGGCTTCGGCGCCGGAGGCGTGGAGGCGCGAGATTTCGGCGCGGGCGGCGGTGGCGGCGGCGTCGGGCTCGGGTTCTGGGGACTTGAGGTCGCGCCAGGGACCGGTGGCGCGGCCGCGGCGGGCGCGCCAGGGATCGGTTCCGCGGCTGGTGATTTCCTTGAAGGCGCGGCGGCGGCGGGCCTGTCGGCTGAGGCTGAAGAGGTCGTAGGGCTCGCGCGGGATGATCTTCAGGGCGAGGAGGATGAGGGGGATGATCGCGCCGAAGACGTAGCCGCCGATGTGGGCGAGGCGGGCGACATTGTCCTGCGCGCCGAGGCTCTGGAAGACGAGATCGCGCGCGACGGCGAAGCCGATGAACCAGACGGCGGGGATTTCATAGACGCCGATGAGGAAGAAGAAGAGCAGGATGCGCACGTGGGTGCGCGGGAAGAGGACGAGGAACGCGCCGGTGACGGCGGCGATGGATCCGCTGGCGCCGAGGACGGGGTGTTCGCTGAACAGGGCGTGGAGGCCGCCCGCCGCGGCGCCGCCGGCGAGGTAGAAGGTGAGGTAGCCGAAGCGGGTGAAGCGGTCTTCAACGGGCGGGCCGAAGACCCAGAGGAAGAGCATGTTGAAGAGGAGGTGAAGGAAATCGCCGTGGAGGAACTGGTAGGTGATGAAGGACCAGGGGTTGAGGTTGTTGGGATTGAGAATGAAGGGGCTGAGGGCTTCCCACACCTGCTCGCCGCGGGAGGATTCGAGAATGACCTGGACGAGGTAGATGACGACATTCGCGCCGATGAGGGCGTGATTGACCAGCGTGGGCCGGCGCAGGGGTCGGTCTGTTCCGAGTGGGAGGAGCATGTGGAGCGTCAGATGCGATGCGGTGGAAGCATACGGCCTTCGACAATCGCGGCTTCGATGAGGCTGCTCGACCAGTTGTAGATGAGACGACCGATGAGGTGCTCATCGAGCCAGGTCTCGGGGACGCGAAGCGTGAGGAGATCGGCTGATGCGCCGGGCTCGATGCGGCCGGAATCGGACCAGCCGAGGGCATCGGCGTTGCCCTCGGTGATGAGGCGCCAGGCTTCGGCGGGCGTGGGGATGCGGGCGCCGGGCGCGGTGGTCATGCGGCGGACTTTGGCGATCTCGATCATGGCGCGGGCCACGCGCGGCATGGCGACATCGGGGCCGGCGGCGACATCGGAGCCGAGCGCGAGCCGAACGCCGTGCTCGCGGGCTTGATCGAGGTTGAAGAGGCCTGCGCCGAGGAAGGTGTTGGCGGTGGGGCAGTGCACGACGACGGATTTGCGCGCGCGGATGAGGGACCATTCGGGATCGGTGAGATGGACGCAGTGGGCGAGGAGCGTGCGGGGCGTGAGGAGTCCGGCGCGGTCGTAGACGGCGGTGTAGTGCGCATCGGACGGGAAGAGTTCGGCGATGCGGCGGAGTTCATCGGGTGATTCGGAGAGGTGGGTCTGGATCAGAGGCGCGGCGCCGTTGCGGGCGCGCTCGGCGCAGGCCCATGAGACTTCGGCGAGGAGTTCATCGGAGCAGGCGATGGCGAAGCGGGGGTTCGCGGAGATTTCGATGCGCGCAGGGGCGGGCTCGCCGGGCGAAGGCAGGATGGGGCTGGGGATGGGCGACTGCGCGGCGCGCCAGCGGTCCTCGGCGAGGAGGTCTTCGGGCGCGTGGCGGTCCATCGCGACGCGGCCGACGGCGCATCGCGGGCGCGCGGTGAAACCGAGGCCCGCGGCGAGCGCGCGGACGACTTCGGCGTTTACGGCGCCGTGGCTGGTGAGGTAGCCCGCGAAGCCGAGCGTGCCGGAGCGCAGCATGCGCGAGACGGCGATCGCGGCCATGCGCGGCGCGGCGCCCCTCCCCCACCACATCTCGGCGGGGAAGATGATGCGGTCGAGCCATTGGAGCAGCGGCAGGCCGTCGCAGCCGACGCTTTCGACCTGCGGGAGGTGCGTGTGGGCGTCGATGAAGCCGGGGGTGATGATGCGGCCGGGCGCGAAGGCGAGGTCGGAAGGCCCGGGGGTTCCTGGGGTTCCGGGGGGGCCGGGGGGGCCGCCGCGGCCCCGTCCCGGGAACGCGCCATCGCCCACCTCCGCGATGCGGCCGGCTTCGATGCGGACCCAGCCGGGCATGGGCGGCGCAGCGGGATCAATGAGGAGAAGGCCCTGGATGATCATGGGGAGGTGCGCTCAAAGTCCGGCGGCGGAGGGGTTTGTTGCCGGTCCGGGACGCCCCTCTTATAGTCGCCCGCGCTGCTTTGATGGGCGGGCCGGTCATGGGGTTTTCGGCTCGACCGGCTGATTCGCCGCATCCGGGCGTCCGATGAAACAACCATGGGACTGAGCATGAGCACCGCCGCCAAGGGCCTGGAAGGGATCGTCGCCGCCGAGACCGAACTCTCGTTCATTGACGGCGAGAAGGGCGTTCTGGAGTACGTCGGGATCGCGATCGACGATCTGGCGCGGAACTCCACGTTCGAGGAGACGGTGTTCCTTCTGTGGAACAAGCGGCTCCCGCGGCGGGACGAGCTGGATGCGTTCACGACCGAGCTGCGCGCGAACTACGCGATCACGCCGAGCACGCTGGAAAAGATCACCAGCCTGCCGAAGACGGCGCAGCCGATGCACGCGCTGCGGACGATCGTGAGTTACCTGGCGCTCGAGGACTCCGATCCCAACAGCGTGAAGCCTGAGGACGTGCGGCGGAAGGGGCTTTCGATCCTGGCGAAGGCGCCGGCGATCGTGGCGGCGTTCGACCGGCACCGGCGCGGCGTGAAGATCGTGCCGCCGGATCGCGGGCTCTCGTTCGCGGCGAACTTCCTGTACATGCTGAACGCCGAGAAGCCCACGCCGACGATGGAGCGGGCGTTCGACGTGTGCATGATCCTGCACGCGGACCACGGGCTGAACGCCTCGACCTTCACGTCGCGCGTGATCATTTCGACGCTGAGCGACATCTATTCGACCATCACGGGCGCGATCGGCGCGCTGCGCGGCCCGCTGCACGGCGGCGCCAACGAGGGCGTGATGGTGATGCTCAACGAAATGCCGAGCGTGGACGCGGTGGAGCGGTGCGTGATGGACCGCCTGGCGCGCAAGGACAAGATCATGGGCTTCGGCCACCGGGTGTACAAGGCGTACGACCCGCGGGCGACGTACCTGAAGACGCTGGCGAAGCAGCTGGCCTCCGACACGGGGAACAACGACCTGTACGAAAAGAGCGCCCGGGTGGAGCAGATCATGGCGCGCGAGGTCGGCGCCAAGGGGATCTACCCCAACGTCGATTTCTACTCGGCGACGACGTACCACTGCATCGGGCTGCAACTGGATCTCTTCACCCCGATGTTCGCGCTCAGCCGCATCTCGGGCTGGACGGGGCATGCGCTGGAGCAGCTGGCGGCGAACCGGCTGATCCGGCCGAGCGCTGCGTACATCGGGCCGCATGGTGTGAAGTACGCGGCGATTGAGAAGCGGTGAGGACTGCGCTTCGGGCGCTGATTCGTGGTGCAGCCCCGGGCGGCTGCACCACGGCACCCTTTATGGTCGGGGACATCACGGCTCCCAACGCGGGTTCCACCTGCGCGCGGTGATCAGCGGCCGATGAGGGCGAGGGTCTGCTCGAGGATGGCTCGGGATTCGGCTTCGTCCGCGGCGGGTGAGGTCTTGATGGTGAGCGTGGTGAACGAACCGGCGGTGCGGGCTTCGAAGTTCGCGGTGCGGCCGAAGATCCAGTCGTCGCCGGGTGCACAGCCCACGATGTTCGAGTAACCGCGGAGGACCCGCTCCTCGACGATGACGTAGCCGCGGGTGCGGAGGGCGGAGCGGCCGGCGGTTGCGGCGGTGGGGATTGAGACGGTCGAGGGCAGATCGGCCTTCAGTTCTCCGAACGAGGAGAAGCGGGCCTCGACGCAGGTCTGGCCCTGGCGCATGGTGGAGGCGCGGCAGCCGCCGACGGCCATGGCGCATGTAGCCGCCAGACCGAGCCAGACTGCATTGTTCATCCGTCTCCAAGCCATCGGCGCATGTCCAGATCGTCCCATTCCAGTTGGCCGGACCACTCTTCCATGGCCTCGCGGAGGAGCGGGTCGTCCGGGCCGGTCGGCTCGGCGGGGAGGGGCCTGGCTTGATCAGGCTTGACCTGATCGGGAGTGTGATCGGGCTGGGGCGCATTCCGGGGGCGGGGGCGGGGGCCGGTGGCGGAGGCGGAGCGGATGAAGGTGGGTGAGGCGGGGTCGGCGAGGTCGAGGGCCTCGAACTCGGCAAGCCAGGCGGCGACGCTGATCTGATCGAGGGGGGTCTCGGGTTTCTGGAAACCGGCGGTCGGGGAAGGCGGGCGGGCGAAATCCGACGCGAGCTGGCGCAGGAAGGCGGCGCTGCCCTGCCAGTCGGCGCGGCGGCGGCGGGCAGCGGCCCGGAGGCGACGATCCTCGCTGACGACGAGGAGGCGGCGGGGGGCGGTGCTGCGGTCGATGATCCGCTCGATGACGGCGTCGGCCTCGGCGCCGGGGCCGGCGAAGATGGTTCGGAGGCCGGGGAAATCCTCGCCGGAGGGGAGGGATTCCGCGGCAAGGCGGGGGCCATCGCAGACGATCGCGGCGGGACGACCGGCGTGGCGACTTCGGGCGATGAGGCGGGCAAGCCCGACCAAGTCGATGCCGGCGAGGTCCGGCGGGAGCACGCCGGTGACGTGGAGGATGTTGTAAGCGTCGAGGAGGAGCATGGTGTTGGGGGGGCGGCTGCTTGGGAGGAGGTCGGGCGGCGGGGATCGCTCGAAACGGCCCGTTTGCCTTTCCAGCCCGGGTTGAGGATACTCCTCCCCCCTTCGCCGGCGGCGCCCGCGCGGCGAGCGCGTTCAGAACACGACTGGAACAGAGGACTCAGGAAGACATGGCGATCCGGATCAAGGCACGCAGCGGCGAATCCGTCGAGCAGATGATGCGACGGTTCAAGAAATTGTGCGAGAAGGAAGGTCTGACGAAGGACATCAAGCGCAAGCAGTTCTTCGAGAAGCCATCCGAGCGCCGCCGCCGCGAGCAGCGGAAGGGCTTCAAGCGCCGGGAGCGCACGGACGAACCGGTCCGCGGTCCGGTTCGTGGTCCGGGCCCGGGCGGCCGTGGTCCGAGTCGGGGTCCGAGCCGAGGTCCGAGTCGGGGTCCGGCCCGCGGCCCGGCGCGCGGCTGATCTGTTCTGAGCGCGAATCCGGGGACTGGGACGGGGGCGCGCCGCGGCGAGGCGAACAAGGCAGCCGCGGCCCGGCAGGTCCGTCGCGGCGGCGGAGCCGTCGCCGATTCATGATGCACCACATGCTGCGGGCGGCGTCCGATGGGGGCGCGATTCCGCGGCGATCTGACCAGACGCGACACTCGACGCGGATCGCGGAGCGCACGGTCCACCGACCCTGTCTCCCGCCGCGTGCAGGAGCGATCGATCGTGATCACCGACATGGCGCTCTCCCTGGCATCGATGGACGACATTCCGAAGCTGTTCTGGCTGGCGCCTGCGGGAGCGATCGCGGCGCTGATCACGGCGCTGCTGTTCTGGCGGAGCGTGATGTCGCGCTCGGAGGGGGACGAGGAGATGGTGCGCATCGCGGAGGCGGTGCGGCAGGGCGCGATGGCGTACCTGAAGCGGCAGTACAAGGTGGTGGCGGGGGTGTTCGTGCTGCTGATCGCGGCGCTGGCGATCATGTGGCAGATGCGGCTGCAGCCGGGGCTGAGCATGGTGGGCGTGCCGATCGCCGGGCTGCTCTCGGGCCTGTGCGGCTGGTTCGGGATGAAGATGGCGACGAACGCCTCGGCCCGAACGGCGAACGCGGCGAAGCAGAGCCTGAACGACGGGTTGACGGTGGCGTTCCGGGCGGGCGCGGTGATGGGGATGGTGGTCGTCGGGATGGCGCTGCTGGACGTCTCGACGTGGTTCCTGGTGCTCAACACGGTGGGCGAGAAGTTCGGCCTGCCGAACGACATGCGGATCATCACGACGGTGATGCTGTCGTATGGCATGGGCGCTTCGACGCAGGCGCTGTTTGCGCGCGTGGGCGGCGGCATCTACACGAAGGCGGCGGACGTGGGCGCCGACCTGGTGGGCAAGGTTGAGGCGGGCATCCCCGAGGATGATGCGCGAAACCCGGCGACGATCGCGGACAACGTCGGCGACAACGTGGGCGACGTGGCGGGCATGGGCGCCGACCTGTACGAATCGTATTACGGATCGATCCTGGCGACGATGGCGCTGGGCGCGGCGGCGGCGTTCACGTTCCCCGCGGGGCAGGTGAACCAGGCAAAGCTGGCGATGCTGTTCGCCTCGGCGCCGTTGGCGCTGGCGGGCGTGGGCATTTTGTGCTCGATCGCGGGCGTGTTCGTGGTGCGGGCGAAGGAGGACGCGAGTTTTGCGGAGTTGCTGAAGGGGCTTCACCGCGGCGTGTACGCGGCGTCGGCGCTGATCGTGCTGGCGGCGTTCGGCGTGCTGTATGGGCTGGTCGGGACGGATTACGGGTCGATCGGCGTGAGCCCGTGGGGCATCGGGATGTCGATCGTCTCGGGTCTGCTCGCGGGCCTGGTGATCGCGCACGCGACGGAGTACTACACGAGTTACGAGCATCCGCCGACGCAGCGCATTTCGAACCAGGCGCTGACAGGCCCGGCGACGGTGATCATTTCGGGCATCGCGGAGGGCATGAAATCGACGTGGGCGGCGCTGCTGACAGTGGTGGTGGCGATCACGGCGGCGTTCACGTTCTCGGGCGGCGGCGACAACTTCCTGATGGGGCTGTACGGCGTGGGCATCTCGGCCGTGGGCATGCTGGCGACGCTGGGCATCACGCTGGCGACGGACGCCTATGGGCCGATCGCGGACAACGCGGGCGGCAACGCGGAGATGACCGGGCAGCCGCCGCACGTGCGGCAGCGCACGGACATGCTCGATTCGCTGGGCAACACGACGGCGGCCACGGGCAAGGGGTTCGCGATCGGATCGGCGGCGCTGACGGCGCTGGCGCTGTTCGCGGCCTATGTGCAGGTGGTGCAGGGGCAGTTGACGGTGCAGGCGGAGTCGTCCCAGGCGTCGCACGCGTACGCGGGGACGGCGCCGGAGGGGGCGCACGCGATCTACCAGGGGCACGGGCGGTTTGCGCTGGTGATGCCGCGGGGCGATCGCGACGAGGTGGTGATCGACTGCGGTCTGCTTGACTGGGCGCAGGCGTCGGACATGGATGTTGACCACCTCGAGCGCGGCATGGTGCTGGGGCTTGAGCCGGTGGAGCATCAGCATGACGCGGCGGGCCACGTCGATTCGGAAGCGGAATCGCACAATCCGGGGTGGCTGCGGCTGATCAACGGGCGGCGGCTGGTGGTGGCGGGGCACGTGGACCACGGCGACCATCCGCACGAGTTCGAGTTCGAGGTGTTCGCGGCGCGGAACGCCGACGTTCAGGACGTGATCCGGTTCTATGACGTGACGCTGATGAATCCGCGGACGCTGGGCGGGCTGTTCATCGGCGTGATGATCACGTTCCTGTTCTGCGCGTTGACGATGAGCGCGGTGGGCCGCGCGGCGAACGCGATGATGCAGGAGTGCCGCCGGCAGTTCGGAAAGATGCGCGAGGGCTTCCGCAAGATGGGACTGCGTCCGGAGCAGATCGAGGATCCGGAGCAGTGGCCGAAGCGCGTTGAATACGAAGGCAAGGAGTATCCGGACTACGCGGAGTGCGTGACGATTTCGACGGCGGGCGCCCAGCGCGAAATGGTCGTGCCGGCGCTGCTGGCGATCCTGGCGCCGATCGGCGTGGGCCTGCTGCTGGACGTGCCGGGCGTGATGGGCATGCTGGCGGGCGGCCTGACGGCGGGCTTCGCGGTGGCCGTGTACATGGCGAACGCGGGCGGCGCGTGGGACAACGCGAAGAAGCTGATCGAATCGTACGGGCGGATCACGGCGGAAGAGTTCGCCAACGACCCGGCGAAGCACGAGGCGGTGCCGGCGCAGATCCGCGACGCGATCGACATGCGGGCGCAGGAACTCGTCGCGGCGGGGAAGGGCAAGACGATCGTCTACGGCAAGGGATCGGAGATGCACAAGGCGACGGTGGTGGGCGACACGGTGGGCGATCCGTTCAAGGACACCTCGGGCCCGTCGCTGAACATCCTGATCAAGCTGATTTCGATCGTTTCGGTGGTCTTCGCGGGGCTGGTGGTGAAGTACGGGCCGTATCTCGGAGAGCTGCTCGGGCTGCATTGAGCGGCAGCGCGGCTGGATGCGGGCCGCGGGGCCGATCTGACTCTGGTTTTCTTCTTGCACGGGCGCGGAGCGCGCCCCTACCGTGAGCACGATGCCCAAGGCCCACATTTCCACGGATCCGGCGGACCAGCGGGCGCGGGCCCGCGCACTGGCGATCGAGGCGGCTCGCGCGCTCGATGAATCGAAGTGCGAGCATGTGCTGGTGCTCGACGTGAGCAGCCTGAGCCAGTTGACGGATTTTCTGGTCATCGGATCGGGCACGAGCGACCGGCAGATGCGGACGGCGATCGCCAAGGCGCAGGACGCGGCGGAGGCGATCGGGCACGCCCCGTTCCGGTCGAGCGCGGACGGCGGCGCGACGTGGCTGGTGCTCGATTTCGTGGACGTGGTGGTGCACGTGTTCGAGCCGGCGACGCGGGCGCACTACGACCTCGAGATGCTGTGGGGCGATGCCCCCGAGGTTGACTGGGCGACAGGAGCGCGGGCGGGGTCCGGTCGGGGGCGGACGGAGCGGGGGGTCTGAGGGGCTTGCGCGGGGGCGGCGCGTTCCGGCGGGGGAGCCCCGGCTAGACTGGCGGCGCCCTCATGGCCTTCGAGATCTCACTCGCCAACAAGTGTCAGCTGCTGTTCGGTGCGGCGATCGTCCTGATCATCACGGCGGCGCTGTTTCTGCCGTGGCTCCTGCTGGGGTCGATTCTGAACCGGAGCGAGTGGGAGGCGGCGCGGCAGGTGGCGTTGCTGTGGCCGCAGGTGGAGGCGGTGGAGATTGATTCGCGCGGCCTGCTGCCGACGGGGCCTCCGGAGGGTTCGGGCGCCGGCCAGACGTGGATGCGGATCTTCGAGGCGCCGGCGGAGCGGTTCGAGGAAGTTGAGGCTGGGGGCGGGTTTGCCGCGGCGGCCCTGCGGCGGTTCAGAGAGCATGAGCACACGGAGTTTCACGAAGAGGCGGTGCGGATCGAGGGGGAGCGGGCGCATCGGCTGGCGCGCGCGGTGAGGGATGACGGCGGGGCGCTCACGGACATGGTCATTGTGGAGCGGTCGTCGCCGCGGGCGGCGGCGCGGCTGTTCACGAACCGGCTGTACCTGCTGAGCGCGGCGTTCTTCGCGGGCGGGCTGGCGGTGCTGGTGTTCTACCTGATCACGACGCGGCTGATCCTGAGCCCGGTGCGGCAGTTGCGCGCGACGGCGGAGCGTGTCCGGGCGGGGAATCTCGGCGCGCGGGCGGATATTCAGACGGGCGATGAGTTCGAAGACCTGGCGGAAGCGTTCAACGGCATGCTCGCGAACCTGGAGACGGGGCAGGAGCAACTCCGCATCGTGAACAACTCGCTCGACCTCAAGGTGGCCGAGCTGGAGCAGAGCAACATGGCGCTGAGCGAATCGGCGCGGATGAAGAACGAGTTTCTCGCGAGCGTGAGCCACGAACTGCGCACACCGCTGAACTCCATCATCGGGTTTGCGGAACTGCTCGAGAACATCGCCGAGGCGGAGAAGCCGATCGCCGGGGCGCAGGTGGATGCGGCGCAGTACACGAAGCGGCGGCGCTACCTGCAGAACATCGTGGGGGCTGGGCGGTCGCTTCTCGAAATGATCAATGAACTGCTCGACATGGCCAAGATCGAGGCGGGGAAGGTGGACCTGCGCGTGGAGGCCGTGAGCGTGGCGGATGTGTGCGAGGGGCTGGCGGCGCTCATCCGGCCGCAATCGGAGCGGAAGAACCTCTCGCTCTCCGTCGAGGCGCCGAAGGCGGATGACGGCGACGGGGCGCTCGTCGCCGAGACCGACCAGCGCAAACTCCAACAGATCATCTTCAACCTGCTCAGCAACGCGGTGAAGTTCACGCCGGAGGGGGGCTCGGTGACCGTGCGGGCGGAGCGCATCTTCGGGCGTGACGGCGAGCCGCGGGTGAAGGTGAGCGTGCTCGACACCGGCCCGGGCATCGGCGCGGAGGATCACGAGCGCATCTTCGAGAAGTTCGTGCAGCTGGAAGCGGGGCACACGCGGCAGCACACCGGCACAGGCCTCGGCCTCGCGATCGCCCGGGACCTGGCGACGATGATCCAGGGCGAGATTCAACTCGTGAGCGAAGTGGGCCGAGGATCCATGTTCAGCCTCGTGATCCCGCAGAAGATGGACCCAGGGGTCGCGGCGCAGATGACACTGCGGCTGGCGGGGCGGGGGCCTTCACCCTTTCCGGCCTCGCCGCAGGAGGCAGCCGCGGGCGGCTGATCCCGTCAACCCGGCCCCGGACCCGCGGACACCCAGGGGCCCGTCACCGGCGGTGAACACCCCCCCGCTACACTCGCCCTGACATGACCACAACTTCCAGAAGCCCGGCCGCGGCGGCCAAGTCAGCCACGATCAACCCTCTGCGCGAGGTGACGGAGACGTTCGCGCACACGGAGAAGCAGATCCGCCTGGGGGGCGGCGTGAAGGCCATCGAGCGGCAGCATGAGAAGGGCCGGCTGACGGCCCGGGAGCGGATCGAGCGACTGGTGGACCCCGCGGAGGCCGGTGTGGGCACCGCGGTTTCGGCGGCCGGTTTTGTCGAGTTCGGGCTGTGGTCGGCGCACGGGATGTACCAGGAGCATGGCGGGGCGCCCGCGGCGGGCGTGGTGACGGGGGTGGGGTCGGTGTCGGGGCGGCTTTCCATGATCATCGCGAACGATGCGACGGTGAAAGCCGGCGCGTTCTTCCCGATGACGTGCAAGAAGATCATCCGCGCGCAGGTGATCGCGGGGATGGCGCGGCTGCCGCTCATCTACCTGGTGGATTCCGCGGGGGTGTTCCTGCCATTGCAGGAAGACGTGTTCCCGGACACGGATGACTTCGGCCGCATTTTCCGGAACAACGCGGTGTTCAGCGCGATGGGGATTCCGCAGATCGCGGCGATCATGGGGTTCTGCGTGGCGGGGGGCGGGTATCTGCCCGTGCTGTGCGACACGCTGCTCATGACGGAGGGGTCGGGGCTCTATCTCGCGGGGCCGGCGCTGGTGAAGGCGGCGATCGGGCAGGAGGCGGATAGCGAGGAGCTGGGCGGCGCGAAGATGCACGCGGAAATCTCGGGGACGATCGATTTCCGCGAGAAGGATGACGACGCGGCGATCGCGCGGCTGAGGGCGCTCATGGAGGCGGAGATGGGCGTGGCGCCGCAGGGCGCGCCGCCGTACCCCCCCACCGACCCGGCGCGCAAGCCGGATGCGGTGTACGAAATCTTCAAGGCATCGGCCGGGGAGCAGTACGACGCGGTGGATCTGCTCGGCTGCGTGGTCGATGGCGGGACGTGGAGCGAATACAAGGCGGAGTACGGGCGATCGATCGTGTGCGCCTATGCGCGCATCGGCGGCCGGCCGTGCGGCATCGTGGCGAACCAGCGGAAACTGACGCAGAAGAAGATGCCGGGGGGCAAGGCGGGGCCATCGAGCGCCGTGAACATGCCGGCGGTGATCTACGACGACTCCGCGGACAAGGCGGCGCGGTTCATCATGGACTGCAACCAGCGGAGGCTGCCGATCGTCTTCGTGCACGATACGACGGGCTTCATGGTGGGGCGCGACAGCGAGCAGGCGGGCATCATCCGGGCCGGAGCGAAGATGGTGAACGCGATGAGCAACTGCGTGGTCCCCAAAATCTCGCTCATCGTGGGCGGCTCATACGGCGCGGGGAACTACGCGATGTGCGGGCGGGCGTTCGATCCGTTCCTGACGTACGCGTGGCCGGGGAGCAAGTGCGCGGTGATGGGCGCGCGGCAGGCGACGGGCACGCTGGCGATGATCGAGGAGGCGAGCCGCAAGCGCAAGGGGCAGGACATCGACGAGGAGACGCACCGGCAGATCCTCGCGGCGGTCGAGGCGAGTTACAACGAGCAGCAGGACATCCGGCACGGGGCTGCGCGGGGGTGGGTGGACAGGATCATCCAGCCGCACGAGACGCGGAGAGAACTGGCGGCGGCGCTGGCGATGGCGCGGGATTGGCCGCGGGATCGGGGGTTTGGGACTGGGGTGTTGCAGGTGTGAGCGCTGCGAAGCACTGAGCAATCCGGTTTTTCCTTGACCTCAGCTGTGCCTTCGCCTACAAAGAACGAACTCAGAGTTTCGAGCCCATTCATGCCCACCACCCACCACACCATGCACCTCTGTCACATGTGCAAGAAGTCGGCCAAGAAGGCCGGCGGCGGCTGGCGGTGTTGGCAGGGCAAGCGGCTCATGACCTGAGCAAACCCCCCACCATCGAACAGAAAGCGACCCAAACCGGGCCGCGCCGCCGAACGGGCGACGCGGCTTCGTTGTTTTCCGCGTTTCCCCCATTGCCGGCCGCGGCTCCCAGACCAAGCAGGAGTCCGAAAAATGGCCTTCGACCTCGAACCCGACTTCGTTCTCATTCGTCTGGATAGAGAGCCCTCCTCGTCCGCGGGGGCCATGGCCGCGGCGATCGGCGCTGAGCTGATCGATCGCGGCGGGCGGCTACGGGCGGTGGATGTCCTCCGGCTTCCGGGACAAGCCCTGCGCGACCGACTGCCGAGCGATTCGATCGCTTCGGCGGTCGGCGCCATCGCCGCGGCGCGTGTGATCGTGCTGGCGTGGTCGGGCGGTGACTCCAGGGACGCTGCGGAGGCGCCGGGGCTGTTGCAATCGCTGCTCGACCGGCTGCCTGAGGGGGCGCTGCGCGGCAAGGCTGTCATTGTTGTGGCCGCCGGGGTGGACGGCGGCACGGCGGTTCGCGCGGAATCGCGTTTGCGGGCCGTGGCGCGGGTGGCGGGAGCAATCGCGGCGCCGACGGCGGTGCGCGCTTCCGGCGCGGGCCCGGCGGCGGCGGAATCGGTGACTCGGGCCATCGTGCAGGCGGCGGATGAGGCTGTGACGCTGGCCGGGTTGCGGCTGGTTGGGAATGCGGGCTCATCGCTGCGCGCCACGTCGGCCGCGGCGGAGGCGTCGGCGCCGGGGGCTGTTCCGGGGGCGGGGGCGATCGTCGCGGTTGCGGTCTGACGCCCCGCTGATGGAGAGAGATCGCGGGTTGTACGATGCGGATGCGATGCAGGAGCGTGTGCGCATCACGGATGTCTCGCCGCGGGACGGGCTGCAGAACGAGCCGGGTGTGATCCCGGCGGCGGACAAGGTGCGCCTGATCGAGGCCCTGCTACGGACGGGCGTGGACGAGGTGGAGGCGACGAGTTTCGTCTCGGCGAAGTGGGTTCCGCAGTTGGGGGATGCGGAGGAGGTGCTTGGGGCGATCCGCGACCGGGCGCGACGGTGCGTGGTTTCGGCGCTTGTGCCGAATGAGAAGGGGTTTGAGCGGGCGCTGGCGTTTCACTCGGCGGCGGCGCCGCTCAAGATCGCGGTGTTCACCGCGGCCTCGGAGACGTTCAGCCGGAGGAACACGAACGCATCGATCACGGAGACGATCGAGCGGTTCGGCGCGTTCCTGCCGCGGGCGTTCGAGGCGGGGATGGCGGTGCGGATGTACATCTCGTGCGCGGTGGCGTGCCCGTTTGAGGGACCGATTGCGCCGGAGGCCGTGCGCGGCGTGGCGGATCGACTGCTGGCGCTCGCGCCCGCTTGGCCGCTCGAGGAGCGCGATGAACACGGCTGGCCGCGTGTGGAGATCGATCTTGGCGACACCATCGGCGCTGCGCGGCCGGAGGACATCGATTCGCTGCTCGGAATGTTCTCCACTGAGGAGCGGTCGCACCGGCTCGCGCTGCACTTGCACGATACGTTCGGGCGCGCCGGGGCGTGCATTCGGCGCGGGTTGGAACTGGGTGTGCGGTCGTTCGATGGCGCGGTGGCGGGGCTCGGCGGTTGCCCTTACGCGAGCACGAAGGAGAAACCCGCGCCGGGCAACGTCTCGACGGAGACACTGATTGCGACGGTGCACGAGGCCGGCTTCGCGACGGGCGTGGACCCGGCCCGGCTCGCGGAGGCCGCGGCCGTGGCGCGCGAGGTCACGCGGCGGGCACGCGCAACGGCGGCGCCGTAGATTGTCGGCCGATGATCCGCGTGGAGCACATTGAGCACTTCGGCTCGCGCGTGGCGCTGCTCATTCTCGATCGGCGCGAGAAGCGCAATGCGCTGACGCCGGACATGCTGGCAAACATCCGGCGAAGCGCGGAACTCATCCACACGGATCGGCAGGGCGCTGGCGCGCTCGTGCTCGCAGGCGAAGGGCCGGCGTTCTGCGCGGGGTTCGACCTTTCGCTGTGCCGGGATGACTCCCTGGCGATGGCGGCGCTGCTCACGCGGCTGTCGGAGGCCGTGCGCGCGATCCGAAGGCTGCCGATCCCGGTGGTTGCTGCAGCGCAGGGGGCGGCGATTGCGGGCGGGTGCGCGCTGCTTGCCGCGGCGGACATCGTGGTGACGGACGCAGAGGCCCGCATCGGGTACCCGGTGGTGAAGATCGGCGTTTCGCCGGCGGTGAACGGGCCGCTGGTGGCGCTGGCGATCGGCGAGGGCCACGCGCGGGAGCGAATGCTTGATCCGGCGCTGATCGACGGGCGCGAGGCGCTGCGGATCGGGCTGGCGCATGAGTGCCTGGAGCACGCTGAGGACGTGCGCGGGCGGGCGCTCGACCTCGCGGCGGAACTCGCCGCCAAGCCGCATCACGCCATGTACGTGACCAAGCACTGGCTGAACGAACTGGACGGAGTCGATCGCGACGAGCCCTTTGCGGGCGCGCTCGAAGCGTCACTGGCGATTGCCGGCGGCGCTGAGGAGCGCGAACGCCTCGCGGCGATGTGGGGAGGAGCCTGATGTCCGAACTGGCGATCCTTCAGCGGTGCGGACGCGTGGCGACACTCACGCTGAACCGCCCGGAGGCGCGGAATGCGCTTTCGATCGACCTGCTGCACGCGCTGACCGCGCAGGTGAAGCATCTGGCGCAGGATGGCGACGCATCGGTCTGCATCGTCACCGGCGCGGGCAAGGCGTTCTCGGCGGGGATGGACCTCAAGGCTGTGCTGGATGAACCCGGCGCACCGGCGCGATTGCTGAACGCCATCGCCGATCTGACGCTGGCGCTGCGCGCGCTTCCGCAGGTGACCATCGCGCATGTGAACGGCGCGGCGATCGGCGGAGGCTGCGGCCTGATGTGTGTGTGCGACCTTGCAATCACGCATCCGGATGCGAAGATCGGCTACCCGGAGGTGGACCTCGGCGTGTGCCCGGCGGTCGTTGCGCCGTGGCTCCGGCTCCGCATCGGCGCAGGCGCGGCCAGGCGCGTGCTGCTGGAGGGCGGCACGATGACGGGCAGCCGCGCCCACGACCTGGGGCTCGTTACCTCCGTCGTCGAGCACGATGAACTCGAATCCGCAGCCCACGCGATGGCCGAACGGCTCGCGGGGTCCGGCCCGGTGGCGCTGCGGGCGACGAAGGCGTGGCTGAACGAACTGGATGGGGAGCGTCTCGATGAGCAGGTCCGCCGCGGGGCGATGATCTCGGCCGAGGTGGTGTCGTCCCCGGAGGCCCAATCGCGGCTGCGGCACGCATTTGCTTCGCGCGGATAGTGATCACAAACAGGCGATCGCCCCACAGTGGCGGCGGCGACATGCAGGGCGCATCGGGTTCTCTATAATCCGGTCGGGACGGGGAGTTCGGAGGGAATCAGCGACTCGTTGGGCCGGTTCGGGGCTCTCCGGGCGGCTGGCGAGTCCGAATCCCGAACGACTCCGACCCCGGTTTCCGCCCTCCGGTTCCCAAGGTTCTCGAGATCCCGGTTCCGGCCTCGGACCAGATTCCCGTTGATCGCCATTCGTGGCAACCAGACGCCGCAACCGCGGCGGGACGTTGAGCAAGCATGGACCCAAGGCCCCTGGCATTCGAGCGCGAAGACCACGGCCCTGCGAAGGGTGTGGTGACGATCCGCCTTGAGCAGCCGGAGCGGAAGGTCGTGGTCATGGACCGGGCGCTGGTCCGGCGGCTCGATGCGACGGTGGATGCGATCGGGGAGGGCGCCGCGGGAGTGGTTCTCTCGTCGCCGGGCAAGGTCTTCGTGGCCGGCGCTGATCTGCGGGAGATTGATGGACTCTCGGACGGGGAACTGGACGCGTACCTCGCGGAGGGGCAGCGCGTGCTGGGACGGTTCGCGTCGATGGCCTGTACGACCGTGGCCGCGGTGTCGGGAGCGGCATTGGGCGGCGGGCTTGAACTGGCGATGCACTGCGATGCCCTGCTCGGCCTGCGGCCGTCTCCGGAGGGCAAGGGGTACGCGATCGGGCTGGTTGAGGCGACGCTCGGCCTCTGCCCGGGCTGGGGCGGTTCGAATCTGCTGCCCGCCAGGGTTGAGCCCGGGCTGGGGATCGGCATGACGGCCTCCGGCGCGACGATGACGGCGCAGGAGGCGCTGGAGCGGGGCGTGTTCGAGTCCTTGCACGATTCGTTTGAGGACCTGCTTGCCGCGGCGAAGCGGCGGGCGGCTCAGCCGAAGCCGAAGCGGGGCCGGTCCGGCGAGCCGGCGAACATTTCGCAGCCCGCCGTCGTCGAAAGGACGAGGGAGGCGCTCAAGAGGATCGAGAGAGACCTTCCGGACACGGATGCGGCGCGGGCGGTTGCGGCGTGCGTGCGCGCAGGATGCGAGCGCGGCTGGGCCGCTGCGCTGAAGGCGGAGCGCGAGGCGCTGATCCGGCTGCGCGGCACTGCTGAAGCGAAGGCGAAGTTGAAGGCATTCTTCGAGAAATCGGGCGGAAGGTGAAGAGAAGAGCGGCGCGAGAATCGTGAACGGGCGCCCGACAACCAGACACCAGAGACGCGGATACGACCATGGCTGATCTGAAGAGCATGAAGGGCATCTCGGCGCAGGACCGGAAGATGATCGCCGACGCGGAGGCGATGCTGGGTCCCGAGCCGTCGGAGATGGGGTTCATCAAGAACCTGTTCTGGGGCAACGTGCGAGAGGACCTGGTCTTCCCGTACCCGACGATCGACGCGGAGGAGACGGCGCGATGCGATCAACTGCTCGCCGCGCTCGACGACTACCTGCGCAACGAGCATCCCGCGGTTCAGATCGATCAGGAGCAGGAGATTCCGCGCTGGGTGATCGACCGGCTGTTCGAGATGGGCGTGATGGGGATGACGATCCCGCGCGAATACGGAGGCCTCGGGCTCGGCATCACGTCGTACAACCGGATTCTCGATCGCATCGGCGCCACATGCGGCTCGACGGCGGTGCTCGTCTCGGCGCACCAATCGATCGGATGCAAGGCGATCATGCTCTTCGGGACGGATGAGCAGAAGAAAAAGTGGCTGCCCCACCTCGCCAAGGACTGGCTGTCCGCGTTCTGCCTCTCGGAGCCGAATGTCGGCTGCGACGCCGGCGGCCAGGAGACGCGGTGCGAACTCTCTCCGGATGGCAGCCACTACATCATCAACGGCGAGAAGAAGTGGGCCACGTCGGGCGCCATCTCGGGCATCTTCACCGTGATGGCGAAGCAGAGGATCAAGGACGAAAAGACCGGCAAGGAGACGGAGCGCGTGACCGCCCTTGTCTGCACGCCCGAGATGGAGGGCGTGGACATCTTCCAGAAGAATCGGAGCAAGTGCGGCATCCGCGGCACGTGGCAGGCGCGGATTCGCTTCACCAACGCCCGGGCTCCGCGCGAGAACCTTCTGCACAAGGAGGGCAAGGGGCTGAATGTGGCGCTCTCATGCCTCAACTACGGGCGCTGCACGCTCTCGGCCGGCATGGTGGGCGCCGCGCGGCGGTGCATGGATCAGGCGATCAAGTGGTCGCAGACACGCTACCAGTTCGGGCGGCCGCTCTCCGCGTTTGAACTCATGCGCGAGAAAATCGCGCGGATGCCGGCCCTGTGCTACGCGATGGACGCGATGCTGTACATGACCACGGGCATGCTCGATCGCGACGACGACGACATCATGCTCGAGACCGCCGTGTGCAAGGTGTTCTGCTCCGAAATGGGCTGGCGCGTGGTGAACGACTGCCTGCAGATCATGGGCGGCGAGTCGTACATGACTGAGAATGAGGTCGAGCGCGCATTCCGCGACAGCCGCATCAACATCATCGTCGAGGGCGCGAACGAGGTCATGCAGTCGTTCATCTTCGCCTATGGCGGCAAGCAGCTGGCGGAGCAGATGCTCGGCGTGCAGGGCGCCGTGGGATGGGATTCGTCGGAGGGCGCCGGCGCGAATCTGTGGCGGATCATCCGCAACGGCCTGAACCCGACCATCGCCAGCCGCGCGATCCCGCTCGGCGCCGAAGTCGCCTTCGGGCTGCGCCGCCCGGCGCCGGAGGTCACCCGGCTGCACGGAGCGCTCGCGCCGTGGGCGGAGCGACTGAGCGCCAACACTCGCGAACTCAGCCACCAGTTCAAGATGGCCAGCAAGCGCTTCAAGGAGGAGA
The DNA here is from genome assembly GCA_964529265.1 of uncultured Phycisphaeraceae bacterium. Taxonomy (GTDB): domain Bacteria; phylum Planctomycetota; class Phycisphaerae; order Phycisphaerales; family UBA1924; genus CAZGVW01. The sequence continues at coordinate 37,099 of CAZGVW010000190.1, forward strand.
TCGTCGGTCGGCAGTGCGTGCAGGCCCGCCTCGCGGACGCGGCCATGTGGATCCACGCCTCGGCGTGCGTGCTCTCGAAACTGGATCGGCAACTGCGTGCGGGCGAGGACGGCCTCGAGTTCGAGCGCGACAAGACCGCCGCCGAGCACTTCCTCGACATGGCGGACGTCGAGGTCCGCCGCTGTTTCGCGGCGCTCTACGACAACGCGGATGCGAGCATGTTGCGGGCGGCCGAGGCGGCCCTCAAGCACAACGATACGCTTCCGAACGATCAGTTCGCGATCCCTGAAAGATCTCCCGTCGCCGCGGGCACGGGCAGGCAGCTGAACCACGATGCGATCAAGCAGTTCCCCGGCGACAGCGCGCACAGGCACGCGGGCGCCGGCCGCTCATGACACGATTCTGAATGGCTTCGATAGGACGGCCTCGCTCACAAGCGCGCCGAGCAGGATCAAGGCTCAAGAACGCCGGTTCACCGGAGGATTGACCAATGGTTTTCGAGCAGATGGGCGATCGCGGCCACGAAAACGTGCTGTTCTGCCAGGACGCCCGCACCGGCCTGCGGGGCGTGATTGCGGTCCATAACACTACGCTCGGCCCCGCGCTCGGCGGTGTCCGCCGCTGGGCCTATCGAAGCGAGGCGGATGCGCTGAACGACGTCCTCCGCCTGAGCCAGGCCATGACCTACAAGGCCGCCGCCGCCGACCTGCCCATGGGCGGCGCCAAAAGCGTCATCTGGTCGCACTCGCCGGACGACCCCCCCACCGAGGCCCTCGCCCGGGCCATGGGCCGCTTCGTCGATCGCCTGCACGGCCTGTACATCGCCGCGGAGGATGTCGGCGTCGATACGCAGTTCATCGATTGGATGGCCCTCGAGACCAAGCACGTCATGGGCGGCGAGAAGGTGGCTCGCGGCGGCGACCCCGCGCCCTACACCGCCCTCGGCGTGATCTCCGCGATGCGCGGCGCCCTGCGTCACACCGGCAAGTCGCCTTCATTGAACGGCGTCACCATCGCCGTCCAAGGCCTCGGCGCCCTGGGGACAAATGTCTGCCGCATCGCCGCGGCTGAGGGCGCCAAACTGGTCGTCACCGATATCGTCGAGGAGCGGGTGGACCGGGCCGTGAAGCAGTTCGGCGCCCGCGCGGCCGCCTCCGATCAGATCATCGAGACCCGTTGCGATGTTCTCTGCCCGTGCGCGCTGGGCGGCGTCGTGAAGGCCAACAACATTCCCACGCTCAAGTGCGCGATCGTCGCGCCGGGCGCCAACAACGTGCTGGCTGACCCGGATGAGGACTCCGCACTGCTGCACGGCCGCGGCATCATCTACTGCCCGGATTTCGTCGCCAACGGCGGTGGATTGCTCCAACTCGCCGGCCTCTGGTGCGGATTCACCGAGCAGGAGCTGGATCGCCGCATCCGCAACATCGAGAACGTCATGGTTCAGATTCTGAAGGATGCGGAGCGGCTGGGCTCCGGCCACGCCGCCGCGATCGCTTACGCCCAGAAGCGGCTCGACGCCGGGAAGCCGCTCGCCGAAACACCCGCATCGAGCACCATCCGGAGCGCCTGATGCCCATCAAGACCGTCTATCGCGCGAAGATCGACTACGTCCAGATTCTCGACGAGCACGGCAAGTTCGACGAGAAACTCGGCAAGGGCGCACTCACCGATGAGCAGGTGGTGCGCCTGTACGAGCACATGTGCATCTGCCGGCACTACGACGAGGTGGCCTTCAAGCTCCAGCGCTCCGGCCGCATGGGCACCTATCCCCAGAACATGGGGCAGGAGGCGATCGGCGCCGTGGCCCTCGCGTCGGAGCGGCAGGACTGGATGGTCCCCTGCTACCGCGAGAACACGGCCCTCTTCCTCCACGGCCTGCCGATGGAGAAGATTCTGCTCCACTGGATGGGCGATGAGCGCGGCAACCAGATCCCGCCGGGCGTGAACATTCTGCCCATCTCGATCCCGATCGGCACGCACATGCTGCATGCCGCGGGCATTGCGTGGGCGCTCAAACTGCGGAAGCAGAAGGCGGTCGCCTTCACGTTCTTCGGCGATGGCGCGACGAGCGAAGGTGATTTCCACGAGGCGATGAACTTCGCCGGCGCGCTGAAACTGCCCGTCGTTTTCATCTGCCAGAACAACCAGTGGGCGATCTCGGTGCCGCGCTCGCGCCAGACCGCATCGGAAACCTTCGCCCAGAAAGGCCTCGCCTACGGCGCGGAGGTCATTCAGTGCGACGGCAACGACATCTTCGCCGTCTACAAGGTCGCGAAGGAGGCCCGGCAGCGGGCGCTCAAGGACGGCAAGCCGACGCTCATCGAGTCCATCACCTATCGCCTCGGCGATCACACCACCGCCGACGACGCGCGGCGATACCGCGATGCGGCGGAACTCGAATCGTGGAAGAAAAAGGATCCGCTGATCCGCGTGCGCAAGTTCCTTGAGACTCGCGATCTGTGGTCGGAGGACAAGCAGAAATCCCTCGACGCCAGGGCCAAGGAGATCGTGGTCAAGGTCGTGAAGAACGCCGAGGGCATCGAGAAGCCGACGACCGACGACATCTTCGATCACACCTTCGCCGAGCTGCCCGGGGAGATCCGCCTCCAGCGCGACACGATGCAGACGCACTCCCTCGGCCAGTTCCCGGAGCAGGAGACGCTGCGGCGCGCGGCGCAGCAGGCGTGACCCGGCCATGCTTGTCCGACTCACCGATCAGAACGGCGGCGATGTCTGGGTGAACCCAGTTCACGTCCGCTACGTTCAGCGCGGCAAGAAGCATACGGAGCTCGTGATGGGACTCGGAATGGGATGGTCGGGCGTATGGTCGCTCAAGGTGCAGGAGGCGCCGGATGTTGTCTCGGAGGCGCTGAACGCCGGCATGCCCGCTCTGAGCCTCTACGTCCCCGATGATCAGGAAGAAGCCGCGGCCCGGGCGGCAGCCGCCGCGGCGGTGGCGACTTCGGGATGAGCCGCATCGATCTCACTCTCGGCGGGAGCCGGATTCAGGACTGACCCACGCATGGCCAATCTCACACTCGTACAGGCAATCAACCTGGCCCTCGCGCAGGAGATGGAGGCGGATGACCGCGTCGTCCTTCTCGGCGAGGACATCGGCCGCAACGGCGGCGTCTTCCGTGTCACGGAGGGCCTGCAGGCGCGATTCGGCGAGGATCGCGTCGTGGATACGCCCCTCGCGGAGTCGGGCATCATGGGCGCCGCGATCGGCCTCGCCATCGCAGGCATGCGCCCGATCCCCGAGATTCAGTTCGAGGGGTTCCTCGGCCCGGCATACGACCAGCTGGTGAACCACGGCGGGCGGTACCGCACGCGCAGCCGCGGGAGCGTGACGATCCCGCTCACGGTCCGCGTGCCCGTGGGCGGCGGCATTCACGCGCCGGAACTGCACTCAGATTCCCCGGAGGCGATCTACGCGCACCATCCCGGCCTCAAGGTGGTCATGCCCGCCTCGCCCTATGACGCCAAGGGCCTGCTCATCAGCGCCATCCGCGATCCCGACCCCGTGATCTTCTTCGAGCCCAAGCGAATCTACCGTGCGTTCCGCGAAGAAACGCCCGAAGACGAGTACACCATCCCCATCGGCGAGGCGAAGATCGTCGAGGAGGGCGAGGACCTCACCATCGTCACGTGGGGCGCGACCGTGCTCCAGTGCCTCGAGGCGATGGACCACTTGCCCGACGATCTCAGCGTCGAACTCATCGACCTCCGCACGATCTATCCGTTCGACGCCGATTGCATCGCCGAATCCGTCAAGAAGACCGGCCGCTGCGTCGTGGTGCACGAGGCGCCCAGGACGTCCGGCTTCGGCGCCGAGATCGCGACAACCATCCAGGAGCGCTGCTTCCTGCACCTCCAGGCGCCCGTGCAGCGCGTCACCGGTTTCGACACGGTCATGCCGTACTACAAACTTGAACTCGATTACCTGCCCGAGGCGAAGCGGATCGCGGACGGCGTGCTTGCGTGCGCGGCGTTTTGACCACGCTTGAACAAACCCCCCACCGCTCCTTGACCCAGCCCCCCAAACCCCCGACCCTATCCATCATGGCCCACGCGAAGTCTTCCGATCCCAACGTCTTCATCCTGCCCGACCTCGGCGAGGGCGTGCACGAGGCTGAACTCATCAAGTGGCGCGTCAGCCCGGGCGACACCGTCGAGGAGCATGACATCCTCGCCGAGATGGAGACGGACAAGGCCTTGGTCGAGGTCCCCAGCCCCCGCGGCGGCGTCATCGGCACGCTGCACGGCGAGCCGGGCCAGATTCTGAAGGTCGGCGAACCCCTGGTCACCTATGGAGGCGGCTCAGGAGGAGCCGGCCAGCCGCGGGCTGAGAAATCCGGCGCCGCGGCCAGGGCGGTTGAATCGGCCCCTCCGTCGCGATCCCGGGAGGCCGCGGCCGAGGAGCGGGAGGACGCGGGAACCGTCGTCGGCAATCTCAGTGCGAATCCCTCAGTCGAGCGGAAGGATGGAAAGGCACTGGCGACGCCCGCCGTCCGCCGCCTCGCTCGAGACCTTGGCGTTGACATCGATTCGATCGCCGGGAGCGGCCTGGGAGGCCGCGTCACCGATCGCGATGTCCGGGCCGCGGCTGATTCCGGCGGCGGCCGGTCCGCCGCGGCAACCGCCCGCCCGGCGGCCCGGAGAGAGCCCCACACGAACAACGGCCCCACCACCGTCGCCCCGGCCCACGCGGAGCGCCGCGTGGCGGATGAGATGTCCGCCGCGGCTCTGGCCGTTCGCGTGGCGGGGGGCGGCGTGCCGGCCCCGGCGCCCGCGGCTGGAGTGCAGCGCGTGCCCTTCCGCGGCACGAGGCGCACGATCGCCAAACGCCTGCGGGAATCCGTTGACACCGCGGTCCATTTCACCGTGATGGATGAGGCGGAGGTCTCGGCGCTCGATGCTGCACGTTCGCAGTTGCAGAAAGCGAGCGGGGAGAAGGTTTCCTATCTGCCGTTTGTGGTCTCGGCCGTGTGCCGGGCGCTGCGCGAGTTCCCCTCGCTGAACGCGACGGTGAATGACGAGGCGGAGGAGATTCTGCGGTACGGCGCCGTGCATATGGGCATCGCCACGGATACGGAGCATGGGCTCTCGGTGCCCGTGATTCCGGACGCCGATACGCTCGGCCTGCTCGAGATCGGCCGGCACGTCACGGAACTGGCGAGGATGACGCGCGAGCGCTCCATCCCGCGCGACCGGCTCATGGGCAGCACGTTCACCATCAGCAATGTCGGGTCCTATGCCGGCCGGTTCGCGACCCCGGTGATCAACTATCCGGAAGTCGCGATCCTCGCGGTCGGGCGTGTGCGCGATGGCGTTGTGGCGGACAACGGCGCGATCAGGGTGGGCAAACTTCTGCCGCTGAGCCTGGCGTGCGATCACCGCGTGGTGGACGGCGCGGAAGGGGCCCGCTGCCTGGCGCGCATCATCGAACTCCTGAAGAAGCCGGAAACACTGCTGGCGCCCGCGCGAGGCTGAGTTTCACGTCGCGGCGGCAAGTTCAAATGCGATGGGCGCCACCGCGCCCGGCGCATACAGCGGGTGCCGAGGCGACCCCTGGCGCGTCACCCCAAGGCACATCGGCCGGCAGACTCCGATGAGCAGCGCCTTGACCTCGAGATCGCGATCGAAGAGCCGGCCGCGGTCGCCCCAGCCGGCGACGACCAGATCAGCCCGGGTGGCCGCGGTGGTCACACAGGCGTCGTTGTCAGGGCCGTTCGGCCGTGCGCAGCGGCTCAGTGACGCGGGGTCGGCCGCGCGCCATGAGAACAGGTTGACCACTTCGAGGCGGCCGTAGCCCCATGCCTGGGCGAACCCCAGGCATCGCCTGATCGTGGGGTCGTCTCTCTCAGCGTCCGCGAGGCTCGGATTCAGCATGACGAATGCGACGACCGGCCCCTCACCCCAGGTTCGCCAGAGGTGATAGCGGTGCCTCCCGGTCTTGTCGAACACAGCCCCGCACTTCAGCATTGGGACAGGGTAGGGGAAGCGGCGCGGCGCCGCCCGCGCCGGGCCGGCTCGCTGCTACCATCGCGTCCGCCATGGCGACGCACTCGACATCAACGTCTCCCGTCCCTTCGCAGGCCGCCTCCGCGCCGATCAGCGTTGCTCAGGCCCTGCGGACCGCGCCCGGCGCCGCCGCGACCGTGCGGGGCTGGGTCAGGACGCGCAGGGACTCCAAGGCCGGCCTCTCCTTCATCGCGGTCACGGATGGATCGTGCTTCGACACGCTTCAGATCGTGGCGCCGGGCGATCTGCCGAACTACCGGGACGAGGTGACGCGCCTCACCGCGGGCTGCGCCATCGAAGCGGATGGCGAACTCGTCGAGTCGCAGGGCAAGGGGCAGTCCGTCGAGATGCAGGCGAAGGCGATCCGAGTGGTGGGCTGGGTGGAGAACCCGGACAATTACCCGATCGCCCAGAAGCGGCACACGTTCGAGTATCTGCGCGAAGTAGCGCATCTGCGCTCGCGGACGAATACCTTCGGCGCCGTGGCGCGCGTGCGGCACTGCCTCGCGATGGCCGTGCACCGGTTCTTCCACGACCGCGGCTTCTTCTGGATCCACACGCCCATCATCACGGGGAGCGACTGCGAAGGCGCGGGCCAGATGTTCCGCGTCAGCACGCTGGACCTCGCCAACCTGCCGCGCACGCCGGAGGGGAAGCCGGATTTTTCGGAAGATTTCTTCGGCAAGGAAGCGCATCTCACGGTCTCGGGGCAGCTCAACGTCGAGACCTACTGCTGCGCGCTGAGCAAGGTCTACACCTTCGGCCCCACCTTCCGTGCAGAGAACAGCAACACGAGCCGCCACCTGGCGGAGTTCTGGATGATCGAGCCGGAGGTGGCCTTCGCCGATCTGAACGACAACGCCGACCTCGCCGAGGCGTTCGTCAAGCAACTGCTGAAGACGGTGCTCGACGAACGGGCCGACGACATGGCCTTCTTCAACGAGCGCATCGACACCGGCCTCCTGGCGCGCCTGACCCACGTCATGGAGTCCCCGTTCGAGCGCATCGACTACACGGAGGCCGTGTCGATCCTGGAAAAGTCCGGGAAGGCGTTCGAGTATCCCGTCTCCTGGGGCGCGGACCTGCAATCCGAGCACGAGCGGTATCTCACGGAGGAGCACATCAAGCGCCCGGTGATCGTGATGAACTACCCCAAGCAGATCAAAGCGTTCTACATGCGCCAGAACGACGATGGTCGCACCGTGCGCGCCATGGACGTCCTCGCCCCCGGCATCGGCGAGATCATCGGCGGCTCCCAGCGCGAAGAACGCCTCGACATACTCGACCGCCGCATCGATGAGATGGGCCTGCACAAGCCGGATTACTGGTGGTACCGCGACCTGCGCCGCTACGGCACGGTCCCCCACGCGGGCTTCGGCCTCGGCTTCGAGCGGCTCGTGCTCTTCTGCACGGGCATGGCGAACATCCGGGATGTCATCCCGTTCCCGCGTACGCCGAAGAACGCTGAGTTCTGAGACCGGCCGGAAGCCGCGGAGGCTCCGCTACTCGCCCGCCGCGGCGACCCTCGCCGGCGGCGCCTCAGGTGTCTGCGTCGGCGCCTCGCCCAGATACGCCAGCCCGCGCTCCACCACCCGCCGCACCACCGGCCCCGCCACCTGCGATCCGTAGTGCGTCCGCGCCCGCACGCGCTCCGGCCCCGGATCGTCGATGATCACGAGCACCACCACCCGCGGCTGCGCCGCCGGCGCCCCCGCGATGAACGACGAGCAGTACTGCCGGTCAAAGTATCCCCTTCCGCCCGGCCGCGCCACCTTGGACGTTCCCGACTTCCCGAAGATGTCGTAGCGGAACGGCGCTTCACCCTCACCCTTCCCGGTCCGCAGCCGTAGATCGAGGTTCTCCCCCACTCCCTTCATCGCCTCGCGCGCCAGCGCCGCCACCTGCGCCGGCAGCACGCGATGCACGACCGGGGTTTCCTGCGCATCCTGCTTCCCGACCGCCGTCAGCCGCAACCGAGGCAGCGTCCCCGCCATATCGCCCGGCCGCGCGAACGCGCAGAACGCCCGCGCCATCTGCAGCGGCGACACCGCCACCTCATACCCGAACGACACGCTCGTCTGCGTGTACTTCGTCCAGTGTTTCGGCGCCGTCACCAGACCCGCGGATTCGCCGGACAATCCAAGCCCCGACGGCGTCCCGAACCCGAATCGACGGATCGCCTCCTGCGTCTGCCCATAGGACAGCCGCTCGCACACCTTCACCATACCGATGTTCGATGAGTTGATGAGCACCTGCGACCACGTCTGCTCATCCTTCTCGACCACGTCCTCGATCGGCCGCCCGTACGCCGTGCGCCACCGCCCGCCCTCCGTATTGATCACCTCGTCCGGCGCCGCAAGCCCCAGTTCCGTCACCACCGACCACAGGAACGGCTTGAACGTCGAGCCCGGCTCGTACGCATCTTCAACGCACCGATTCCGCCCCAGCGCCGGGTGAATCTCGCGCCCCGCATCCTCGGGAATCACCACATAACGAACCCCCGGCTCGGGCGCCGGCGCCCGCTTCCCGGGCTCGGCCACGTACTTCACCACCCCCGGCACATGGCGCACGTGATCCACCATCGCGAGGATCTCGCCCGTCGCCGGATCGACCATCAGCAGCCGGCCCCCCGCCGCATCCGCCTCGCGCACGCCGCGCTCCAGTTCCTCCATCGCGATCTGTTGCAGCGCCAGGTCCACGCTCAACCTCAGCGATTCCCCCGGCGCCGGCGCGGTGTATCCACCCGCCTCGATCCACAGCGCCCGCCCGCGCGCATCGTGCACATAGTCCAGCCTTCCGTTCGCCGGCCGCAGCGATTCATCGAACGCCAGCTCGGCGCCGAGCAACCCATCGTGATCCACGCCCACCTTGCCCACCAGCGACGCCGTCGCTTCCCCGACCGGCGCCTCGCGCACACTCCTCCGCTCCAGATGCACTCCGGGCAGGTTCAGCGCCAGCACCGCATCCACGCGCCACGCGTCCAGCACCCCATCGATCGATACGTACCGAATAGGTCCAAGCCCCTCCGCCTCGCGCCGCTCATTCTCCGCGATCCGCGTCAGGATCCGCGTCCCGACGTCGTCCACGTCCACCCCGATCGCCTCCGCCAGCGCGATGATCGACCGGTCATACGGCTGCGCGAACATCACCGGGTCCACAAACACCCGCCGACCCACGCGCGTCGCAGCCAGCACACGCCCTCGCCGGTCCAGCAGATCGCCCCGCGGCGCCAGCTCCGAGCGCGACGCCACCCGATCGTCAATGTGCCCCGCCAGCCGCGCCCCCGGCGCGATCTGCAACTGCGCCACCCGCAGCAGCACGATCACGAACAGCGCCGTCATCCCGATCATGCCGATGCGCCCGACCAGCAGCGCCCGACCATCCGCGCCGCGGTTCATTCCGGCTCCGCTCATGGCGTCCGACGCTCCATCGGCTCCGGCCCCTGCCCCCCCGGAACCCCCGGAACCCCGGAAACCCCCGGCGCCGGCAACCCCGCCGCGAGCGACATCGCCGCCTCCGGCCCCCGCGGCTTCGCCTGGTTCAGCAGCACAGGCGCCATCGGGTCCAGCCCCGCCTGCGCAATCAGCGATTCCACGCTCAACGGCTGCGTCCGCTCCGCAATCTGCACGCGCAGTTTCCAGATCGTCTCATCGTGCGCCGCAATCCGCGCCTGCAGTTGCGCCAGATCATGCGCAATCTGCACCCGCTGCTGCCGCACCGAAAGCAGCGACGCCGCCGTCGCGCCCGCAATCAGCACCAGCGCCGAGAGTTTGCCCACCACGTCCGGTCCTCCAATGCCCCCCGGGGGCGGGGGCGGTCGCGGGGGCGTCACCGCGCGGGAAGCTTCAGCACCGTCCCCGCAGGCACCACGTCCGGATCGTCGAGCACGTCGTCGTTCAGATCCGCGATCTCCTGCCACCGCCGGGCCGACCCCAGTTGCGACTTCGCGATGTCGCCCAGCGTCTCGCCCTTCTTCACCTTGTGCCGCCGTGACGGCGAGCTGGAAGCCTGCCGCGATTCCCGCGGCGACACGGCCTTGGACGGCGCAATGCGCTCCTGCTCAAGCCCCTTCGCAGGGGCCCCCGCGGGCCGCCTCCCCAGCAGCACATCCTTCGATGGCACGAACAGCGTCACGCCCGCCCGCACCGTCTCCTCATCCACCACGCGGTCGCGATTGAACTGCGCGAGTTTCCGGTACAGCGAGCCGTCGCCGTAATGCTTCTTCGCGATCCCCCAGAGCGATTCTCCATCCTGCACAACATGCGTCGGCGCGCCATCGCGCGGATCCGTCGATGCCAGGGCTGCGCCCCCATCGCCCGCCGCCGCGCCCTTCACCCGATCAATCTCCTGCCTCAGCGCCGCCTCCTGCTCGTCCATGCCCGTCCGGTGCGTCGGCGGCACATGAAGCGCCACCGCCTCGTGCGATTGCCCGACCTGCTGTCCCATGTCGATGATCGTCGGTCCGACCCGATCCGCCCAACCCTTGGCCGTCTCCAGCGCATCCGCGAGCACCGAGGGCCCCGCGCCGTCTCCGCTCTCCATGCCGCCAAGCGCCCCCGCCGGAGGCGCTTCGATGCTCGCCGCCGCGGTCAGCCGCATCGCCGCCACGTCGCCAAGTTCCTCCTCGGCGTCGAAGTCCGTCAGGTCGCTCGCCGCCTCGACCCGTGTCGCCTCGCCCAGGCGGGCGCTTCGGCCCGCTGAGAAATGGTCGGAGATGACCACCCCGACCACCAGCACCAGGGCGAAACCGATCAGCACGGCGAGTTTGTGTTCACGCGTCATTGGGCGAGCGTCCTTGCAACATCCGGGCGTCCGCGAGTCGCCGCCGGGGAGCCCGTTCGCCCGGCGTCTCTGATAATCCACGCCCGGACCCGCCGGCCCGCCACGTGACTCGCATCCCCCGGGCTCATCCCGGGAGCGCAATCGCCCGCAACTTCGCCGACCTCGATCGCGGGTTGGCCGCGACCTCCGCCTCATCCGCCTCCACAGGCTTCCTGGTCAGCGCCTGCGCCAAACCCTGCCGCACCAAGTCCCCAAATGCCTGCTTCACCATCCGGTCTTCCAGCGAGTGAAAGGAGATCACTGCGATCCGCGCTCCCGGCCGCAGCCACACCGCCGCGGCTTTGCCGCCCGTCGCCAGCGCCACCGCGGCGCGGCGGATGGCTTCCAGCAGCGCCCCGAGGCTGCCGAGTTCATCGTTGACCGCGATCCGCAACGCCTGAAAGGTTTTCGTAGCAGGGTCGATCCGCGACATCCCACGCTGTTTCCCGATGGCTGAACGGACAATCTGGGCGAGTTGAGCGGTGGTCTGTATCGGCCCCTCGCTTCGGGCGGCGACAAGTTTTCGGGCGATCACCCGGTGGGCCCGCTCCTCCCCGAAATCGCGCAGGATCTCCCCAAGGTCCTGCTCGGGCAGCGTGTTCACGAGGTCCGCCGCAGTGACCGGGCCTGAGGGGTCGAACCGCATGTCCAGCGGCCCCTCGCGCATGAAACTCAATCCCCGCGACGCGTCCTCCATCTGGGGCGACGCGAAGCCCAGGTCAGCCAACACCACGTCCGCGGCCAGCCCCTGCTCCACGAGCCGCCGCGGAGCATCGGCGAAGTTTCCCTGGAGTGCGACCACACGAGGCGCTGCCCCCCTGTCCCCGCGGACCCGCGCTTCCGACCGCGAGAGGTTCGCCGGATCGGCATCGTTCAGAGCGATGACGCCCTTTGGACCCAGCCGCGCGGCGATCGCGGCCGCGTGTCCTCCCATTCCCGCTGTGCAATCGAGCGCCGTCTCTCCGCTGTGAGGATCGAGCGCCCCAAGCGTCTCTCGGAGCAGGACCGGGATGTGCGAAGGTGACTCCAATGGGCGCCGCTCGTGGCCAGTACCATACCGCCCAATCATGCGCACACCATCACACCGTCGCTTCGGGCTCGCCGCCGCTGCTCTTGCGCTCGCGCTCCCCGCGGGCTGCCTGCCCCAGCGAGTCGTCATCGACCTCAAGGCCGGCGGCGCCGAACTCAAGGAGTCCACGATCATTGTTGATGAGGGCGCCGCGGCCGCGCCCAAGGTGGCTCTCATCGAGGTCTCGGGGCTTATTGCCGGCGTCTCGGTCCCCGGGCTCTTTCAGCCCGGGCCCAACCCCGTGGATGAACTGGTGGCCCGCCTCGACATGGCGGCCCGCGATCGCGCTGTGCGCGCCGTGGTGCTCCGCATCAACTCCACCGGGGGCACCGTCACCGGCAGCGAGACGATGGCTCGCGAGGTTCGCCGCTTTGCCGAGTCAACCGGCAAACCCGTGGTCTCCTCCATGGGCGAGGTCGCCGCCAGTGGCGGCTTCTTCGTCGCCGTCGCGGCCGATCGAGTCGTCGCGGAGCCCACGACGGTCACCGGGTCCATCGGCGTCATCATGCAGACCTTCAACATCGAGGGAACGCTCAAGATGATCGGCGCCAGCGCCCGCGCCGTGACCAGCGGCCCCAACAAGGACCTCGCCAGCCCATTCGCGCCCGAGCGCGAAGAGCAGTACGCCATCCTGCAGGGCATGGTGGATGAGTTCTACGGCCGCTTCCGCGCCCACGTCATTCGCCGCCGGCCCTCCTTCGACGCCGCGGCAAACGACTGGGCCCTCGACGGCCGCGTGATCACAGGCGCCGAAGCGGAGCGGATCCACCTCGTGGACGAAACCGGCGGCGTCCGCGAGGCCTTCGCCGCCGCCAAGCGCCTCACGGACCTGCCCGCGGCCCGCCTCGTGACCTACCACGCGGATACGCGTTCGCCCCGGACGCCTTACTCCCCCACCGCTTCGGCGGGCGCACGCGGCGAAGCCGGCCCCGGAGGAACGGCGGGGGCCGGAGGCGAGCGCGAGATCAATCTGCTGCAAATCAATGCGTCCGCCATGTGGGGCGGCCTGCCCGCGGCGCCGGGGTTCTACTTCCTCTGGGTGCCCTGACGGCGAATGCATCAGCGCCGGCTTCAGGCCGTTTCAACGGCCTTGCTCGCTTGCAGGCCTCGGCTTCAGCCGTGGTCAACGCCATCACCCGCGCTTCCAGCCCGTTTCAACGGGCTTCCACGCTCCGCGGCTTCAGTCCTCGCCGCCCAGGTCATGGAGACCCATCCGCCGCACAACGGCGTCGTCGAAAGCCCGCGAGAGAGTGCTCTTCACCTCGCCCATTTCAGGGCAGGAAGCGCCGAGTTCCCGCTCCAGGCTCGTCACGCTGCGCCCCGCCAGCCCGCACGGGACGATGAGATTGAAGTGATCGAGATTCGTTGAAACGTTCAGCGCCAGCCCGTGCGTTGAAACCCACCGGCCGACGCGCACACCCATCGCGCAGATCTTCCGCCCCGCCTGCGCCGAGCCGTTGCATGCGCCCCCGGGTGATTCCACTGTGGCGCCCTCGCCGCCCACCCACACGCCGGTGGCGCACACATCCCGATGCGCCTGCACGCCGAACGACCGGCACACGCCGATCACGATCTCCTCGAGCAGCCGCATGTAGTCGTGCAGCCCGAGCCTCAGCCGGTTGAGGTCGAGAATCGGGTATGCGATGAGCTGCCCCGGTCCGTGATACGTGATGTCGCCGCCACGGTCCGTCTCGGCGATCTCAACACCGGCAGCGCGCACCTGCGCTTCCGTGGCGAGCAGGTGCTGCCTCGCGGTGGGGCGACGGCTGACGGTGATCACGGGCGGATCATGCTCCAGCAGCAGCAGAAATCCGGCGCGCGTCTCCGCATCGCCTTCCCTGCGCCATGAGAGAACCTCGTCGCGCCGCGCTGCCTGAAGTTCGAGCCCGCGCTCATAGGACAGGCTGCCGTGATCCTCAACGATCAGCGCGGATTGCCGCGCCGAGGGTTCTCCGATGCCGCCCCGCGCCAAGCCTGGCTTTTCGACCGAATCCCTCATCGTGAAATCCTAGGACCACCAAGCAATCGCCCCGCGAAGAAAGTCCTTCACCCCCCTGCAACCACCCCGCTCATCCCTGCGAACAACCTGTATGGAGGAGATGGCGGCCGCGGGGCGCTCGCTCAACATGGCGAGCCGCCACCGCACGGCGCCGGCCGGGCCATGGCAGCCTAGCCACGCTCGGCCCGCGCCATTCTCACACCGGCGCCGTCGCGCGCATCGAAGCGATGGCCCTTTCGTACACCTCGACGCACTTCTTGGCAGCGCCTTCCCAGGTCAGCTTGCGCACTTCGAACGCGCCGTGTTCGCGCAGGGTCTGCGAGAGCGGTGGATGCCGCAGCACCGCGATGATCTTGTTCGCCATCTCGTCGATGTCCCAGAAATCCACTTTGAGCGCGTGCGTCAGCACCTCCGACACGCCCGAAGTCCGGCTGATGATCACCGGCGTGTCGTGGCTCATCGCCTCCAGCGGCGCGATGCCGAAGGGCTCGCTCACCGAGGGCATCACGTAGAGGTCCGCCATCCGGAACACGCGCCGCACGTCAGCCCCGCGCAGGAAGCCCGTGAAGAGCACCTTCTGGCCGATCCCCATCTCCGCCGCCAGTTCGATCATGCGCCGCGTCATGTCCCCGGCGCCCGCGACGATGAACTTCACGTTGTCCATCTTTTCGAGAACCCGCTTCGCCGCGGCGATGAAGTACTCCGGCCCCTTCTGCATCGTGATGCGCCCGAGGAAGAGCACGATCCTGTCGCCCGCCTCCACCCGCATCTCCGGGCCCGGCTGCGGCAACTCCGCCTCCACCCCGTTGTAGACCACCGCGATCTTGTCCCCCGCGACGCCGTACCGCTCCACGACGATGGATCGCGTGTACTCGCTCACCGCAACCACGAACATCGCCGCGTGCATCCCGCGGCGCTCGATGTCGTACACGCGCTGATGCACGTTCACGCCTGATCGATCGAACTCCGTCGAGTGAATGTGCACCACCAGCGGCCTGCCCGTCGCACGTGCGATCGCCATTCCCGCGGGATACGTCATCCAGTCGTGCGCGTGAACGACGTCGAACCGCTCCTTGCGCGCCACCGCCATCACGAGCCGCGCATACCGCTCCGCGTCTCCGACCACGTCGCCGTGGTAGTCGCCCCCGCGGGCGATCGGCGCCGCGGCGATCTCGCCCGGCCCGCTCACCGGCACGCCGGCGCTCCGCAGCGCCTCAACCTCGTTGGAGGCGCCGCTGCCCCCCGAGTGAATCTCCCCGGCGAGCGCCACCCCCCGCGAACCGCCGGGATAGGGGCTCGCCAGCGCCGCGGGCACCGCGCGGAAGACCACGCCCTGAAACTCCCCGCTCGTGTAGGACTCAACACCCTCGTCCGCCGCCGATCCAACCGGCGACCCCTCGGGGCTCAGCAACTGCACGTGCGTGGCGTGCGACCGCTCCACCGCCTTCGGCAGCACGAACACCACGTTGTGACCCAGACGATCGAGCGCGCGCGTCAGCCCCTGGCACGCTGTGCCGAGACCGCCGGTGATGAACGGCGGAAACTCCCAACCCAGCATCAGGATCCGCATGCCGCCTCCGCCATGCGCGCCTCGCGGCGCGCATCCTGCGATCAATCGTCCTCGTCCGAAGCCTCCATGTCGCCCAGCGGCCGGAACGCCGCTTCATAGGCCAGCAGCCACTGCATCGCCGTTCTCGCCGCCGATGTCGCCGGCCGCTCGAGTTCGACCGGCAGCGGCGACCGGAACGTGAACAGCATGTCCTCACTCCGGAAGTGCTCCACGACCGGCGCCCCGTCCTCCCATCCCTGCTCGGCCAGTTCCTCCTCGATCAACTCCTCCATCTTGTCGCCCGTGTGGAGCAGGTCCGTCTCGATCGATTCGCTCAGCCACCGGTCCTTCATCACCAGGCTCACCCAGAGACACCCGCCATCCACCTCCAGCCGGTAGAACGCCGGCTCCGCCGCCTCCTTCGCCTGGCAGACAAGCATCCCGTCGCGAACGACCGCGCTCGCAAAAGCGCCCGCCCGCTCGGCCTCGTCGCGCACCGTGTGAAGGAGGGTCTGCACTGTCGAAGAAAGGGCCGCGGCGGGCGGCTTGGTCATCACCGGCTCCTCTGTTCATCATCGGGGCCCCGCCCCGAAATCGAGCGGGGGGAGGATGATAACGGCGCCGGCCCGGCCGGGACGCACCCGGGATTCCGCGGATATCGCCGTTGCCGCGGGCCGTTCGACCTATGCTCCCCGTTCCCCGGCGCGAAACATCGCATGACCGCCCCCGCCAGCCAATCCTGGACGACCCGATCGCTCCTTCGCTGGATGACCGAGGCGTTTTCCCGCGCCGAGATCGATTCGCCGCGTTTGTGCGCCGAAATGCTGCTTTCGCACGTCATCGGGTGCGATCGCCTCCGCCTCTACATGGAAGCCGACCGCCCCGCCTCCCCCCTGGAGCGCGAGAACCTGCGCTCCCTCGTCGCCCGGGCCCTGAAGCACGAGCCCGTCCAGTACCTCGTCGGCGAGGCGTGGTTCTTCTCCCTTCCCCTCCGGGCCGATTCCCGCGCCCTGATACCGCGGCCATCCACCGAGACACTTGTCGAGACCATCCTTCGCCACGCCCGAATGACCCCCGGCTTCGATCGCGCCACCATCGCCGACGTCTGCGCCGGAGGCGGCTGCATCGCGGTCGCGCTGCTCAAGAACCTGCCGGACGCCCGCGCCGCGGCGTGCGATATTTCTCTAAGAGCGCTCGAACTGGCGCGCGAAAACGCCCATCGGCACGGAGTAGGCGACCGAATGGACTTCCTGGACGGCGACCTGCTCGACCCCCTCCTCCGCCACCCCGCCGGGCGCGACCTCCACTACCTCGTCGCCAACCCCCCCTACATCCCCGACCATGAGTGGGAGGCGGTTCTGCCCAACGTGAAGGATTTCGAGCCGGAATCCGCACTCCGCGGCGGGCCGGATGGCCTGCAGTTCGTCCGGCCCCTCCTTGAGCAGGGTCCGGCCCGACTGCGCCCGGGAGGCGTCATGGCGATCGAAATTGCCGCTTCAACCGCGGAATTGGCGCTCGAACTCGCTTCAGCTCAGTCCGGCCTGGAGGCCCCGCGCATCGAGAACGACCTGGACGGCCTCCCCCGCGTGCTGATCGCCCGCCGGCGCGAAACCCGGCCCGCCCATACCGAGGCCCGGGTCAGCCAGCCGATCCGGCACGCGCCAGAAGGGCCTTCCGCACCTCGTCCAGAAGCCGCTCCATCTGGAACGGTTTGAACAGCACGCACTGCAGCCCTTCCTGGCTGGCGCGCACGATCGAGTGGTGCGGGTCGTAGCCGAATCCGGTCATCAGAATCACCGGAATCTCGCGATCGAGCGCCTTTGCCGCGGAAAACACCTCGTATCCGTTGCGATCCGGCATTTTGATGTCGGAAACCACCAGATCGAAGCCCTCCCGCCGCTCCCCCGCCGCCTCCAGCGCCGTCACCGCCGTCGCGCCATCTCCGCAGATCGTGACCACGCTGCCGCGGCGCTCCAGAACGTCGCGAATCGTCTCCCGGATCGCCGCCTCGTCGTCCGCCACCAGAACCCGGCGCCCCTTGAGCGCCGGATCGACGTTCTCGTCCCTGAGAGCCTTTTCCGCGCCGAGGATCGTCCGCGGCCCCTGGGCCACCTCGCGGATCCGCCGCCGGATCGCCTCCACGTCGCGCACGATGCGGTCCACGTGCTGGGCCGCGTCCGGGCTCATCGCGGGCTGCGTGCGGAGCCACTCGCACTCGGCGGCGAGGTCGTCCAGCGGCTCCCGCACCTCGCCCTCCACGCGCCCGCTCACGGCTTCGTTGGTGGAAGATCGCTCCACCACGAGCAGATCGAGAATGTGCAGCGCCATGGCGATCGAACGCGAGAAAATCTCCGCAAAACGCACGTCTTCCTCAGAAAACGCTCCGGTTTGACCGCTTTCGGCGTTGAACACCCCGATTACGCGATCGTGAATGACCAGCGGCGTCGTCAGCGACGACCCCGCATGGGCCAGCCCCGGCTTGTACAGCGGGTCCCGGGACGTGTCCCGGCAGAGGTAACTCTTCCCCGTCACCGCGACGTACCCGATGATGCCATTTCCGGTGGCCCGGGCGAACACCTCCCGCAGCGCCGTCTCCGGCGGCAGGCCCGTGCTCATGACCAGATCAAGCCGGCCGGTGTCCCGATCGAGCAACCTGATCGTGAAATGATCGAAATGCATCAGTTCGTGCGCCGCCTGCACGATTTTGTCCTGAAGCAGCGCCAGACGCTCCCCCGCGTGCATCTGCCGCACCGCGTCCGCGTCAAGGCGCATCAACTCGCGCCCCGTGTTGTCAATGGCCTCAATCTTCTGCTGGATGCTCCGCGATTCCGTCACCTCCACGATGACGCACGCCACCGCCTCCAACGTCCGCGGCTCTCCATCAGCCGAGCCCGCCGCTTCCTTCGACAGCACCGGCGAAACCACGAGTTCGTACACCCGCTCCCCGTCCGCCGACACGATGTCCGACCGCCACGACGCCCGCTCGCCATTCTCCACGCCCGCGCCAAGCCCCCGCCGGAACCGCTCCGAAGCCGCCCGGCATTCCGCGGCAATCCGATCCCGCGTTCGGGCGCTGAACCGATTGAAACGGTCGTTCCCCCAGAGCACCGCGCCCTCCGGCGTCGCCAGGCACACGCCCTCGCCGATGGCGTTCAGCAGGGCGACCGCCTGCCTGTCCACCAGCCCGCGCTCCAGCGGCAGGAAGTCGCCCATCTCGGCAAGCACGACCCGCGCCTCATCGCCCGCAAGCGATTCCGCCGCCTCGCCGGGCTTCATCGTCACGACCTCGAAGTGCTCCCTCAGCGCAGACGCCAACGCATCGGCGGGAACGTTCGGCCCGCCAAGAAGGAGCAACTTCGTGCGACGACCCTTATCCATCGAAGAACGGCGCCAGCGATGACGCCGACCGCGCCTCTCCCTCGCTCGCCCGGAACTCCAGACCGACCCTCGCCCTGCGCCCCCGGACACTCCGGACGCCCCGGACACCCCGGACCCTCCGAACCCGGCCCCGGGACCCCCAAACCGGGCCCGCGCCCGCCGGGCCGTGGCCCGCGTCCGCATTGCAGGTCAGTCTACGACTCCTTCCGGCCATCATCCACTATGTTCCAAGGGGCCTCCGGACCGATGCTGGTGTGCGCCGCCGCTCCGGAATCACGCAACCGGACCCCGTTTGACATCGGACAAACAGCGCGAGGTGCTCCTGCCCTGTGATCGAAGTCCGCGACATTCACAAGAACTTCGGCGACTTCCGGGCGCTCCGCGGCGTCTCGTTTTCAGCCGCCCGGGGCCAGGTGGTGGGCCTCCTCGGCCCCAACGGCGCCGGCAAGACCACGACCATCCGCGTCATCACCGGGTTTCTGCCCCCCTCGGCCGGCCAGGTCCTCGTCGATGGGCTCGATTCGGTGGACCAGACCCGGGCTGTCCGGGCGCGCATCGGCTACATGCCGGAATCCACCCCGCTCTATGGCGAAATGCGCGTCTGCGACTACCTGCACCACAGGGGCCGCCTCTTCGGCCTCCCGCGGGCGCGGCGCCGCGCCGCGGTGGACAGGTCCATCGACCGCTGCTGGCTGCGCGACGTGCGCCGGCGGCGCATCGCGCACCTGAGCAAGGGGTACCGCCAGCGCGTCGGCCTCGCCTCAGCACTCCTGCACGATCCGCCCGTCCTCATTCTCGATGAGCCGACCGCAGGGCTCGACCCCTCGCAGATCGTGGAGACGCGCCGGCTCATCCGCGAACTCGGCGCGGACAAGACGATGATCGTGAGCAGCCACATCCTCCCCGAGGTGGAACTGACCTGCGACCGCGTGGTGATCATCGCGCGCGGGCGCGTCCGAGCCGCGGGGGCGATTGAAGACCTCGTCCAGCCCCTTCATGATGCGGCCCGATACGTCGTTGAGGCCCGGCCGCGGAATGCCGCGGGCGCCGCCGACGTGGCCGGAGCGTTCGAGCGAGCGCCTCAGGTGGCCGCGGTGCACCGTGAGCCGGGTCCGGACGACGGGTGGGCCCGCCTTGCCATCACGCCATGGCCCGATGCGCCGGATCTTCGTGAGACACTCGCGCTCGCGGCGCAGTCGGCGGGGTTGCTCGTGCGCGAACTGCGGCGGGATGTGCCCACTCTGGAATCGCTCTTCGTCCGACTGCTGAGCCGGGCGCACATGGAGGAAGAGGAGGAGGAAGGGCGCTCATGAAGCCGCTGCTGGCCATCGCGGGGCGCGAGTATGCCTCATTCTTCCGCCTGCCGATCGGCTGGGTGGTCATCGCGCTGTTCCTGGCGCTCGCCGGATTCGTGTTCGCGCTGGGGTCGCTGCAGCCCGGCGAACCCGCGACGCTTCAATCGTTCTTCAACCTCGTCTCCTGGCTCATGATCTTCATTGCGCCCGCCATCTCGATGCGGCTGGTCTCGGATGAACTGCGCTCGGGCGCCATCGAGCCCCTGATGACGGCGCCCGTCTCCGACTGGCAGGTCATTGCGGGCAAGTACGCGGGCGGCGTGGCGTTCCTCTTCACGATCCTCGCGCCGACGCTGGTGTACGCCCTCGTCCTGGAGTGGCTCGCCGACCCCGATCCGGGGCCGATCCTCGCGGGATATCTCGGCGTCGCGCTGATGGGCATGCTGTACCTCGCTGTGGGGCTCCTTGCCTCCACGCTCACGGCGAATCAGATCGTGGCGTTTCTGGGCGCCCTCTTCGCGCTGCTGCTCGTGCGGATGGCGACCGTCTGGGGCGCCCGCTTCGTCGAGCCGCCTTTCACCGACGCGCTGTACGCACTCTCAGTCGATCTCCGCGTCGCGGATTTCTCGCGAGGCGTCATCGATACCTCGCACATCGTCTTCTTCCTCGCGGCGTCCGCCTGGTTCATCGTGCTCGCGGTCGTCGCGCTCGAATCCAGGAGGTGGCGATGAGCAAGACGCTCGAGCCGCCGCTCGACAGTCCACGCGCGCCTGCCGCTGCGCCGAAGGCCCAGCCAGTGAAGCCATCCGCGCCAACCCGGCATGCCGCGGCCCGCCGCGCGCGATACGGCCTCTCCACCGCCGTCCTGCTCATGGCCGCCACCGCGCTGTGCGGCGTCGCGATGTGGATCGGCGCCGAAGCGCGGGCCCGCTTCGATGTCACTTCCACGCGCGAGCACACGCTTTCACCCCGAACGAAGCGGCTCCTCTCCACGCTCGATCAGCCGCACGAGGTCATCATCGTCGGCGATTTCGCCGGCCTCGATCGCCGCGCTCGGACCAAGGTCGAGGACGTGCTCGGCGAGTTCGAGCGGGCCACGCCCTTCATCACGGTCCAGCCGCTCGATTCCGTCTCGCCCGCCGACCGCGCCTCCTACTCCGCGCTGCTCGACAGGCTCGCGGGTCTGCACCGGCCGAAGATCGAGGCGCACGCCAACGCTGTTCGCAGCGCCATCGCCACCGTCGAGGGCCTCGCGGCCTCGCTCCCCGCGCTCGCGCGCGCCATGAGCGACCTGGCGACGTCCATGCCCGCCACGGATGCCCGCCGCGCCCCCCTGACGGCGAACGCCGGAGTGGTGGACGCCTTCGCCCGCGACCTCGCGGCTCTCGCCACCGATTCCACCGCCGCGCTCGAGAAGCCCGTCGCGGGATCATCCTTCGTCGATGTTGACGCCGTGCGGGCCATGGTCGCGAGCCCGCTCGCGCGACTCTCGCGCGAGCTGCTCAATTTGCGCGAGTACAGCCGCACGCTCACCGTCGCGCTCGAAGTTGAGGCGCCGGAGCGCGCTAAATCCGCCAGCGCGATCGCGCAACTGGCCGCTTCGGCCCGCGATGAGGCCGCCCGCGTCGCCGACAGCCTCGAGCGGCTCGGCAACCTCGAACTCACGTTCATCGTGCGCACGATCGAGGCGGGCCCGGCCGCGGTGATCGTCGCGCCCTCCGGCGCCACGGCGATCCGGTTCGATGCGCTCTTCCCCGCCACCCAGACCATCGACGCCGCGGGCGCCGCGAGCGCGGAACTCCGCTTCGCGGGCGAGGAACTGCTCGCCACCGCCATCGGCACGCTCAACAACCCGAACAACCCGCTCATCGTGCTCGTGCACGCCCAGCCCCAGCCGCTGCTCGACCAGGTCGGCGAGCCCGCATCACCGGAGGTCGGCCGGTCGATCGGCCGCCTGCTCGCCCGGCTGCGTCTCCGCGGCATGCTCGTCACCGAATGGCCCGCGGCCATCTCCGCCTCGAAGCCGGGCCTGGAGCGTCTGGACCCGGATGGTCGCAGACCTGTGGTGTGGATCGTGCTCGGCCCGGGCGCCTTCGGCGCCGAGGCGGCGTCGCGGATTGATGCGCTGGCCGCGGCCGCGCGCCGGCTTGTGGAGGACAACGCGAACATCCTTGCCTGCGTCGAGCCCTCATCCCTTCCAGCCGTCGGAGACGAGGACCCGATCGCCGCGGCGCTCGCTCCGCTCGGCCTGAAGGTCGATTCCGGTCGCCCGCTCGTGTTCCGGCAGAACGCTCCGACGGGCGCCACGGTGTCTCCCGGCAGCGCATTCGCGCCGCAGAACGGCGAGCACCCAGTCGCCGTCGCCATCAATGGGCTGACCACACTCCTCCCGTGGCCCGTATCGATGGCCGCCTCGGATCAGGCGTCCGCCGGCGTGTGGCCGCTTGTCGAAGTTGCGGCGAGCGGCGACATCTGGGGCGAAGCGCAGTGGCTCCAGTTCCGCGCCCTGTCGCCGGCGCAGCGCACGCTGCTCTCCTCGCAGCCGACGCCAGAACCGGCGAAGGACAACGTCGGGGGGCCGTGGATCATCGCCGCCGCGGCGGAGCGGTTGCGCGCCCAGTTCCCCGCGCCCCAGCGCGCGGTCGTCGTCGGCGCGCACGGCTGGTTCTTTGATGAGTTCACGCAGGCCTCGCGCATGGTGGACGGCCTGCCCGACCCTCTGCACCCGGGCAACGGCGAACTGCTGGAGGCTTCGATCTACTGGCTTGCGGGCATGGACGATCTCATCGCGGCCGGGCCGCGCAGCATGCGCATTTCACGGATCGAGCCTCTCGCGCCGGCCCGGCTCACGGCCCTCCGCTGGGCGATCATCGTGGGTCTTCCCGCTCTGACGCTGGCGCTGGGCGCGGCCCTTCGGTATTTCCGGGACTGAGGACCGCTCCGCGCCGCCAACAAAGGCCCGGTCGAATAACACCATGTCGAATCGCGCCCTCATCATCGTGCTTCTTCTCCTGTCGCTGGCCATCGGCGCGGTGTTCCTGATCCGCGGCGGCGCGAGATCACCGGGGGACGGCGCGGCCTCGCGCCTCCCGGGCTTCGACGCGGCGAAAGTGGTCTCCATCACCGTCGCGCCTGCGCCAGGCCGTCCCAGGGAGATCATCGAGCGCACGGACATCGGCGGATGGGCGCTGCGGATCGAGGGCGCGCCATTCGCGCCCTGGCCCGTTATTCCCGCGCGCGTCCGCGGCTTGCTCTCCGTGCTCGATCGCCTGCCCCTTCAGCCCGCCCCCAGCGCCGATGCAGCCCGATCGCTTCCTCAGGACGCCACGACGGTGGTGTTCGGCCACGAAGACGGAGCGGATTCGACGCTGCGGATCGCCCCCGGCGGAGTCGGCGGACGACGCCTCATCGAAACCGGCGACGGCGATCGCTTCTACATCGAAGAGGACCTGCACGCGGTATTCACCAGCCCCGGCCCCCGCGGCTGGCGCGATACATCCGCCATGCCCGGCGTCGGCGCCGGCGTTTCGCGGCTGGAGGTCGCCACGCCGGAGCGATCGATCCGCCTGGAGCGGGCCGGGCCGCGCTGGATCATGCTCTTGCCCATCGCCGCGCGGGCCGATGCGGGCGCGGTGGAGCGGCTCATCACGGCCGTCTCTTCGATCGCGATCGATCGCTTTCTCGACGAGGGCGCGCCGACAAGGGAATCGGCGGGCCTCCTCGCGCCCGCCCTCGCCATCAGGGCGGTCACGGTCGCGCGGCGCCTCGATGAGCAATCGGGCGATGCCCGTCAGACGCCGCACGAGCGCACGCTCTCGATCGGCGCTCCGGCGGATATCGGCGGGGCGACGCTGTACGCCTCGCCCGACGAAGGCGCCACCGTGTTCGTCATCGGCGCGGAGTCTGTGTCAAAGATCCCGCTCGATCCGCTGACGCTCATCGATCGCCGGGCGAGCGCTGTGCTCGCGGCGGATATTGCAGGCCTCGCCATCGAGACATCGGAGGGCGCCCGTCGCTTCACACGCACCGCGCAGGGCTGGGTTCAGGACGAGCGCGATGCTTCAACCGCCGCGGTCGCCGAAGCGGACATTGCCGAAGTGATTGCGCTCCTCACCGGCGCCGCCGCGGCCCGCATACCCCCGGGCGCCCCCGCTGACCTCCGGCCGATCGGCTCGATCGCGCTGCTCGGCTTCGACGGCGGCCCGCTCGAGACGCACACCTTCGGCGCCGCCGGGCAGGAACTCGTCATCGCGTCGCACGATGTCCCCGGCGCGGAGTCGGCCATCCACCGCGCGTATGCGGCGCCCGTTCCGGCGCTGCTCAGGCCGCGTCGAGCAGCCGATTGATCACGGCGTTGATGAAGCCGAAGCGCGAGCCCTGGAACGCGCCTTCGGTTCGCTCCACCGCGGCCCGCTGCGCCTCGCGCAGTTGCCCGGCCAGGCCCCGGAGCGCTTCCGGCGCCTTGTCCTGCCACTCCTCCATCAGCGCCTGAGCCTTCTCCAGTTCGCCGCGCTCCAGCCACAGCCCGGCGCACGATTCGCAGCGGTCAAGGTAGACGCCGGAATCGCCGCCGTAGTTGATCGCCCGCATTTCCTCACCGCACCCCGGGCACGCCAGTTGCCGGTCGCGCTCGCCGGCGGGCAGGCCGTACGCCGGCGTCCGCCGCGACATCTCGCTGCGCAGGGCGTCATCGAACTGCTCGTGGCGGCACGAGACCACGGCGCGCAGTTCGCCCGGGCCGATGAACTCTCCTCCGCACGAGTCGCAGGAGTGGAAATCCTGTCCCTCGTATTCGATCGGCCTGAGTGTGGATGAGCAGGTGGGGCAGAGCATGGTGAATCCCTCCGGACGGCTGAAACGGTTAAAAACGAGGGTCGGATCGGCATGATTCACGGCCCTCTGAGCCTCCAGCCCGAGGAAACAGCCTCGGCCCGCCCGCAGAGGCGGTTCCGCCCGCGCCACCGTCCTGATCGTCCCGATTGACCGTTGCTTTCGGCCTGCCAGGCGGGGTACTCTGCCCCTTTCCGGGCCAGACCGGCCGCTGAGAGAGGGGGCCGATCCAGCGAGGAGGCGCAGCAATGCGGAAGTGTGATATCCGGTTGGCCGCCGCGGCGGGTTTCGTTTCGTGCGTGGCCGGGCTCGCGGGGGCAGGCTCACCCTGCCCGACATCCGATGGGCCGGATGCGATCATCGATGAGATCCAGAGCGTGAGCCGCTGGGATGAGCTTGACGGCGTGATCGCCTACTCCGCCGGCGTCGTGACGTGCAACGTGGGCGCGCAGCGCGTGGACTGGAACATCCTCACGCCGCAGCATCCGGTGATCACGATGAATCTGTACCGTCTCAAGGATGGGCGGATCGAGCAGATCGGCATGTCCTGGGCGCGGCACATGTTCGTGGCGCTGAGCGGCGCCGCGTGCTGCACGTGCGTCGATCCGACCGACGGCTCCGAACTCGGCGTGGGCTGCTCCACGACGGATTCCGCCAACATCATGGGCGGTCACAACTATCTCTCGCCGCGCTCATCCATTGATGCGAGCCTGGGCATCGTGGGAACGCCGCAATTCACCGGCCAGCCGCTTTCGAATATCGATCGCCGGCTGCAGGTCAGGCGCGCTGATCTTGACCCGGCGCTCAACGCCGACGCGATCTACTTCATCGAAATGCAGATCGTCGCGGCGGATGACCATGCCGCGGGGAATGCGCTCAACAACGTTTCGCACAGGCAGGTGACGGCGGAGGTCGCGGGCGAGGACATCGATCTGTTCGTCACGGGCCCCACGTTCGCCGGCGCGGCGGGCGTGTGCGCGTGGGTGGCGGTCGATCCGCAGGTGCATGTCTCGACCGTTGAGAGCCCCGGCGACGGGCTGTGTGTTGTGGCGTCGAAGGCCACGCCGCTGCTGAACGGGCGCTGGCTGTACGACTATGCCGTGCAGAACCTGAACTCGCACCGATCGGTGCGGGCGTTCACGATCGCGTCCGCGGCGGGAGGCGATGTGACGAGTCCGGGCTTCCACGACGTCGAATACCACAGCGGCGATCCGTATGACGGCGCCGATTGGGCGTTTTCGTTCGATTCCGGCGGCGCGGCGTGGAGCACTTCGACTTTCGGGGAGAATCCGGACGCCAACGCGATCCGCTGGGGCACGATGTACAACTTCTGGTTCGAAAGCGACGCCCCGCCCGCCGCCATGCCCGGCGCCGCGCAGATGTCGATGTTCCGTCCCGGCGGACCGGACATCGTGGATGCCCCGGTGATCGTCCCCGCGGATACCTGCCCGGCCGACGTCGATGGCGACGGGGTCGTCGGCGCCGGCGATCTCGCCCTGCTTCTGGGCGGGTGGGGTAGCCCGGGCGCCGCGGACCTTAATGGCGACGGGACGGTGGCTTCCGGCGACCTGGCGCTCATGCTGGGCGCCTGGGGCGGCTGCTGAGGCCGGATCGACGCGGCAGCGTCGGCGGCGCACAATGCGGGACGCATGCCCCGATCCTCCCACCGCGAGGCCGCAACGCAGATCGTCCGCACGCTCCGGGGAAACGGATTTGCGGCTTTTTTTGCCGGCGGGTGCGTTCGTGATGAGCTGCTCGGCCTGCACCCGGAGGACTACGACGTCGCCACGAGTGCGCGCCCGGACGATATTCGGCGCCTTTTTCGCCATACGAACGAAGTCGGCGCCTCTTTCGGCGTGATGCTCGTCCGCACCGGGCGAATTACCGTCGAAGTGGCGACATTTCGCGAGGAAGGGCCCTATTCCGACAAGCGCCGCCCCGACCACGTGCGCTTCTCCGACCCCCCCGCCGACGCCCGGCGGCGCGATTTCACGATTAACGCGCTCTTTCTCGACCCGGAGCCCGATTCCACCCCCGCCGGCCCCCCAGCCGCCCTTGAAGACGTCACCACCCCCGAGGGGGGCGGGCGGGTCATCGACTACGTCGGGGGCCTCGCCGACCTTCGGTCAGGCTTGGTCAGGGCGGTCGGCGACCCGGACGACCGGCTGGCCGAGGACCACCTCCGGGCTCTGCGGGCGGTCCGGTTCACGGCCCGGCTCGGCTTCCGGCTGGACGAGGCGACGGCGGAGGCCATCCGGCGGCACGCCTCGGAACTGGCGGGGGTCAGCCGCGAGCGGATCGGGCAGGAGGTCCGCCGGATGCTGGAGGCGCCGACCCGCGTGGCAGCCGCGGCCGTCATGGCCCGCTTGGGGCTCGTGGAGGTCACGACAGGCCGATCCGCACCCGCGCCGGGTGGCGGTGAGCCATGGGCCACACTGGCGGCCCTTCCGGCGGAGAGCGGCTTCGAGGTGGCCATGGCGGCGTGGGAACTGGACCTGATCGGCGGGGGCGCCGATCCGGCCCCTGTGGATCGGATCGCTGCGATGGCTGATGAAGTGGTGCTGCGGGCTCGGCGAGCCCTGTGCCTGACCAACGACGAGCGCGACGGGCTCAGGGGCATCCTGCACGGCGTTGTCCTGCTCGAGCGGGATTGGCAGGGGGCGGCCACCGCAGCGCGAAAGCGCGCGGCGGCGGGGGCGTGGTTCGAGTCCGCACTGATGATCGTCCGGGCTCGCCAACCTGCGGCGGCGGAGCGGATTCTGCGCGATGTCGCGGAGTTGAGCGCATCGCCTTCCGGGCTCGCGCCGGCGCCGCTGCTCACGGGCGACGATCTCATTGCCGCGGGCGTGCGTCCCGGCCCCGATATCGGACGCGTGCTGGAACGGGTCTATGACGCCCAGCTGGAGGATCGCATGGCGACGCGGGATGACGCCATGGCGCTCGCAAAATCGATGCTGGAGGCCGGGCAGACGGCGAATCCGAGGCGAAAGCCGTAGAACCTCGGACTTGGTTACCCGTATAGTAGAGCGATCGGTTGGACGCGCCGCCGGTATCGGCCTGCGCCGGCGCCCCGAACCGCCGAGGCTTCCGAAGTCGCCGTCTGGGCTGTGAAGGCCCCTTTTCTGGCGCCGGCAAACCGGCGAGAGGACTGACCAATGCGAAGACGACTCCTCCCGGCTCTGATCGCGTCGCTTGCCGCGGTGGTGTCCGCCGCCGCGTTCACGGCGGGCTCGGGCGCTGAGGCGCGTGCGGATGACGCGGCGACGTCGCCGAGCGATTCGCTCGATGCGCTGATCTTCCGGAACGGGAGGCGCGTCGAGGGCCGGATCATCTCGGAGACCGACACGGAGATCGTGTTCGAGGTGGTCGTGAGCGGCATCAAGGCGAAGACGACCTACCCGAAGGCGGAGATTCTCGAGATCCAGCGGAATGCGATCGAAGCGCCGGTCGCCACCGAAATTCCGGCGACGCCAATGACGACCGAGCCGAGCAAACCGGCATCGGCCCGCGAGGGCGTTCCGAAGGTGTACCTGCTGGAGCTGGAAGGCGACCTCGGCTGGGACATTTCCGAGACTCCGCTCAAGAACGTGTTCGCCGACGCCGTCTCCCACAAGCCCGACGTGATCGTTGTGAGCATGGACTGCGGCTCGCGGCCGCGCCGATTCGACGGCCTCTTCCAGGCCGAGGATCTGGGACCGATCGTCGAGAAGCTGATCGCCGACGGCAACCGTGTGGTGTTCTGGATCGACACCGCGGCGTTCGGCGCCGCGTTCCTGCCGCTCGTCAGCCCGGAGATTTACTTCTACACCGAGGGCCGGCTGGGCGGCGTGGGCGACCTGAGCGATTTCGACATCGGCGACGAGATGGTGAATCAGAAGCAGATCTCGCTGCGCCTGGGTCACGCGGAGGGCTTTGCCATCAAGGGCGGATACGAGCCGCTGCTCGTCCGCGCCATGGCGCTCCGCGAGATGTGGCTGTGCGCAAAGATCGTGGGCGGCAAGCCGATCTACATCCAGCGCGAGCCGCGCCCGCAGGACGGGGAGGGATGGATCGTCCTCACGGATGACGGCGAGGGGAGCAACAAGGATGAGTTCCAGTTCGAGGGCAACGACGTTCTGAACCTCGACGCCGAGATGGCCCGCAAACTGGGCGTCTCCAAGGGCACGGTGGACAACCTTGACGACCTGATCTTCGAGCTGCGCATCGGCCGCGACTACGAAGTGGAGCATGGAAAGAGCGAACAGATCCTGGAGCGCTGGAAGGACGACGTGGAGCGCGCCGTGGACCAAATTGAGCGCCTGCAGCAGGAACTCCAGGAAGTCGCCTCCGGCTCGCGCGACGGCACCCTGCAGCGCAAGAGGCTGCTCGAGCAGTGGTACGGAATTCTCACCCGCTTCGCGGAAGTGCTCGACCCGGAGGGCGAGCAGCGCGCCCAGATCGACGTCGAACTCGAGAAGATCCGCCAGATGCTCCGTGTCTCCAACGAACGTCCATCCAGTCCCAGGGGCCGCGGTCCGGGGCTTCGCTGAATCCGCCAGAGGTCAAGGCACGCCGAGGTGAAACTCCCATGATGAACTTTCTGAAGATGCTCGTCCTTGTCGCGGTGATCGGCCTCATCGCCTGGTCGGCGCCGTCCGAGGCGGCCAAGGTCACGCTCAAGAGCGGTGAGACGCTCGAAGGCGAGATCGTCCGGGAGGGCGAGGGGTTCATCTACCTCCGCATGGCCATCGGCGGCGTCTCCCACGACCGGCTGATCCTCATGGTGGACGTCTCACAGATCGATCGCGAGGAGCCTGCCGCGCCGGCGACACCCGCCGCCCCGGCCAACGGCGCCCCCGCGAAGCAAGATGAGCCGTCGAAGCAGTCAATCGCGGACGGCGCGACGCGCGTCGCCTTCATCTCGCTCGAGGACACCGTCGGCTCGCACCTCAACGCCGGCGCGCTGGAGGAATCCTTCAAACGCCTCGATGACGACGACGTTGACGTCATCGTGCTGCGCATCAACTCCGGCGGCGGCGCCCTGGCCGAGGTCGAGCCCCTGTCCGACTTCATCGAGCGCAAAATGAAGCCCAAGGCCCGTGTCGTCGCCTGGATCGAATCCGCCATTTCCGCCGCATCACTCACCGCCCACAATCTCGAAGAGGTCTACTTCATGAAGGAGGGCAACTACGGCGGCACGGTTGCCTACACGATGACCGGGCCCGGCCAGGCGAAGGCCGCCTCCGGGGAGAACCTCGAGCAGATCCTCCGCCTCGGCGAAAAAATCTCCCGCCGCGGCAATCACGATCCGCTCGTCATGCGCGCCATGCAGGTGTACACCAACCTGTCCTGCGACATCGACGAAGAGACCGGCAAGGTGACGTGGCGCAACGATCTCGAAGGCGAGCACATCGTCTCCACCGAGAACATGATTCTCACCCTCAACTCGCGCGACGCCCTGAAGTACGGCCTCTCCCGCGCCACGTGCGATACGAAGGATGAGTTGATGACCGCGATGGGCATCACGGAATGGGTCGAGGTCGGAAAGGACGCCGACGCCTACCAGCGCGAGTTCCGCGAGAACGTCTCCCGCGCCCAGGTGAAGATCCAGGAGCTGGGCCAGAAGATGGAAATCGCCATCAGCGTGGGGCAGATCCCCCGCGCCCGCGGCTTCCTCGGCGAGATCCGCACGTGGGTCCGCCGGGCGCCCTCCCTCGAGATGTACATGGGGCTCAATGACGAGTGGTTCCGCGAGCAGGAGGAGCGCCTCCGCAAGGCCGCTTCCGACCAGGCCCGCCGCGGCTGAACCCAACTCGCGCTCGGACACCGATCCAAGGCCCGGCCGAATCCGCCGGGCCTTTTTCCTGCGCCTCCATCGCCCGTTCACGGCACAATGCCGCGGCCATGAACCCGCCCCGCCACATGACGCCCGATGAGTTCCGCGCCCGCGGACGCGACGTGATCGACTGGATCGCCGCGTACATGGAGCGGATCGAATCGCTCCCGGTCTCCGCCGCAGTTTCGCCCGGCGCCGTCGCGGCGGAGATGCCCCGCAGCGCGCCCGAGCGTCCCGAGCCCTGGACCGACATCCTATCCGACCTCGACCGCGTGGTCATGCCTGGGATCACGCACTGGCAGTCGCCTTCGTTCTTCGGGTTCTTTCCCGCCAACGCCTCGGGACCGGCCATGCTTGCCGATCTGATCTCCGCAGGGCTCGGTGTGCAGGGGATGCTGTGGTCAACGAGCCCGGCGTGCACCGAGGTTGAGATCCGTGTGCTCGACTGGCTTGGTGAACTGGTCGGCCTCCCCGAGACGTTCCTGTCTCGTTCGGGCGCCGGCGGCGGCGTCATTCAGGGCACAGCGAGCGAGTCGTCGCTGGTCGCGATGGTTGCCGCGCTTCATCGGGCGCGCCGCCGCGGCGCGGGGCCCTTGCGGGTCTACACCAGCAGCCAGGCGCACTCCTCGATCGCCAAGGCGGCGCAGGTGCTCGGCCTCGGCGCGGACGGGCTTCGTCTGATCGACGTGGATGAGGGACTGGCGATGCGGCCGGAGGCGCTGCGGGCCGCGATCGAGGGCGACCTTCGCAGCGGCGGGAATCCGGCGTTCGTGTGCGCCACGGTGGGCACGACGTCATCGACCGCGATGGACCCGGTGCGCCCGATCGCCGAAGTCTGCCGCGACCACGGCCTCTGGCTGCACGTGGACGCCGCCTACGCGGGCGCCATGTGCGTGTGCCCTGAGCACCGCGGGATCATCGACGGCGTCGAAGGGGCCGATTCTTTCAACTTCAACGCGCACAAGTGGCTGCTCACGAACTTCGATTGCTCGGCGCTCTGGGTGCGCGACCGCCGCGCGCTGACCGACGCCCTGTCCATCACGCCGGAGTACCTCCGCAACGCCGCGAGCGATTCGGGCGCGGTGATCGATTATCGCGACTGGCAGATTCCCCTCGGGCGCCGCTTCCGCGCGCTCAAGCTGTGGTTCGTCATCCGGCATTACGGCGCGGAGGGCCTCCGCGCCCACATCCGTGAGCACCTCCGCCTCGCCGCGCTCTTCGAATCGCTGGTGAGAGAAGACGATCGCTTCGAGATCGCTGCGCCGCGCACTGCCGGCCTCGTGTGCTTCCGACTGCGCGCGTCGGACGACGTCAACCGGGCGCTCCTGGCCGCGCTGAACGCGACAAGACGGCTTTTCCTGACCCACACCGCGCTGCCCGATCCGCCCCCCGACGGCGCGCCGCGGATCACGCTGCGCATGGCGATCGGCGGCGCGCAGACACAGGAGCGCCACGTGCGGCGCGCGTGGGACACGATCCGGTCTGAGGCGGACCGGCTGGCCCGTCAGGCGGAATCGATCAGCGACGCCGGCGAGTGAACACGATCAGCCCGAGGCCGGCCGCGCCAAGGGCTGCGCCGGTGGGCAGGGGAATGATTGTGGCGGACGCCGAAATCTCAACCACGAGATCGTTGTAGTCCCAATCGGAGGGATCGCCGTTGCGATCCTCCCAGAAGAGCAGCCATCGCGCCGAAAACTCGCCGCCGCGCGATGAATCGATCAGTTTGTACGTCACCATGTGGTCGGCGAGATCAAGATTGTCCGCATCGCGAGAGGATTGCGCCCCCTCCTGGCCGTTGCGGCCCCATCGCCACATCTGGCCGCCGAAGTCCATCTCACCCTCGCCGATGAGGTTGAATCCGGTGCCGAACACCTGGAACAGCGGCTGAAAGCCCCCGCTCGTGTCGGTGAAATAGCCGAACTCCTGCGCGTAGGCGGCGTACACCGCCTTCGCGTCGGCCGATGCGATTCCGTCGGTCCATTCCGTATCGATGACGCCGCCGGGATTGCCGGTGACGAGGTTCAGACCGGTTCCAAAGCCGAAATCGTCCACGCGGATCGCCGAGAGCGTGCTTCCCGCGCCACCCAGTATGAAGTTCGCGCCGGAAGGCGTAAACGTGCCTCCATACACGCCCTCCAGAATCTCCCGGTGGCCAAGTTCGGTCGCGCGCGGGGCCTCGATGGTGGTGAACCCGGCCGACGCGCCCTGGCCTGTGAAAGCGAAAACCAATCCCGCCGCGGCAGCGGGAATCCTTCCCGATACTCCTCTCCACGCCATGGTGTCACTCCTGCGCTGGCAGTGCCCCGGATCTTCGCACCGCACGGAACGACCACCCCGGGGCCTATAACCCAATGTCCCAAAATACGCCAAACATTCAAGCAAAAACCGCGAATCTGAGTAAGTCAGGCGGTTTGGGCGGGGTTTACCGGGCGGCGGACGCCCGATAACCCCTTGACTCCGGAGTCCCCCCGAAACAGGTCAGAACCCAACAGCCCCGAGCCAGCCGGAGGGCTGAGCATCCATGGCCTGGGCGATCGCCAGGAGCGATTCCAGGCTCGGCAGGTGGGCGCCGCGCTCGATCGAACTCAACTGGCTCACACTGACGCCACTGGCCTCTGAGAGTTCCTTGAGGGTCCACTCCCGGCGGGTGCGGGCGAGGCGGATCTGGCGGCCCAGGAGGGCCCGGAGGCGGTCCTGGGGCCGGCCGCCGAGATTGAACTCAGCCGCGGCCTGGCGGAGCGTGGCCCGGAGTTCTTCGAGCGAGAAGGGCTTGGCGAGGTAGTCGTAGACGTCCTGACGGAACGTCTGGCGCATGGTTTCGAGCGATGGGTAGCCGGTCACGACGATGACGCAGAGCCGGCTCCAGCGCCGGCGGATTTCGGCGAGCACCTCCTCTCCGGTGTGGCGGCCCATCTTGATATCGAGCAGGACGATGTCGGGGAGGCGCTCCTCGCACTGGTTGTAGAACTCGTCCGGCGTGGCGGCGACGCGCACCTCGTGGCCTTCGCCTTCGAGCACGGCGCGCACGTAGTCACGGAAATCGGCGTCATCGTCGAGGGCGACGATGGAGAGAGAGGTGGCTTCGGGAGGATCGGTGGACGCGGGATCGGCCAGGTCGGGCGCGAGTTTTCGCGGCGCTGTCGAATCGGTCATGCCGTGGCCTCCCGGGCGCTCTCGACGTTGTCGGCGGCGTCATTCTGACCAGTTGCGGCCTCGCCCTCCACCGGCAGCATGACCTCGAAGACCGCGCCGCGTTCGGGCGCGTTTCGCGCGAGGATGACCCCGCCGTGCTCACGGACAATTCCCTCGGCGACGGCAAGGCCGAGGCCCGTGCCGCGGGCGTCGAGGCGGGTTGAGGAGAAGGGCTCGAAGAGGCGCGGGAGCACATCCGGATGGATGCCGGGGCCATCGTCGCGCAGCGTGATGGACACCCAGTCTCGGCCGTCGCGCTCGGCGTGCTCGGCGGAGACGGAGATGACGCCCCGGCCGTTCATGGCGTCGGCGGCGTTGCGGAGAATGTTCACGAACACCTGCACGAGGCGGTCGGGATCGCCCTTGATGACGGCGCCTGAGGGGGTTTCATCGCGCATCTCGACGTCGCGGACTTCGCGATCGAGGCGGACGAGCGTCCATGCCTCTTCGATGACCGATCGCAGGTCCACCGGCGCTTCGAGTGGCGGCCGGACACGGGCGAAATCGAGCAGGCTCTCGCTCAGGCGCTCGAGGC
The DNA here is from genome assembly GCA_964529265.1 of uncultured Phycisphaeraceae bacterium. GTDB lineage: Bacteria > Planctomycetota > Phycisphaerae > Phycisphaerales > UBA1924 > CAZGVW01. Next base: position 71,609 of record CAZGVW010000190.1, read on the forward strand.
GCTGGACGACGCGGAGCATGAGGGCGGCCTGTTCGGGGTCCACGCCGTTGCCGGGGCGCTCGGCGAGGCGCTCGACGCAGCCCTTGAGCACGGCGAGGGGCGTATTGAGTTCGTGGGCGAGGCCGGCGGACATCATGCCGAGGCTGGCGAGGCGATCCTGATCGGCCATGTTGCGCCGCGCGGTTTCGAGGAGGTGGTTCTTGCGCTTGAGATCGGTGGCGACGAGTTCGAGGCGCTCGAGGGCTTCGGCGAGGGCCGTCTCGTGTCGGCGAAGTTTGAGAATGGATTCGTTGCGCGAGCGCATGATCTCGCCGAGTTCATCGGAGGGAATCCGGCCTTCGACGATGAGTTCGGCGCCTCGCGCGCCGGACTGGACGGCGGCGTCGGCTTCGAGAAGCGTGCGGATGGGTCCATAGACCTGGCGCGGGAGGACGAAGACCTCGAGCGTGAGGGCGATCAAGAGGTAGACGCCGACGACGGCGGCGACGACGAGGGCATAGAGGCGGCGGACGGCGTCTCTGGCGGCGGGGGAGCGGGCGGCGGCGGCCATGAATGCGCCGTGGGCTTCGCTCCAGCGGATGGCGCGGGGCCAGCCGTCGGGAGATTCGGTCATGACGACGGCGCCGGGGGTGCGATGTGCTTCCGACGCGGGGCCGGAGGGCAGATCGAGGTCGGCGGCGCTGCCGGAGACGATCTTGACGTCGGGTATGGCGGGAAGAGCGGCGGCATCGGCGGCGTTGGGCGCGAGCGCGAGGGCGATCATGCACTCGTGCGCTTCGGCGCGGCGGACGACTTCCAGGATGGCGGGGCGGACGGCAAGGAGCAGAATCGCGGTGAGGATGAGCGAGAACGCGGTGTGGAGGACGATGAGTTTCTTGCGGATGCGCATACCGCGGAGGAAGCGGCGGCGCACGGCTTTCGCCTGATTCGAATGGGTGTCAGGGTCGCTTCGGCTCACGCGGTCATCGTAGTGGGGCTGTTCGGCTGGGCGGCGGCGCGGGAGGAGGTCAGAGCCACCAGCGCCATGCGGCCCAGGCGCCCGCGGCGAGGGCCGCGAGGATCAGGAGGAGGATTGCCCAACGCCGGGTTCGGTTCGTCCTGGCGCGCGATCGCCGCGCGGCGACGAACGGCCCCGGGTCGAGTTCGGCCGCCTGGCGGCGGAGGTCCTGGATCGCAGAATCGAAGCGGTCGCCGAGGGATTCGCGCATGGCGGAGGCGGAAACGGCGAGGTGCCGCTCCAGCGCGGTCCTGGAGCAATCCATGGCGCGGCTGGAGGCGATTTCGTCCTTGCCGTCGAGTTCGCGGAGGAGCCAGGCTTCGCGCGATTGCTCCTTAAGGCGCATGGCGGCCTGATGCGCTTCAGCGGCGGGGCCGGTGAACAGCGCGGCGTCGCTCCGGTGGGGATTGGGGGGATGGGAGTCGGAGGCGGCCGTGGATGAGAGCGCGCCGCCGCGCCAGTGATGGTGGCCGGCCCTCAGGCGCTCGAGGAGGCCGGCCCGCGGCTTTCCTGGCGCGGATGGCCGCGGCCCGCGGCGGCGAGCGCGATCGATGTCCCGGGCGCGGAGGATGACGAGGCGATCGAGGCGAGCCGCGGGGAGGGACGCGAGGTTGCCCTGAGCCCGGAGAGCCGCGGCGACGATCGCATCCGCGGCGCGGGCATCGCCGGTGAGGAGCGCGGCCAGGCGCCAGGCTCTTCGTTCGCAGGCTTCGCGCGACTCCATAGGTGCATTGTTGGCTCCGGGCCCGCCGGAAGCCGCGGCAGTACCTTCTGGTCGTGTCCCGCCGTGCGATTCTGACGTTGATCGGGCTTCTCGCGCTCGCGGCGCTCGCGGCGGCGCTGCGACTGGGCGTCGCCCCGCCTTCGTCCGGCGCGGCGGGGTTCTCGCTTTCGCCGCTGTCGCTGCCGCTCGATGGGTTCGAGTGGCGCATCCGCGGGCAGCGCGTGGCGTGCGGGGTGATCGTCGGCGCGGCGCTCGCTGTGGCGGGCGCGATGCTCCAGGCGCTGCTTCGCAACCCGCTGGCGGAGCCCACGGTGCTTGGGCTGACATACGGCGCCGGGCTCGGCGTGGTCGTTTCGATCTACCTGGTGTACCTGGCCACGGGCTCCCTTGCGCAGTACGTGACTCCGGTTGCGCCCGCGGTGATCGGGGCGTGCGCCGCGCTGGCCGTGGTGTATGCGCTTGGTCAGCGTGGGGGATTCATCGAGCCGATCTCGCTCATCCTCGTCGGCGTGGTGGTGAGCGTGACGTGCGGCGCGGGGATCGTGTTCGTGCAGAACCTGCTTCCGATTCAGGGGTGGGCGCTTTCGGTTCAATGGACGATGGGCGCGCTGCGCGACGATCTTTCGTGGCCGTTCGTGGCGTGGATCGGCGCGCTCGTCGCCGCCGGAAGTGTTCTTGGGGCCTGGCTGGGGCCGGCCATGGACGCCGCGACGCTGCCGGACGATGAGGCGAAGAGTGTGGGTGTGCGTCTGGAGCGGCTGCGCCTGGCGCTCTTTCTCGCGGCGGGGGCGATGACGGCGGGGGCTGTGCTGCTCGCGGGGCCCATCGGATTCGTCGGACTCGTGTGCCCGCACGCGGTGCGCCTGCTCGCGGGGCCGAGTCATCGGCCGCTCATCATCGGCTCGGCGTTCGCGGGCGCAGCGCTGATCGTGGCGGCGGATGCGCTGGTGCGGCTTGTGAATCTCGGCGGAGGCCGGATGCCGCTCGGAGTGCTGACGGCGCTGGCCGGCGGGCCGGTGTTCATTCTGCTCCTGCGACGCTCCTGGCGCGAGGCCTCGCTGTGACGCTTTCGGCGGAACAGATCACGTTCGGCTACAACGCCCGGCGGCCCGTGCTGCGCGAAGTATCCGCTGAGTTCAGGCCCGGGCGCGTCACGGCCCTGATCGGGCCGAACGGAGCGGGCAAGACGACGCTGCTGCGCCTGCTGCTGGGCGCGCGGCGGCCATGGTCGGGCTCGGCGACCCTCGACGGTCGCGCGACGCATGCCCTGTCGGCGCGCGAGCGGGCCGAACGCATGGGGTATGTCTCGCAGCGCCCGGCGGTCTCGGCGAACTTCTCATCGCGGCAGGTTGCGGCGCTCGGACGGCATGTGCTTCCGCGCGACGACGACGCCGTCGATCGCGCTCTGCGCCTGCTCGACATCCATGACCGGGCGGATGACCCGTTCGCGTCTCTCAGCGCCGGCCAGCAGCAGCGCGTCGCCCTGGCTCGAGCGCTCGCGCAGCTCGACCGCTCCGACTCGCGCGCGGCGGGAACACGCGTTCTGCTTGCGGATGAACCGATCTCCGCACTCGATCCGCGTCATGCGATCGCGGCGCTTCGCGCCCTGCGCACACTCGCCCTGGAAGGCGTCATCATCGTTGCTGCGATGCACGACCTCGGCGCCGCGATGAGGTTCGCCGACGACGCCCTGCTGCTGAACGCCGAGGGCGCGGTCGCCGGGATGGGGAGCGTCGCCGCCATTCTCTCCTCGCCGGCGCTCGAGGATGTCTTCGGCGCGCGGTTCCACATCCTGAACACCCCCCACGGCGCGACGGTTCTCCCGGTTGAGACCGAAGCCGACGCCGCCCACGGGCTATGATCCCACACGAATGGGTCAGAACATCAACGTCAACCTGATCATTGTCCTGATCATCCTCTTCGCCCCCGTTGCGCGCCTGCTGTGGGCCAAGATCCAGCGGGCGCGGGCGAATCGCCAGGTTCGCCGGGAGAGCGAGCGGCTTCAGGAAGAATCGCTGCGGACCGGGCGCGTCTTCACCGCGCCTGCGGGGCCGGGCCAGCCCCCCGTCAATCAGACGCCGGAGATGCGGACGCTCGCTGAGCGCCGGCAGGCCCAGATCCGCGCGCTGCGTGAGCAACAGGCCAACCGCGGCCGACAAATCCCGCCCCGCACCACCGTCCTGCTTCCCACCTCGCCCGGCTATCCGACGACCCTTCCGGGGGCGCCCTTTCGCCCGGTTGCGGCCCCTCCCGGCGCTCGGCCGACGCCGGGCGCCCCTGTTCCTGTCGGTGTGCCCGTCCGCCAGGCTCAACGAGGCCGCCAGTCCCCCCCCGCCCGGCGGGAGGCTCAGCGGGGCGCCGGACAGCAGCCATTTCGAGGCGGGGCGCGGGGGGCGCCGCCCCCGCAGGCCGCCTCCGGGCCGGAGCGGACGACCCTGCGAGAAGCGCCCGTGACGGAATCGGCGCCGCCAGCCCCGAGGCCGAGCAGCGAGGCTGTGCTCGGCGGGACGCTCGGTGTGGATGACCTCCGGCGGGCGGTGGTCCTCAGGGAAATCCTCGATCCGCCACTCGCCATGCGAGAGGGAGAGGGCTGAGGGGGCTGATGCCCGCCGGGCACGGGGCGGCGCGACCTTCCCCGGTATACTCCCCGCCCCCAATGCCCTCCCGATCGATCAGCAAGTCCCGTGGAAAGGCCCGCCGAGGCCCGCGGCCACGCGGGGGCGAGGGGGAGCGATCGCCCCATGCCCTTCGGACGGCCCGCCTTCGGCGCTTGATGGACAATCGCGGGCTGGACGCGCTCCTGATCACGAATCCCGCGGATATCCGGTACCTGACGGGGTTCCGGGGAGAAGACAGTTACGCGGTGGTGGGCAGCCGCGGGCTGGTGGTGATTTCCGACTTCCGGTTTCAGGAGGAGTTGGCCCGGCTGAACGGGCACGTGCGGGTTCACATTCGCGGCGCCGGGCCGATGATGAACGCGGTGCGCGATGTTGCCCTTGCGGCGCGACCGGCGCCCGGCAGGATCGGTGTTCAGGCTGAGCACGTGAGCCTGGAGCAGAGGCGGCTGCTTGCGGCGGCCGTCGGCGCCCGGCGGATCACGCCGGTGGCGGGGCTGCTGGCGGAGGTGCGGCTGATCAAGGACGCCTCCGAGATCGGGTTGCTGCGCAGGGCGCTGCGGATCCAGGAGGAGGCGCTGATCGCGACCCTGGAGTCGATTCGGCCGGGACAATCGGAATCTCTCATCGCGGCGCGGCTGGAGTACGAAATGAAGGCCCGCGGCGCGGAGGGCATCTCGTTTGCGCCCATTGTCGCGGCGGGCGCCAACGGCTCCCTGCCGCACGCGGTTCCGGGCGAGGCGAAGGTGGCGAACGGCAAGCCGCTGCTGATCGACTGGGGCGCGAGAGTGGGCGGGTATTGCGCGGATTTGACGCGGACGTTCACGTTCGGAAGATGGCCGAAGCCGCTTGCGAGTGTTTATCAGGTGGTTTTACGGGCGCAGGAGGCGGCCATTCAGGCGATCCGGCCGGGCGCGAGGGCCGCGGATGTGGACGCCGTCGCGCGGGACATCATTTCGATGGCGGGGTACGGCGATCAGTTCGGGCACAGCCTCGGGCACGGCATCGGGCTGAACGTTCACGAGAACCCGCGGCTGGCCCGGACGTCGAAGGACGTGCTGCGGCCGGGCATGGTCGTCACGGTGGAGCCGGGTGTGTACCTTCCGGGCATCGGCGGCGTGCGCATCGAGGACGATGTCCTGGTCACGGAGCGGGGCCACGAAGTTCTTTCCTCTCTCCCGAAGAGCATCGAATGGGCGACACGATGATGGACGTGGACAAACTGAAGGCGCTCGTGCAGCTAATGGTCGAGAACGACCTTTCGGAACTCGACCTTCGCGACAGCGACCGCACGATCACGATCAAGCGCCACGGGGGGACGTTTACTCCGCACGTGGTTCACGCGCCGGGGCCCTCGATGAACGCCGGGGCGGGGCCCATCGCTGCATCGCAGGCGGCGCCCGCGGACGCGGACGCGGGCCTGTCGCCGATTGCGTCGCCGATGGTGGGCACGTTCTACTCGGCGGCCAACCCGGATTCGCCGCCATTCGTTTCGGTGGGCAAGTCGGTGGGCCCTGACACGGTCGTGTGCCTGATCGAGGCGATGAAGGTGTTCAACGAAGTGAAGGCCGAGTGCTCGGGCGTGATCGAACGCGTGCTGGTCAAGAGCGGCGAGGCCGTCGAGTTCGGTCAGAAACTCTTCCTGGTCCGCCCAGCCTGATCGCGCCCGCCATGTTCCACCGAGTGCTCATCGCCAACCGGGGGGAGATCGCCCTCCGCATCATTCGCGCCTGCCGGGAGCTGGGCGTGGAGAGTGTGTGCGTGTACTCGACGGCGGATGCGGGCGCGCCGTATCTGCAGTACGCGGATCAGGCGATCTGCATCGGGCCGCCGCCGGCGCGCGAGAGTTACCTGAACATTCCGCGGATCATCTCCGCGGCGGAGGTCTCGAACGCGGACGCGATTCATCCGGGGTACGGGTTCCTGGCGGAGAATGCGCATTTTGCCGAGGTGTGCCGCGACTGCAACATCGCGTTCATCGGGCCGTCGCCGGAGGCGATGGGGCTGCTCGGGGACAAGGTGTCGGCGAAGCGGATTGCACGAGAGGCGAAGGTGCCGGTGTTTCCGGGCTCGGACGGGGCGATCGAGGAGATCGACAAGGCCGTCGAGGTGGCGAAGAAGGTCGGCTTCCCGGTGATCATCAAGGCGTCGGCGGGCGGGGGCGGGCGCGGCATGCGGGTGTGCCGCAACGAGGGCGAACTGCGGAACAACGTGGCGGCGGCGCAGCAGGAGGCGGCCGCGGCGTTCGGCAACGGCGCGGTGTACATCGAGAAGTTCCTTGAGAGCGCGCGGCACGTCGAGGTGCAGGTGATCGGCGACCAGCACGGGAACGCGATTCACCTGTACGAGCGCGACTGCTCGACGCAGCGGCGGCATCAGAAACTGGTGGAGGAGGCGCCCGCGCCGCTGGTGGACCCGAGGCGGCGAGATGAGGTGTGCAAGGCCGCGGCGAAACTCATCAAGAAGGCGAACTACTGCGGCGCGGCGACGGTGGAGTTTCTGCTCGACGACAAGCAGAACTTCTACATGCTCGAGGTGAACACTCGCGTTCAGGTGGAGCACCCCGTCTCGGAGATGATCACGGGAGTGGACATCGTGAAGACGATGATCCGCGTGGCGGCGGGCGAAACGCTGCCCTATCGGCAGCGGGATATCTCCGTGCGCGGGCATGCGATCGAGTGCCGGATCAACGCGGAGGATCCGGACCGGAGCTTCGCGCCGTGCCCGGGGCGGATTGAGCGGTTCGATCCGCCCGGGGGCCCCGGTGTGCGGATGGATACGCACTGCGTGGCGGGGTACACGGTGCCGCCCAACTACGATTCGATGATCGGCAAACTGATCGTTCACGCGGACGACCGGCGGAGCGCCATCGAGCGCATGAGCCGGGCGCTCGCTGAACTGCACATCGAGCCCATTCGGACGACCGTTCCGCTGCACCGCAGGCTGATGGAGAACCACGCGTTCATCGAGGGTGGCGTGGACATTCACTACCTGGAGCGGTTGCTGAAGAAGTAGGCCACGGGGAGTGGGCAATAGGCCATGGCAGAAGCAACGCGAGGCTGGACGATACGTCCAACCTCGCGCCGCCGCGTTCCCTCATCTGCTTGGCGCTGCTTCAGACCGGGAAGCAGACGCCCCATTGGCCGAGAAGAAGCGCCAGATCTTCGGCGCCGACTGTGCCATTGCCGCTGATGTCGGCGACGCCGGGGTTGCCCCAGAGACCGAGCAGGATGGCGAGGTCGGCAGCGCCGACGACTCCGTCGCCGTCGAAGTCGGCGGCGCAACCCTGGGGAAGTTCCTCTTCGTCGTCATCCTCAAAGCCGGGCAGGGTCGGCAGGCCGCCGGGCGCGGGCCGCAGCCTGACGATGATTCGGTCCTGGAGGGGACGGAGGATTACACCGGGAATTGTGTTCGGCGCGCTCGTAGAACGGCAGCCGCAGAAGGCCTGGCCCTGGTTGTTTTCGATCAGTCCGCATCGCATCTCGATGTTGGAGCAGGGTCCGCTCGGGATGCCGCAATCGGAGCCATCGCACGCCAGGCAGCCGCTGTTGCCGCCCGGCGCGACGAGCCAGTTTCCGCACGGGTTGACGAAGCCGGCCAATTGGCCGTTCACGAGCACCTCGATGATTGGGGTCAGGTTCACGTCCTGGCGACCGAAGTTGCCGCCGAAACCCCACATCACCTTGACATCGAACTGATCAGGCCCGCCGCCGGGTGTCGGCACGAGTTCGACGGAATCGATGCGGCGATCCCAGAAGACGGGCTTGCCGTCTTCGAGGACCACGGTGCGGACATCGGGCGCGGGGTTCTGCTCAGGCAATCCGCCAGGCGCGGGGCGCAGGATCACGGTGATCTCATCGCCGGGATCGAATGGCTCGGGCGGGAATGGCGTCTGGATGGGCGGCGTCTGGCAGTGACACGACTGACAATCCGGGATGCATGGTCCTTCCGTGACGCACAGGAGCGTGCCTCCCACGGCGCCTGCGGACCACGATCCGCAGGATCCCTGGCACCCGGCGAAATCGCCGCACACGGACGTGCCTCCGTTGATGGCGACGCCGAGGGACACGGCGCTGCGCTGCACGCCGTTCACCATCAGCACCGCTTCCGTGGCCAGTGGCAGCGTTGAGGTCGTTTGTCCCACCTCGACGTGCCACATCAGGATGACCTGATAGACAAGGAGTCCGCGAGGACCACCTTCCGCCGGGACAACGGCCACCGCGTCGATCTTCCGGTCGAACAGGACCTGCGCCTTCGCCGCCGCGGAACAACACGTCGCCGCGATCGCAGCGAGGAGCACCGATTTCGTTCTTGCGCTGAACATGGGTGTTCTCCTATCGCTTGGAGATTGGGCTCCGCGGCGGGAGGCGCCCTCCGCGGGAGGCCGAGTTCCAGCCTCCACAGGGACTCTGCTGCGAAGGCGGCGTTTCTCTCAGTTGGCGGAGAAAATCGCGGCGCCAGGGGCCATGTGCAGCAGCGCGCGCAACAGCGGCGCGGCCATCGGCCGCGCCGCCGCGAACCAAGCGTTTTTCCATCGCGATTCGCTCAGCAGGGCCCCCACGAGCCGAGCAGGAGCGCCATGTCAGTGGCGTTGACGACACCATCGCCGTTGAGATCGCCCGGGCACGGGTTCCCGCGCGGGATCGGATGCCGGAAAATCAGGTACTCGCGGTGATCGAAACCGGGGTAGAACGGCGCATCGGGCCCGGCCTGCTGGCCGCTGTTGTACCAGATCCACGACAAGCCCGGAGAGATCGGCGCGAGCGATCCCCAGGGATTCAGCGGGGGAAACGTTCCGTTGTTGCAGCCGCCGGTCGTCACGCGCACCCAGCCGACGCTGCTGCCGAGGCCGCCGCTTGCCGACTCCGCCGCGCCGATCTGCGCGAACACCTCGTTCATCGTCGGGGCTTGCACCGCGACGTCTCGGTTGTCGCCGGTCGCAAACACTTCCCAGCACGGGCTGTTCGACGTCACTCGCTCGCCGTTGATGTTCAGGTCGAGGAGCAGGCCCTGCTGCACGCCGTCGTCGCTCCAGGCGACGATGTAGATGTAGTGGTGGAGATCCGGGATGGACAGGTGAAGCGACTGGGGCGTCAGCGGGCCATTGATCACGGCGGTGTGAACGGCCGGCGCAGGAGAAACGCCCAGCGGACAGAATCCGCCGCCGCCACCCTCGAACCAGACCGATGTCGTCCCTGAGTACACCTGGTAGAAGTTGTCGCACACGATGTGGCCGGAGACGGTATGAACGGCGCTCGCCGAGGTCGAGGCGGCCGCGAGGGCGATGGCGGCTGCTCCGGCGCGCAGTGACTTCGTGTGATGATGCATGATCGGGGCTCCTTGTGTCGGGGGTGGTCGAGGCTGACCGTGGTGTGTGGCCGCCCGCATCGCACGACGCGCCGGGCCAGAAGGAGAATCGCCGTTCCGGGCGAATTCCGGCGCGCCAAGCCGTGTCGATGTCGAATCAGCCGGCGTGCCCGCCGCCGCGGAGGGCGTTCAGGACGTGGCTGTGCAGGCGCCCGTTGGTGGCGATCGCGCAGCCAGATTCGATGGTCGCTTCCCCCGAAAAGTCGGTGAACCGGCCCCCGGCCTCCTCCACCATCACCTTCATGGGGGCGATGTCCCACACCTTGACGCCGTATTCGATCCAGGCCTCCGCCTGTCCCCGGAGCACCGGAACGATGCCGGCAAGATCGGCGCCGCCGACGCCATACACGGCCGTGCGGACCAGTTCGGCCGCGCCGTCGCCGGCGCCGGACGCCAGAATCCGCCCCATGGCGCCGAGGCTGATCGTGGCCTTCGCCCAATCGGCGAGGCTCGAAACGTGGCCACGCTCGCCATCGATGAAGCAGCCCAACCCGCGGGCCGCCCAGACGGCCTCTCCCCGCACCGGCAGGCCCATGGCGCCCACGACGACCTGGCTGCGGTGCTCCAGGGCGATGAGGGGGCCCCAGGTCTCGTAGCCGCGGGTGAAGCGCTGGGTGCCGTCGAGCGGGTCGATGATCCACCGGAACTCCGGGCGGCCGTCGTGGGCGCCGGACTCCTCCGTGAGGATGGAGTGCTCGGGAAACGCGTCGCGGATGAGGCGGAGGATCGCGGCTTCGGCCTCGCGATCGGCGCGGGTGACGGGCGAGCCGTCGCCTTTCGTTTCGACTTCGACGCCTTGTTGGAAATGGCGCATCGCGGCCTCGCCGGCGGCGGCAACGGCGCGGCGGGCGACGTCGAGGGCGCGGTTCAGGTCGAGCGTCGCGGACATGCGCGCATCGTACGAAGTGGAGCGCCGCGCGGCGAGCATCGGCGCGGCGGCCTCATGGGGCGCGGCCGTCAGGTCTTCTTCCGAAACCACTTGTGCCTGATCAGTTTGCCCACATGCCGGATGTAGAGGAGTTGCTGCTTCAGGCTCAGCTTGCTCATCCCGAGTTCGCGATCGCGGAAGGCGATGGGGACCTCCAGCACGCGCTGCGCCCTGGTCTTCACGAGGAGTTCGAGCGCGATCTTGTAGCCGACGACGTCGATCGCATCGGCGCCCCTGAACCGGCTTCGTCGCAGGCAGAAGTAACCGGACATCGGATCCTTCACACTGGTGATCGGGCGCGCCAGCATCGTCGCGACGCGCGAGTTGAGCGCCCGGAACAGGCCCCACTCGGCGTCGGTGGACCCGCCTTTGACGTAGCGGCTGCCGATGACGAAATCGGCGCGCTCGTCAAGGATGGCGCGCACCATGGCGGGCAGGGCCTCAGGCGGGTGGGAGAGATCCGCATCCATGCACGCCAGGACCTCGCCGCGGGCTTCTTCGAAACCGCGGACCACCGCGGTGGCGAGACCACGTTCGCCCACGCGAACCACGATGCGCACGGGGTACTCGCGGGCGAGCGACTCGACGGCCTCCACGCTCCCGTCGCGGGAATCGTCATCGACGATGATGATCTCGTGGGAGAGCCCGGCCTTCTGCAGGGCGGCGCTTACGGCCGGGATCAACCGGGGCAGGTTGAGGGCCTCCCGATATGTGGGCGCGACGACGCTGACATCGATCACCGGCGCGGCCGCGGAGTCCGCGGACCCGTTATCAGGGGCCTCGACCCGTCCGCTTCGCGCCTCTTGTTCATGAACCTGATTCACAGACCCCTCCCGGCCGATCTTGACCGCGGCCGCACGGTCCACCCGGCGATCCCGCGGCATTCCTGACCCTATCGACCGGACGCAGGAGGCTCCATGACGCCACAGACGCTCGAGGCCCCCCGCACCCGCCCGGTCCAAGGCCCGGGCTCGGCTGAGCCGTTCGATTGGCCTGCGCCCGCGACTGGTGGGCGGGAGGGCCGGGGGCTCAGCGTCGGCGTTCTGGCGCTTCTGTGGGCCTTGGCGGCGGGGCTCCTGGGCTCCTGGGGGATCCTGGCGGCGTGGCACGCCGCGGATCGCTTTGAGATCAGCCACGTGTCCGGGGCGTGGATGGCCCTCGCGATGCACGCGGCCGATGGGACGCTGTACCCACCGCTGTTCGATGGCGCCTCGTACGGCGGCACGCGGTTCATGCCGGTTCCGATCCTGCTGCACGCGGGGATCGCCCAGGCCACGGGCGAGTTTCTCCTTTCAGGGAAGCTGCTCGGGTACGCCTCGTTTGCGATGATGCTCGGCGCCGCGTTTGCCGCACTGCGGATGCGCCGCGCGCCGATGGGGCTTGCCGCGGCGCTCACGGCGTGCATCATCCCGACGAACGCCGCGATTCTCATCGGGCTCTCGATCCGCAACGATGCGCTGCCGGTGGCGTTGTCGCTGTTTGCGCTCATGCTGATTGACCGCCGCGAGGGACGGGCCGCGACGCTGGCTGCCGCGGGGTTGTGCGCCCTTGCGTTTCTGAGCAAGTTCAGCGCGCTCTGGGCGCCGGCGGCCATCGGCGTGTGGTTGCTGGTCTGCGACAGGCGGCGGCTCATTCTCTTCTGCGTCTCGTGCGCCCTTTTCACGGCCGGAGGGCTGGCGGCGTTTCATTTTGCGAGCGGCGGTCGGATGTTTCAGAATCTGTTCGGGCTCTCGACCTCCGGGATGACGGGCGCCGAGGCGCTGATCATCTCGCCCGTGCGGATTCTCTGGCATCTTTTCGAGAAGGCGCCGCTCGCATGGGCGCTGCTGCTGCCGGCGGGCATCGGCGCCCTCGTGGCGGCGCGGCAGCGAAGCGTGAGCATCTATCACGTGGCGATGGTCTTCGCGGCCGGGCTGCTGGTCGTGATCTACGCGGACCGGGGCGCGAACGACAACCACCTGATCGATGTCATCGCGCTGACGATGATCCTGGCCGGCGACCTGTGGGCGCGGGTTGAAGAACCCCGCCGGGCCATGGCGCCGTTGCAGGTGGCGCTGGCGGGGCTCGTGCTCTGGGCCGCGCCGTTCGCATTCGGCCGCTCGCTGGGTGACCGGACGATGGGCGCGGCGCGCGACATGATGCGCGGCGACCGCTCCACCTGGAGGAATCCGCGGCCGATGGAGGGCGCGCTTCCGGCTGATGCGCACATCCTGTCGGAGGACCCGTTCATTCCTGTTTCGATGGGCGCCAAGCCGGTGGTGCTCGATCCCTTCATGCTGCTGCGCACGGGCAAGGACCACCCGGAGTGGATTGCCTCGCTGGTCGAACGGCTTGACGAGAAGGAGTTCGACGCCGTTGTGCTCGTGAGACGCATCGACGACGAGGCTGAGCGCGACTGGTACGACACGATGCACTTCGGCCCGGAAGTGTCCGAGGCGATCCGGAGGAACTATCAGTTCTCGGCGAGGGTCGATGCGTGGCTGGTGTATGAGCCGCGCCCGCGAGAGGGCGGCGAACTGCATTTCGAATAGAATCGTCCCGCGCATGGACGAAGGCACGAACCGGCCGCGATGGCAGGCGGAGACCGAGCGGCGGCCATCGCTCATCGTTGCGCTGATTGTCTTTGCGCTGATTCGGATCGTCGTCTTCGGTGTCGGGGCCGTGTCATTCGCCACGGCGCCGCCCGAGGCCCTCACCCGCTTCGCGGGCAACGCCCCGATGGTTGCATGGGACGGGCTCCACTACCTGACGATCCTTCAGGGCGGGTATCCGGAAGGCCCCCCGGTTCCGTGGCTCGTCGCGTTCTTTCCGCTCTATCCCCTCGTGGCGCGACCGCTGGCGTTCATCCTTGGTGGGGAGGCGGCGCTGCTCCTCGTCGCCAACGTGAGCGCGATCGCGGGCCTCGCCTTTGTGTTTCTCTGGGCCCGCGGGCGCATGGGCGCGCGGAGCGCTTTTGCCACGGCGACGCTGCTTGCCTGTTACCCGCCCGCGATGTTCCTGAGCGCGGCCTATTCGGAGGGACTGCTCCTGCTGTGCACTGGGGCGGCCCTGTGGCTGAGCGATCAGCGCCGGGCCTGGCTCGCGGCCGGTGTCGCGGGGGTTGCCACCGCCGTTCGACCAACCGGCGCGGCCCTGGCGCTCGTCGTCTGGCTGCTTGAGGTCCGGGCCGCCGCCCGGCCCCGGCCGCTCGCGCAGGCCCCGCGGCTGGTGGCGCTCGGCGCGGTGTCCATCGTGGGCATCCTGGCCTATCAATCATTCCTGATTGTGCGCTACGAGCGCTTCGACGCGTACTTCGCAGCACAGGCGAAGTGGGATGGCTCACCGGCCGTCACGTCCCCCGCGGCTTCGGCCGCAGAGGCGGCACACTCCGCATCCACCGTCAGCCCCCTCTATCGCCGCGCACCGGCGCCTTTCAATCGCCTGTTTTCACCCGGCGCTTGGAATCTCGCCTTCGCGTGGGGGATGCTCGCGGTCGGACTCATTGGGCTCGCCCGCCCCGGCCCGTTCCCGCGATTGGTGTTTCTGCTGCCGATCACGATCTTCCTTCTCGGCTACCTTCCCGGCATGGGCGCGAGAGCGACATCCATCGCTCGCTTCGAGGTCGTCGCCGCGCCCTGTCTTGCGCTGGGCGCCTGGTGGCTGCGCCGCGCGCCTGTCGTCACCTGGGCTCTTGCGGTGGGAGGGCTCATCCTTCAGTGCTTCTTCGCCTTCGAGTTCGCGCGAGGAAGGTGGGCCGGTTGACCGACGCGGTGGTCCATCCAGGCGCGGAGCGAGCCGCTGAGCCTGCCGGGGGCCGAGGGCAGCATGGCGGCGGTGCGCTGCTCATTCCCCTGCTTTGCGCCGTCGTGTTTCTCGTGCTCGCCGGTCTCTTTCTCCCTTACCAGTCCATCTGGATTGACGAAACCACCCAACTCAGCGGCCTCACCCTGCCGCCCGCCGAAGCCGCGGCATGGCTCGCGGGCAGGGATCCGCACCGGTTCGGTGTGCCGCCCGACCGCATGCCGCCGCTGGGTTACTGGCTGGGATGGATGTGGTCGAAGGTCTTTGGGCTAACCGAGACATCGATGCGGTGGTTCGGTGCGGTCGCGGTGGCCATGGCAGTCTTCGTCACCTCTGCGGTTGCGCTGCGCGCGTTCGGGAGGGTCGCCGCGCTGGTGACAGGCCTCCTGCTGGCGCTCTCCGCCAACGTCATCATCTTTGGCGTCGAGATCAGGGCCTACCCCCTGCTCATCCTGTTTGCGGCGTGCGCGTTCGCGTCTCTCGTTCGATTCTCCCTCGCCCCACCGGAGCGTGAAGGCCGCTGGCTCATCGCGCTCGCCGCATCCTGCCTCGCCGCGGTGTACACGCACTTCTTCGGCGCCGTGCTCACCGGCGCCGTGCTCTGCGGCGCTTTGTTCGTCGCGCTCCTGCGGCGCCGCGGGGTCGGTAGAACCCTTCTCGCCGGCGCGGCGACCGCCGTCTGCAGCCTCGGAATCATCCCGTTCGTCCTCTTCGCTCTCGAACGCACGAAGGATGCCGCGGCCGCTGGAGCGCCCGAACCCATCCGGGAACAACTCGCCCGGTTTCTCTACCGCCTGTGCGCTCACGCCTCGATGGCCCTCAGTCTGCCGGTCGTCGCGCTTGCCGCGGCTTCCTTCGGGGCCCTGGCCATTGCGGCGCTCGCGCCGCGCGTCCGCGGCGGGCGCGCGGCGGCGGGGCTCGTGACCGCGCTGCTGGCCGGCGGCGCCGCGGTGCTCCTCGGCGCGTTCATCATGCGGTCCGTCCCGATCCTCGCGCCCTCCTACAACCTCTGGATGGCGCCTGGAATCGCCCTCCTGCTGGGCTCCGCCCTCGCGGCCCGCGGCAGGCTCGCGCCGCGCGTGGCGACGATTGCCGCGGGCATTCTCCTCGCGGCCAACCTCTACGGCGCTGTGCAGCTCATCCGCCATGGGAGCGCGTTCTCGCACGGACCTGGGGATCGCCTCATTCAACTCGTCGGGCAGCATGGGCCGGATCGCACGCTCGTCGTTCACGAGGCCGGTTCGTCCTGGGCCCATGCCTGGTTTCCACTGCTCTATCGCTTCGGCGAGGCGCTCGACCAGCGGGTGGCGGACGGCGATGGCGCCATCGGGACTATCGGGCCTTCCATCAGCGCCATCCTCGTCGTGCGCGCTCGCGACCAGGGCTGGCGGGAGCTGGTGAACCAGGTCAGATCCGGCCCTTCGGCGTCCGGCGCCGGCACGGCGACCAAGGCGTTGGTCGGGGCGGGCTGGCGGAATGCCGCGGAAGAGGTCTACATGTCATACGTCCGGGCGGACATCGTGGTCCTCGAGCGGGACACCAAGGGCCAGTCTTCACAGGAATCTCTCTGGCCTGAGGGGATGGCGCCGGTGTATCCTCGGGAGCCCGCGCGGTAGCCCACGGCGCGGCTCAGAGAGCGCCTCCATGCAAAGAACCCTGCTCCGTTGTCTCCTGCCGCTGCCGGCGATCGCAGTGCTTGCCTCGCACGTGACCGGCCAGACGCTGCCCTCCACCCAGCACGTGCTCATCGAGGAGAGTCCGGAGGAGTCGGTGACGGTCGTCCGCGAGGGACGAGAGCATCACTGGAGGGCGTTCCGGGAATGGCGGCTTGTCTGCGCCACTCCGGCCTTCCCGATGACGCGGGAGGAGTTCGAGCGGATGATCGTGCAGGCCAAGGCGGATCGGGCGGCGCTCGCCCATGATGTCGCGCCGCCGCAGCCGGCTGCCGGGCGCGCCGCCCCCACGTTCGACATCGTCTTCAACGTCGAGGGAGCGCCCCCGACGGGCGCTCCGGAAGCGCTCGCCGCCGTGGAGGCTTACCTTGAAAACCACTTCGCGGGAACCCCACTGCCGACGCCGATCGTCATGGTGGTCGAGTTCACCGATCTCGGCCCCAACATCCTCGGGCAGACTTCGCAATCCGTCTTCATCGGCGACTATCCCGAGATCAGGGACGCGCTCCTCGCCAGCCGCGACTCGGATGATGTCATTCTTGACTTCCTGCCCACGACAGCGACCCTGCCCGTCCGCTTGAACAGCGCCGCGGACATCTCCGATCAGGCGACGGCTTCCATCACGCGCGCGAACCTCATCGCCATGTCAACTGACGATGCCTTTGCGGGCCAGGCGTCGCTTATCCGCTTCACGAACAACATCGCCTTCAACTGGGACTTTGATCCTTCCGACGGCGTCAGCGACAACGATACGTGCTTCCAGTCCGTAATCGCGCACGAAGTGGTGCATACCCTCGGTTTCACGTCGGGTGTGCGGTCGACCCTCGTCCCGCCGGCGGCGCTCGACCTGTTCCGCTTTCGGAGGACAATCGAGAACCCCGAGACGCTTCAAGAGTTCACCACCCTTCCGCGCATCCTCGGCTTCAACGATCCGGACGACGATCAGGACACCGACATCGTCTTCTGGCAGGAGCGCATGTCGGACGGCTCGCCCCACGGCGCATCGCATTTCCGCAACGCGAATCCCGGCTTCTTCCTCATGGATCCTGCGCTGGCGCGGGGCGAGACCTTCTGGCCCGACTTCATGACGGAGCAGGACACCCGCGCGCTCGACGTCATCGGCTACGACTTCGCCGACCCTCTCACGCCCGAAGCGCCCTTCGCCGACTCCATTTCGCTCCTTGACGGCGACCCGACCGAGGGCCCGGAGGTGCGATTCGAAGTCACGTTCTCTCTCGACGTCGGAGGCGTGGATGTTGACGACTTTGCCCTGACGGGCACGCTCTCCGGCGATTCAACCATTGACTCAGTCACCGTCTTCCGGGGTGGCGGGGCGGCGGTGTACGAAGTGACGGCAACCGCCGCGCCCGGCCCGGGCACGCTCGGGCTCTCGCTCATCGACAACGACACCATCCTGACCGCCATCGGCATGCCGCTCGGCGGCGTCGGCGCCGGAAACGGTGACCTCGCCGGGCCGGAGTACACCATTCTCGAATCCACGCCCTGCCCGTGGGACATTACGGGCGACGGGCAGGTCAACTCCTCCGATCTCGGTCAGTTGCTCGCCTCGTGGGGGCCTTGTCCGCCGGGCGATTGCCCGTGGGACATCACCGGAGACGATCAGGTGAACTCCTCCGACCTCGGGCAGCTGCTCGCTTCGTGGGGCCCGTGCCCGTAGATCCGCTCGCCGGGTTCGAAGCGCGTTCAGGAACCCAGGCGCTCGCCGAGCACAATCGGCTGGAACGAGTGCGACACATACCTGCCGTATTCGAAGCGCACTTTCAGAGCCTCTGCGGGGAAGATGAGTCCCGAGCGCTCGGGCAGGTACAGCCAATCGCTGCCTTCGATCTTCGCCGGGGCGCCGAGCGCGATGTACACCTGCGCCTTCGTCGCGCCCTTCTGCAGCGACTTCAGACGGCGCTTCACGTCGTCGTATGGATAGCGCTGATTTCCGGCAAGCGATCCATAGGGTGATTCGCTCCCAGGGCTGGCGCAACCACCACCCACACCCGCGGCGGCAATCGCCATTCCCACCGCTGCGACGGTGACGAAACGCCTCCTGCAGACGCCGTGCGCATCGCTTCCGAGCATGGGTCCACCTCGAAGTTCGCGGGCGACCGCCGCGCGCCGATCGTGATCAGGCATGGCAGCCGCGGAAAAGTGGGCGGTACAGGACTCGAACCTGTGACCTCTCGCACGTCAAGCGAACGCTCTAGCCAACTGAGCTAACCGCCCAATCCTGCCCCTTCCGGAGGAGGGGCGGGAGTATAGCCGACGCTTCCGCCCGCGACAGCGCGGCGAAGACCGCCCCCCACCGCCCCCAACGGGCGCTCAGACCGCGGGCTCTCCATCCTGCCGCCGCCCTCCTGTTGCCAGGCTCACGACCACGTTGACGACCAGCGCGCACACAAACGCCAGCGGCAGGTTGTACACCTCCACGCCCGTTGCGCCCCCGCCATACACGTGCGGCCAGATCATCGCGACGCCGAACCCCGTCGCCATGCCCACCACGCAGCCCGCCCACGTCGCCCGCCGCCACAGCGTGAGCAGAATCACCTGCGGACCGAAGCCCGCCCCGAGCCCCGCCCATCCATAGGTCAGCACGTACTTGTACACGTTGACCTCCGCATCGATGACCATGAGCACAGACCCGATCCCCAGCCCCAGCACGCACAACCGGTTCACCAGCATGTGCTCGCCGCTTGGCCGGCGCTTGAAGATGCGCGCATAGAGATCCGTCGCCGCGGCCGATGCCGCCACCACCAGCTGGCTCGACGCCGTGGAGCAGATCGCCGCCAGCACCGCCGCGAGCACCGCGCCGCCCAGCAGCCCCGGCAGCATGTTCGCCGCGGCCCGGATGAGCATCGTCTCCTTCGCCCCCTCGATGTCCGCAAGCGCCCCGGTCGCCCACGCAGCTGATTCCGCGCCCGATTCCGCCATCGCCCGCGTCAGCAGCCCCACCGTCACCGCGCCCCACAGGACGAGCAGCAGCCACACGCCCGAAATCACACCGCCAACCCGCGCCTCGCGCTCATCGCGCAGCGCCATGAACCGTACGAGCACGTGTGGCTGCCCCGGATACCCGAAGTTGATCCCCAGCGCGTTCGACCCGAGCAGGAACCCGAAGAGCGCCAGCGAGCCGTTGAACTCCGGAATCCATCGAGTCAGCGCCCCGTCACCCACCTGGCCGAGTTCATCCAGCACGAACCCATAGCCCCCGACCGTCCCCATGATGAACAGCGGAAACCCGACCAGCGCCCCCACCATGAGCAGCGCCTGCAGCAGTTCCGTCCAGCACGCCGCCCGGAACCCTCCCACCACGCTGTACGCCAGCACCACGCCCCCGCCGATAAGCACGCCCACCCAGTAGGGCACATCCCCGGGAAACGCCGCCGCGAACGCCTTCCCCGCCGCGGCAAACTGCGCCGCGACATAGAGCAGCATCGAAACGAAGATCACCAGCACGCTCAGCGCCCGCACCACAGGCGCCTTCTCACGGAACGCGAACGCAAAGAAATCCGGCAGCGTCACCGCCCCCAGCGCCGCGGCTTTCCGCCGCAGCGGCGCCGCGAGCACGAACCAGTTGAACAGGTACCCCAGCAGGCACCCCGGAATGATCCAATACGCCTGCACGCCGCTCGAAAACGCCACCCCAACGAGCCCCAGCGTCACCCACCCCGATTCCGAAGCCGCGGACGCCGACAGCGCCGCCATCCACGGCCCCAGCGACCGCCCGGCCAGGAAGTAGTCCTCGTCGCTCCGCCGGGCAAACCGGGCCGAATAGATCCCCACGGCCACGATGGCGAGCGTATACGCGGCAAAAGCCGCGGCGAAGATGAGTGTGTTTCCTTCAGGCATGCGAGGCTCCAGGTACGGTCGAGTATGACGGGCCCGGCGCACGGCCGCCATGCGACCTGCCCCCCTCGGAACCCGCGCCGGCAACCGAACCGCCCGTTGCCCGTATCCTCGATGCGACCGCCCTGTCATCAAAATGAAACAGAGGAGCCCGCACCCGTGCGCACACTGCACCGATTCGCAGCAACCCTCGCCTCCATCGTCCTCGTGGCGGCTTCCCTCGGCCCCGCCGGTTCCAAGGCACGGGCCGCCTCCGCCCCCACCTCCCGCGATATCGCCGCGATGGCCTCGGCCTCAGATGTCCGCCTCTCCCCCGATGGCCGGATCATCGTCTACGCCCTCACCACGCGCACCTTCGATGACGAGGCCAAGCCCTCCGACAAGGATCCCGACGCCGGCTGGAAGACCGATCGCCAGCTCTTCCTCGCCGATGTCGCCGGCGCCGACGGGCCGCGGCAGATCACCTTTGGCGACGAGAAGGCCTCCTCCCCCCGCTGGTCGCCCGATGGCGCCGCCATCGCATTCCTGCGCGAGCACGACGGCGATTCCAAGATCCACGTCCTTCCCATGACCGGCGGTGAGGCCGCGCCCGTGAGCACCGGCGATCTTGAGCCGGAATCGTTCGCGTGGTCGCCCGATGGCGCTTCGTTCGCCTTCCTCGCCCCGTCGCCTAAGACCGATGACGAGAACGAGTGGGATTGGCGGACCGGCGGCGCCGTGGACCACGACAGGCAGTGGCGATCGTCACACCTCTGGGTCGTCCCGCGCGCCGGCGGAGAGCCGCGCCAGGTCACCACGTGGGATCGCCACGTCGCGGAGTTCGATTGGTCGCCCGATGGCCGGCAGTTCGCGGTCCTCTCCACGCAGTCCGCCGATCCGTATTACGCCTTCAGCCTCCGCACCGTCGAGATCATCGACGCCGGGACCGGCGCCGTCGCATTCCAGGTCGAGCAGCGCCCCCGCGCCGCCGATGGCGTCCACTGGTCGCCCGATGGCCGCCGCATCGCGTGGATGACCGGTGTGGAGACGCTCAGCCTCCTCAACGCGCTCATGGTTCATGAAGTCGGCCGCGGCGTCACCTACAACGCCGCCTCCGGCCTCGATCCAACGCTCGGCGGCTTCGCCTGGTCGGGCGATTCCAAGTCGATCATCGCCCATTCCACCGAGCGCACGCGCTCCATGCTCTACCGCATCGGAGACTCCGGCCGCGCTGTGCAGGAACTCGGCGACCCCGGCCGCATCATCTTGAGCGAACTCAGCGCCGACCGCGCCGGCTCGCACCTTGCGTTCCTCGCCTCCACCATCGATGAGCCCGCCGATCCCTCGATCATCTCTCTCGATTCCGCCCCGCGCCGCGCCCGCGTGATCACTCGGCTCAATCCCCAGACCTCGGACTGGACACTCGGCCAGGGCTCGGTCGTCCGCTGGACCTGCCCCGAAGGCGCCGAGATCGAAGGCGTCCTCGTGCGCACGCCGCGGACCGATGTCGGCTCCCCTGCGCCCCTCATGGTCCTCCCCCACGGTGGTCCGGATGGCGTCTCCACCGAGCGATGGAGTTCCTGGGCCCAGTTCTTCGCCTCCCGCGGCTTCAACGTCCTCATGCCCAACTACCGCGGCGGACTCGGCTACGGGCGCGATTTCTACGCCGCCAACCGCGGGCGTCTCGGCGAGATCGAGTTCATGGATATCGAGAGCGGCGTGGACCACCTCGTACGCACGGGCGAGGCTGACCCGGAGCGCCTGGCCTCCTGCGGCTGGTCGTGGGGCGGGTACCTCACCGCCTGGACCATCGGCCACACGCCGCGATACAAAGCCGCCGTCGTCGGCGCGGGCGTCATCGACACCATCAGCCAGTATGCGCTTTCCGATATCAACCACGGCGCCGCCGCGGAATGGGAGTTCAAGGGCAATCCGTGGATGCAGTGGGCCAACTTCGATCGCGCCAATCCCCTGCGCAGCCTCCACAACGTCACAACTCCGACGCTCATCATCCACGGGCGCAACGACGACCGCGTGCCCTTCAGCCAGGGCGCCATCCTCTATCGCGCGCTGGCGGATACCGGCTGTGAAGTGAAGTTCCTCGCCTATCCGCGCGAACCCCACGGCTTCCGCGAACCCGCGCACTCGGCGCACATGCTCGGCGAATGGGCGGATTGGTGCGCGGAGCGTATCGGAATCAGCCCCAATGGTGATTGATCGCCGACGGGCGCGAGCGTTCAGCCGCCGATCGTCGCCATCAGCGCCGACGCGACCCCATCCGCGAACAGGAAGCCCCTGTCCGTGAGCAACCACCGGCCGCTCTTCGTTTCGAGCAGCCCTTTTTCGACCTGCTTCTCCGCCTCGCGCATCAGCGCTTCCGCGGCGCCGAGCGCCGCGGCCCGCTCCAGCAGCGCAGACTCGCCCAGCCCTTCGGCGATTCGAACTCCCATCATGATGCGCTCGCGCAGCGCCCGCGCGGCGTCCGGCGGCTCATGGTCCACGATCGGGCTGAACCCCCCGGAAGCCTGCACGCCCTCCATCCATTCCGTCAGCCGCGGCGAGTTCTTCCATCTGTGCCCGGCGCCCGTCCGCTCATCCACAACGATGTGCGCTGAGGCCGAAGGCCCCGCCGCCAGCCACGGTTCGCATCGCCAGTACGCCAGGTTGTGCCGCGAGCGCGCCCCCTCGCCCCGCGCGAAGTTGCTCACCTCGTACCGTTCGAGTCCGGCGTCGGCCAGCGTGCGCGCGGTGTATTCCTGCATCTCCGCCTCGAGGTCCTCCGGCGCCGGCGCGAACTCGCCACGCAGCATCCGCTTCGTCATCGCGGTGTTCGGCTCGTAGGTCAGCGAATACGCGCTCACATGCTCCACGCCCGGATCGAGCGCCAGCGCTCGATGCACATCTCGCGCCCAGTCATCCATTGTCTGCCCCGGAATCGCGAAGATCAGGTCGATCGACTGCCGTTCGATCCCCGCTTCGTCCGCGAGCGCCAGCGCCCTCTGCACGTTCGCCGGGTCGTGCCACCGCTCCAGCGTCTTCAAGTGCGCCGCCTCAAACGACTGCGCCCCGACGCTCACACGGTTCACACCGCCCGCCGCGAGCATTTCCATGAGCTCCTTCGACACCGTCTCCGGATTGCACTCGACCGTAAACTCGCCGCCCCCCGCCCTGATCGGCGCAAGATCAAACTCCGCATCGAGCGCGCCCAGCAGCCCGCGCCAGTGGTCCACCGCGAGCAGACTCGGCGTTCCTCCACCGACAAAGATCGTGTCCAGCGCTGCGCGCTCCTCCCCGCCTCGCCGCGCCGCCGCGCCCAGCGCCCTCACCTCCATGATCAGCGCCTGCGTGAACTCTCCCTGCCGATCCTGCGAATCCACGATGCTGTAGAAATCGCAGTAGTGGCACTTGTGAAAGCAGAACGGCACGTGCAGATACAGCGATCTCGGCGCCGGCGCCGCTCCCCCGCTGCGCAGGTCCGCCAGCGGCTTCGCTGAATCCGAGTGTTGCCCGCCCACTGCGATCGGGATACGCTGGATCATGGCGCTGTGCGCCCCGGGTTGCGCGACCCCCATTCACGGGTCCGAGAACCCTTCGCGGGCAGTGGAACCGCCGCCCCGGCGGTGCGGACAGTGATCAGAAGCCGAACTGGGGACGTAGACACCGTGGACCTCGTGCTCGTGTATTTCAAGGACGACGGCGGACGCCGGGATATCCGCATCAAGGGCGGGCGCTGCGTGATCGGCCGAGGCGAGGGCTGCGACGTGCAGGCCCCGCTCCCAACCATATCGCGCACGCATTGCGAAATCCGCACCACCCCCGATGGCGGCGTCTTCGTCCGCGATCTGGGCTCCAGCAACGGCACCTTCATCAACGGCGAGCGCATCGAGCGCGAAGCAGGTCTGGCCGCGGGCGACCACCTGGCGCTCGGCAAGGTCACCTTCGCCGTCCAGATCAATGGCGAACCCGCCCACGTCGAGCCCCCACTGCTCGATCCCCCCACCGGGCCCCCGCCAGGCGCGAGAGCCCCCACGAGCGTGCTCAACACCAGCCGCGCTCAGAGCGCCTCCGCGCCTCCCTCACGGCCGGATCCCGACGACAGCGAGGCCGATATCGCCGACCTGCTCTCCCGCGCCTCAGGCGCCGATGACAGCAGCGTCTTCGAGTTCGATATCGACCTCGACGAAGACAAGAACTGAGTCGGCGTTGACTGGCTCTGTGCGGCGCAATGGCGCGCACTTCGCGATCATGCGCTCTTCTTCAACTTCGGCGGCGCCTTTCCGGCGCCGGGCCCTGCGGGCGCTTCCTCCGCGGCCGGCTCCGGCGGCGGCGGCGCCTTCACCGTCTCCGTCTTCGAAGGAACGCGGATGTTGATCCCGCAGCCTCGACACCGAACCGTCCGCCCCCGCGCCGAGGTCGGAACCGCCAGCACCCGGCGGCACGTCAGGTTCGGGCACATGATCCGAATTGTTTCCTCGGCCATTGGCTGCCTCTCCAAGCGCGCGAAGGCGCTCCGTCATCATCGGCGCTCCCCGGCCGGGAGTTCACCATAACCTCCCTCGCCGCGTGGCCCGCTGCGGTCTGCGCCGCCTGCAACGCTGTATGATCGGACCGGCCCTCGCTCCACGACCCCGCACACCGGAACCGGAAAAACCAGCCAGATGACCACCCGACCCACCCAGGTCCCCCGCCGCGAGAGCGCCCGGAGCGCGCCCTGCTCCGCCGTCGTCGGCCTCCAGTGGGGCGATGAAGGCAAGGGCAAGATCGTCGATATCCTCGCCGCCGAGCACGACGCCGTCGTCCGCTACAACGGCGGCGCGAATGCGGGCCACTCCGTCGTCATCGGCGGTGAGCGCCACGCGCTCCACCTCGTGCCCTCCGGCGTCTTCCACAAGGGCAAACTCGCCGTCATCGGCAACGGCGTCGTCGTGGACCCCTGGAAACTCATCGAGGAGATGTCCCTTCTCGCGTCGAAAGGCGTGGACCCCTCCGGCATCCGCGTCTCCAGCCGCGCCCACGTCGTCATGCCCTACCACCAGGCCGAGGACGCCGCCCGCGAATCACGCCTCGCCGCCGACCCCGCTGCCGCCCGCATCGGCAGCCGAGCGATCGGCACCACCCGCCGCGGCATCGGTCCTGCCTACGCCGAAAAAGTCCAGCGCGCCGCCGCCGTCCGCATCGGCGACCTTCTGCACCCTGATCGCCTCCGCGACAAGGTTGAACTTGCCTGCGCCCTCCACAACAAGTCCCTCGCCGAGTTCGGCGGTGACGCAGTCTTCGACCCCGCCGACCTCACCCGCCTCGCACTCGAAGCCGGTGAACGCCTCCGCCCGTGCATCGTCGATTCCGTTCACCTCCTCCACGACATGCTCGCCGAAGGCCGTCGCCTTCTCTTCGAAGGCGCCAACGCCACCCTCCTCGACGTCGATCACGGCACCTATCCCTTCGTCACCTCCTCCAGCACCAGCGCCCTCGGGATCGGCGCCGGCTCCGGCGTGCCGCCGCGGCGGATCGGCCGCATCGTCGGCGTCGCCAAGGCCTATTGCACGCGCGTCGGCGCCGGCCCCATGCCCACCGAGCAGGTGAACAACATCGGCGACCGCATCCGCGAGCGCGGTCGCGAATACGGCACCACCACCGGCCGCCCGCGCCGCACCGGCTGGCTCGATCTCGTCGCCCTGCGCTACGCCGTCATGCTCAACGACTGCGACGAAATCGCCCTCACCCTCCTCGATGTCCTCGCCGGCTTCGAGAGCCTCAAGGTCTGCGTCGCCTACCGCGTGAACGGCCGCGCGACCGATCGCTTCCTCCCCGACGCCGCCGATCTCGCCGCCGTCGAGCCCGTCTACGAAACGCTCCCCGGCTTCCCGCAGGAAATCACCGCTGTCCGGCGCCGCGAGGAACTTCCCGACGCTGCGCAGCGATATATCTCCCTCGTCGAGGATTTCGCGCAGACACCCGTCACCATGATCGGCGTCGGCCCGGATCGCGCCCAGACCGTGATGGCCCCCGCACCCGCTCGCGCCTGACGCCGCGCCCTTTGCTCAGCACGGCCCCCATGCGCCCAGCAGCATCGCCAGGTCCGATGCGCCCACGACCGAGTCGTTGTTCAGGTCTGCGGGGCACGGTCCCGCGCACGCGCCCCAACTCCCGAGCAGAATCGCCAGGTCCGCGCTGCTCACCGTCCCGTCGCCATCGAGATCGTTGCCGCAGTTCGTACCGACCGCGAAGAAATACTCATACCCCACGTGCATCGCGTCCGTGTTGGCGACCAGCGGCGCGCCCGTGACATTCATGCATCGCAGCGCCCCCGGCCCATTCCGCACCGGCCGCAGCCGGAACTCCATCCCCGCGCCGAATCCCGTCACAAGGCCTGCCCGCTTTGAAATCAATACATCGCGGCTGTCGTTCGCCGAGGCGAAGTCAAATCGCGACGAGATGTCCTGCCACGACCCGCTCGATCCCTCCGGTCTCTGTTCCACAATCATCGGCGCGCTCCCCGCCATCCACGTCACCGGCCCGTAGTGCCGCGCACGCACCGGCGCTGCCAGTTCTCCCCCCGACGACGGCGCCGTCGCGCCGTACACCGGGAAGCAATCCGTCCAGTGCAGCCTGAACGGCGCCTTCCCCACCGCGCCCCCGCCCAGTTCACTCGAGAGCGTCGGGTAACTCGCGTTGGACAGCGTGAGTTGTGCTGGATCGCCGTCGAATCCCACCTTGAACGGCTGGTTCCACGCTCCGCCCGTGTTCCCGGCGTTGATGTAAACCTGCCTGGTCAGCCCTCCCGGCGGAATCACGATCTGCGACCCCGGAACATTCAGCGACCCGTTGATGATCACGTCCGCATCAAAGACGCCGTCCACGAACAGCCCGGGATTCGGCGACGAGAAAAACGTGTTCGTCACCAGCCGCCCGCTGAACACGCCCGTTCCACCGTTCGCCGTCGTCGCCTCGAGATGCCCCGTGAACCCCATCGGAAAGTAATCCACCGTCGAGATGTCCGCGTAGATGTCCCCCGCCACCAGGTTCTCGATCCGGTTCCGCACCTTGATGATCGAAGGATCCTCGGGCGCACCGATCTTCCCCCCCACCGTCAGGTTGAAGATCGATCCGAACGGGCAGTAGATGTCGCCCTTCACGTCGCCCGCAACATTCATGCTCATCAGCGACGATTCACCGCCGTTCGCCCGCACCAGCAGCTCCACCGTGCCCGTCAGGTTGTGCCCGATCTGCGCATCCACGATCGACGTCGCCGCGATCGATCCGACATTCCCGATCGTCCGCAGCTCATTCACCCACACGTCGTTCGACGTCGGCTGCACGCGCTCGATCACGTCCACGCTCTGCAGCCGAGGCAGGTCGTTCAGCCCCTTCAGGTTCAGAATCGTCGCCTGCCCCACGTTGTGCGCCTCGACGCCCACATACGCGATCCGGTCGTTCGTCGTCGCGATGATGTCGAACGTCGTCGGCTGGCTCGATGACGTCGAGCGCAGCACGATCGTCCACTTCGCCGTGACCGGGTCGAAGGTGTTCTGCACGATCGTCCCGACGTCCGTCGTGACGTTCACCGCCGCTGCCGCCGTTCCCGCCGCCCCGGCGCAGACCGCCAGCGCGGCGAGGGTCCACATCTTTCCCATGGCGCACGCTCCTCCACCCCTCAGGGTGAAGCCCGCGCCGCCGGAGTCAATGGAAAAACCGCGCCTTCCCCGCCATCAGCGCCCTCTCGGACCTCATATCCGGAACTCGCCGCCCGCGAACGCCCGAAAGCGCCGCAGCGCCTCACCGCGCCGGCCGCAGATGCGCCAGCCACTCAACGTTCCCGTGCCCTGCCGGCCGCCCCTTCGCCCCACCCTGAATCGGCGACCGCGTCAGCCCGCACACCTCGACGCCCAGGTCCGGCAGCGCCCCCGCCACCTCCTGCACGATCTCCTCGGCAATCGATTCATCCAACACCCCGGACATCAGCAAGTGCTTCCGGTTCGCCGCCGCCGCCTCATAGTGCGGCTTGATGAGCGACACGATGTGCCCCTCAACGCCCTCCCGAAGCCACTTCAGCGCCGAAGGAATCGCCAGCCGCTGCGGCGTCCACCCGAGATCGATCGTCACCAGCCGGCACCGGTCATCCGGCGGAGGCGGCGGAATGTGCATCGCGTTGCTCCGCTCCATCACGGTCACCCGCGGATTCGTCCGCAGCCCGTAATTCAGCGTCCCGTACGACGTATCCACCGCATAGACATGCGACGCCCCCGCCTGCAGCAGGCAGTCCGTGAACCCCCCGATGTTGCACCCGAAGTCCGCGCACCGCCACCCGGTCACGTCCAGCCCGAACTCATCCAGCGCGTGCCGCAGCTTCAGGCCGCCGCGGCCGACATACGGGCACGAGATCTCCTGCTCGATCTGATCCATGCGGCTCGGTCG
This sequence comes from uncultured Phycisphaeraceae bacterium, assembly GCA_964529265.1. GTDB lineage: Bacteria > Planctomycetota > Phycisphaerae > Phycisphaerales > UBA1924 > CAZGVW01. Next base: position 99,942 of record CAZGVW010000190.1, read on the forward strand.
AAAAAGGGGCGACGAGGCCGCCGCCGGAAGCCCGCAGGGTAGGCGATCCGCATCCGCCCTGCCCGTTCTCGCCGCTGCGCCCACGCTCCGCGCAAAAAGAAGCCGCCCCGGACGCTGATCCGGGGCGGCGAACGCGTTCACTGATGAAAAGAACTGTTCTCTCCCACGCTCACGGCTTGCGCGGCGGCGTGTTCGGCCGGTTCCCGGGCTGCTGCTGGCCGGGGGTTCCGGGCTTCTGACCCTGGGGATTCGCCGGCTTGTTCTGAGTCGGGGCGGGAGCGGGCTTGGAAGGGCCCTTCATCGAAGACATGGCTGTACCCTGCACGTCGCAGGGCCTCGCGCGCCGTTCGACCGGCGCCTCCTTCGACGACACGTCGAAGAGCCGCACCACATCGGGTGGCGGCATGAGGGTCGGCGGACGGACACCAAAATCTATCGGCTCGAACCCGGGTCAGTTGTTCATGACACGCCCACCGCCCCAAAGTGGTGGTTATTCGCCCCGGGTGTTCGCCCTCCCGGAGCCCTTTCCAACGTGTCCCGAGTTCAAACCTCCGGAACCCCGACCACCGCCACCCCCAGTTTGTCCGCCAGGGCCAGCGTCCGCGGCTTGTCCACCATGATCACGTCCCCCGCCGCCAGCGCCAGGCACCGGGCCCCCGCCCTGTGCAGGTTGACGATCGTCGCCTCGCCAACCGTCGGAACATCCGCGCGACGGTCGTGCCCCAGCCGCGCCGCCTTGAGCAGCGTCCACCCCGCCGCGCGGCACAAGTGCCCGGCCCGCTCGATCATGCGGTCCGTCCCCTCGACCGCCTCCACCGCGATCACGTCCCGCTCGCGCACCGCCATCGCCTGCCCGATGTCCAGCCGAAGCGCCTCGATGAGCAACGGCCACGCGAACTCGATGTCCGCCCGCTGCCCGGCGCTCGGCTGCCGCCGCGTCATCACCCCCGGCGTCGCCATGTGCCCCGGAATGTGCGCCGTTGAATCGATGAGGTTCACTCCGAATCGCGCCAGTTCATCCGCCGCCGCCGCCAGCAGCGCGGATGAGCGGCGGTCGTGCCTCAGCCTCCTGTGCCAGATGACGATCGCCCGCCAGTCCGGCAGCCACCTCAGGAACCGCCAAGGATCGTGCATGAGCACGGCCTTGTCCACGCGCCCCACCATCACCGCGTGCCGCACGCCCATCCGCCGCAGCGTCCTCCCCCACGCCCCGATGCGCAGCACCCCCACCTCGCGGAACTGATCGCACACGCCCCGGATCTCCGGATCGAACTGCCCGGAAAGCCCCACGCATCGCACCGGGTGCCCCATCTCCGCCATGCCCCGCGCGATCAGCAGCGGCAGTCGTCCACCGCCCGCAATCAGCCCCATCGGTGAGGGCGGCGGGGGCGGATCGGGCAGAATGATGATCGGGTGTGGCATGTGGAAGGCGCGCCCCGGGGGCGCTTGATCATCGCTTCGTGTTTTCGAAGGGGCGCTGCGCCCTATGCGGCAGCATGTCGTGCCGGAGGAACGCCGGAGCGCTCGGCCCTGAGTTCGAAATCTCATCCAGCCGCGCAATCGCCGCCGCAGCCGCCGGACACACATCGAACAGCCCGCGCACACCCTCGTGCGCAAACCGCTCCTCGATCATGTGCTCGATCATCACGAGCAGCGGGTCGTAGTACCCCCGCTCTTCCGGATGCGCCGGATCCGGCGCGTTCACCACCACAATCGGCTTGTTGTGCTCCCCGAGCAGACGACCCACCAGGATCTCGAAGAACTCCTCCATCGTGCCGAGGCCCCCCGGCAGCACCACCATCGCGTCCGCCCGCGCCTCGATCGCAGCCTTGCGCTCGCGCATCGTCCGCACAACCAGGTTCTCATCGTTCGCCGCGTCCAGCAATTCCGCGTCGCGGAGCCGCTCCGTGATCACGCCCGTCACGTGCCCTCCGGCCTCCCTGCACGCTCGAGCCAGCGCGCCCATCAGCCCCACCGACCCGCCCCCATAGACCAGCCGCCGCCCGGATTGCGCCAGCAACGCGCCGAACTCCGCCGCCGTCCGCACATACGACGGGTGCAGCGCCTCGCTCGCGGCGCAGTACACGGCGACCGAGCCGATCGCATGCCCTCCCATTGACATGCCCGCAGTGTACCCCGCCCGCGCCCGCCGCCGCCCCACCCGCCCCCCACTCACTCCACCCGCCCCGATACAGTGACGCCCCGATGCGTGTCACCTTCGAAGAAATCGCAGCCGCGCGCGAGCGCATCCGAGGTGGAGTCTCCGTCACCCCCTGCCTCCGCTCGGAGCCTCTCTCCGAACTCACCGGCTCCGAGATCTTCGTCAAGATGGAGAACCTCCAGCGCACCGGCTCCTTCAAGGAGCGCGGCGCGCGCAACGCCCTTCTTCAACTCAGCGAGTCCCAGCGCCGCGCCGGCGTCGTCGCCGCATCCGCCGGCAACCACGCCCTCGGCCTCGCCTGGCACGGCGCCCTTCTCAAGATTCCCGTGACCGTCGTCATGCCCGCCACCGCGCCCATCATCAAGCGCGCCATGTGCCGGCAACTCGGCGCCACCGTCGAAACCTGCGGCGATACGTTCAACGACGCCTTCCGCCGCGCCCAGGAACTCGTCAAGCATCGCAGCCTCGTCTACGTCCACGGCTATGACGACCCCGCCGTCATCGCCGGGCAGGGCACGATGGGCCTCGAAATCGTCGAGCAGGTCGCCGAAGCCGCGGGCCGACCGCCCGACGCCATCATCGTCCCCGTTGGCGGCGGCGGACTCATCGCCGGCGTCGCCACCGCCGTCAAGCGCCTCTCGCCGTCCACGCTCATCTACGGCGTCGAGCCGCAGCGCGCCGCCACCTTCCACGCCGCGCGCGACGCAGGTCACCCCGTGCACGTGAGCGTCGGCAAGACCATCGCCGATGGCCTCGCCACGCCCGATGTCGGAAAGAACGCCTTCGAAACCGCCAACGACCTCATCGATGGCCTTGTCCTCGTTGACGAAAGCAGCCTCTCCCTCGCCGTCCTCCGCCTCATCGAGCACGAAAAGTCCGTCGTCGAGGGCGCCGGCGCCGCGGGCCTCGCCGCCATGCTCGCCCACGTCTCGCCCGAACCCCTTCTCGGCGGCTCGCTCCCCGATCTCCGCGGCAAAATCGTCGCCCTGCCCCTCTGCGGCGGAAACATCGATCCCGCCATGATCGGCCGCGTCATCGAGCGCGGCCTCGCCGCCGATGGCCGCCTCACCCGTTTCGTCACCACCATCAGCGATCGCCCCGGCGGCCTCGCGCGCCTCGCCGGCGCCATCGCCTCCATCGGCGCGTCAGTGAAGGACATCCTCCACGACCGCGCCTTCGCCACATCCGACCTCTCCTCAGTCGATGTCCACTGCGTCGTCGAAACCTCCGGCCCCGAGCACGTGAAGGAACTCTTCACCGCGCTCGAAAGAGAAGGCTTCGAAATCCGCCTCGAACACGGCCGCAAAGCCCTGCGCAACTGACTCGCGCAGCGCTTCCTCGCCTGCCGCTCACAATGCGCGCCGTCGATACCCCGGGACGCCCTCCTACCACTCTCCCCGGCTTTGCGGGGAGAGGGAGGGGTGAGGGGCTCCTCTTCTACCGCTTCTCCGCGCCTCCTCATCACCCACGCACTACTCCGCACCTCTCCCGACTGATGCCTGGCGCCCGGCCCCTGCTGCCTTCCCCTACAACAACATCACCGGATCCACATCCACCGCCGTGTGCGCATCGCTCTTGAGCAAACCCGCGCTCCGCGCCGCCGCGATCGCCTTCTGTATCGCCGCGGGCGTCTCCGCCGTCATCTCCACCGCGATCCTGTGCTGCCCGTGCAGCCGGCTCAGCGGGCACGGCATCGGCCCGCGCACCTGCGCCGTCTCGCGCGCTGCATCGCGCAGCGCCTCTCCCACCTCGCGCGCCGCCGCCAGCGCCTTCGCATAGTCCTTGTCCCGCACCACCACCCGCGCCATCCGCGTCGCCGGCGGCAAGCCCGCCTCCGCGCGCCATGTCATCTCCTCCGCCGCAAACGCCGCGTAATCGTGATTCGCCGCGTGCCGGATCGCCGGCGTCTCCGGATTGAATGACTGCACCACCACGCGCCCCGGCCCGTCCGCCGCGCGCCCCGCCCGCCCCGCCACCTGGCTCACGAGCTGAAAAGTCCGCTCCGCCGCGCGGAAATCCGGCAGATTGAGCGACGTATCCGCGCTGATCACACCCACCAGCCGCACCCGCGGGAAATCCAGCCCCTTCGCGATCATCTGTGTCCCCAGCAGCACGCGCACCTCGCCCCGCCCAAACCGCTCCAGCACATCGTGCCACTGCCGGCCCGATGTGATCGTGTCGCTGTCCAGTCGCAGCATCGCCCCGCCATGCTCCAGTTCCGGAAACCGCAGCGCCAGTTCCTCCTCCACGCGCTGCGTCCCCATCCCGAACGTCGTGATGTTTTTCCCGCACACCGGGCACCGCGCCGGCAGACGCTGCTCCTCCAGGCAGTGATGGCACCGCACAAAGCCCCCCAGGGGCAGCCGCCGGTCCTTGTGATACACCATCGTCGCATCACAATGGTCGCACACCATCGTCCACCCGCACCCGTGATCCGGGCACGAGATGTAGTTCGCGTATCCCCGCCGATTCAGCAGCAGAATCGCCTGCCCGCCCTCCCCCAGCGTCCGCCGCAGCGCCCCCTCCAGCCGCGGGCCGATGAGCGATACCCGCCGCTCACTCTGCGCCCGCGCCCTCAGTTCCTGCGCCAGATCCACAACCTCCACCCGCGGCAGCGCAGCGCCCGCCGCCCGAATCGACAACTCATGCAGCGAATACCGCCCCTGCGCCGCATTCCGCCACGATTCCAGGGACGGCATCGCCGATCCCAGCACCACCGGGCACCCTTCGATCTGCCCGCGCTTCACCGCCACATCCCGCGCATTGTGCCGCGGCGCCTGATCCTGCTTGTACGCGCTGTCGTGCTCCTCATCCACCACGATCAGCCCCAGCGGCACGCGCGCCCTGTCAAACGGCGCAAACACCGCCGAACGCGCCCCCACCACGATCCGCGCCTCCCCCGCCGCGAGCATCGTCCACTGCTGATTCCGCTGCGCCGGCGTCAGCCCGCTGTGCAGCACCGCAACGCCCGCACGCTCGAAGCGCCCCAGAAACCGCCCCACCGTCTGCGGCGTCAGGCTGATCTCCGGCACCAGCACGATCGCCCCTCGCCCCTGCGCCACCACGCGCTCCAGCACGCGCAGATACACCTCCGTCTTGCCCGATCCCGTCACGCCGCGCAGCAGATGCACCGCAAACCCGCCCAGCGTCGCGCCGATCCCCTCCACCGCGCGCTTCTGCTCATCCGTCAGCGCCAGATCCTGAGGCGGCGCAACCGCGTGCTCCTGCCACAGCGCATGCACTCGCTGCGACCGCACCAGCCGCAGCAGTCCCAGCCGCACCAGCCGGTTGATCGGCCCCTGCGTCTCCGCCCCGATCCGCTCCATCAGCGCCCGCGGCGCCAGTGGAAAAACGTCCTCCGGCAGCGATTCGATCGCCTCCCACGCCGCCCGCGCCTTCGGCGGCAACTTCTCCGCGGGCTGCATGCCCGTGCGCTCGATCTCAATCACCTCCCGCCGACCGATCCCCCGCTTCACCGGCGCCGGCAGCATCGACGACACCGCCACGCCCAGCGGCGCGCAGTAGTACCGCGAAATCCACCGCGCCAGGTCAACCAGCGATGGTGGAATCACCAGCCCCGTCCGCTTCGCGATCGGCTTGATCCGCTCCGCCGCCAGGTCCGGCCGCACGTTGATCTCGACCACGCACCCCGGCGCCAAACGGTTCCCCGATCCCAACGGCGCCAGCACCCGCTCCCCGACGCGCAGGTCCGCCATCGACGCCGGAACCGCGTACGTCAGCCCCTCCGGCAGATCCACCGAGCGCTCGATCGCCACGTGCGCGAAGAACGCCGGCGCCGACTGATCATCAAAGAGCCCTCGGGACACGCCCGTCAGAATAGCCCGCGCCGGGCCAACACCCGAACAGCCCAAAAAACGACAAGGCCGACGCCCTCCTCCATGCGTCGGCCCGTCGGCGCCGCGGCTTGCCGCGGCGATGGGGCACAAATCGGCGCAACCCGCGCCCCAATTCAGCGCCGCACCAACGAATCACCCGAACCGGTGCGATCGCAAGGGTCGAACGACCCTCACGCCTCGCGTACACTCCGAACCATGCTCAACTTCGCGGACCTGCCCCCGGGACGCCTCGCCATCGCCGATGGCGCCCTTTTCCGCGGCATGGCCTTCGGCGCCACCGGCCGGGGCCGGGGCGGCCCCGAACCCGCCGAAATCGTCTTCAACACCGCCATGACCGGGTACCAGGAGGCCCTCACCGATCCCTCCTACTCCGGCCAGGTCCTCGTCATGACCGCGCCGCTCGTCGGCGTCTACGGCGTCAACGATGAAGACGTCGAATCCACCCGCGTGCAGGTCGCCGGCTTCGTCGTGCGAGAACTCGTGCGCAAACCGTCAAACCAGCGCGCCACGCGCAGCCTCGAAGAATACCTGCGCGACGAGGGAATCCTCGGCCTCACTGGCGTCGATACCCGCGCCCTCACGCGCCGACTCCGCGTCGCCGGCGTCATGCAGGGCGTCCTCACCGATCGCGCCGACCTCTCCGACGATGAACTCGTGCGCATGGCCCGCACCGCGCCCGGCATGTCAGGCCAGAACCTCGTCGAGCACGTCGGCTGCCGCTCGCAGCGGACATGGACCGAAGCCCTCGGCGCCTGGCGCCCCATGCTCCGCGCCGCGCGCCCCGCTGAAGACGGAAAACGCCTCCGCGTCCTCGCGCTCGATTGCGGCGCCAAACTCAACATCCTGCGCAACCTCGCCGATCGCGGGTGCGATGTCACCGTCGCCCCCCACGATGCGCCGGGCGAAGACATCCGCGCCGCCTTCGAGCGCGGCGAGTTCGATGGCCTCTTCATTTCCAACGGCCCCGGCGACCCCGCCGCGGTCGAGGCCACCATCCGCTCCCTCCGCGAACTCGTCGCCGGCCCGGCCGAGCGCACGCCCCCCACCTTCGGCATCTGCCTCGGCCACCAGCTGCTCGCCCTCGCCCTTGGCGCCACCACCTACAAACTCAAGTTCGGTCACCGCGGCGTGAACCAGCCCGTCCAGAACCTCCTCACCGGCCACATCGAGATCACCAGCCAGAACCACGGCTTCGCGGTGGACGCCTGGTCGCTGGAGCGGGTCGGCGGCGCGCCCACCCACATCAATCTGAATGACGGCACCCTCGCCGGCTTCCGCATGCTCGACCGCCCCGTCTTCGCCGTCCAGCACCACCCGGAGGCCAGCCCCGGCCCCCACGACGCCGGCTACCTCTTCGATGCCTTCGTCCGCGCCATGCGGGATCGCAAGCCTGTCACCGCCGAGACGATGGCCCCGGCTCTCGTGTAACCCCCGTGGGTCACGTCAAAACGGGGCGTTTGACCGGGCGCCACGCCAGGCCCGACTCCGGCCATGTTTGCGCATCGCGCTCCCGCTCGGACTCGATCCCGACAAACACCGTTTTTTGGGGAACCGCGAACCGGTTGCGTCGCCAATATACGGGCGTTATGTTCCGCGCCGCCCTCAGAGGGGGCGCGATCGGTCGGATCGAGGGGATCGGCGCATCGACGCTCTATCTGCGCGCCGGCCGCTCCGCGAGGGATTCCTGCCCTCCGGAAGGCCGATGGCGCGAGGCAGCCCGCACGGAAAGCGGGGAGTCGCCGTGCCTCGATTCTCGAGTGCCGCACTTCCGCGTGGAGATCAGCAATGCCGTTCAAGAAGTCTGAACGCCTCGCCCGGATGCTCGCCGTGGCGATCGGTGTCGCGTGCGCCGCCGCCTCGCCCTCCGTCGCCGGCGGGGTTGACGATGCTTCGACCCTCCTCGCCTCCGGGCGCCTGGTCGAGGCCAAGCGCGTCCTCCTGGCGCTCGAGCCCGATTCCCTCTCCCCCACCGAGCGAGAGCGCGCCTACGAACTGCTCACGGCCGTCGAGCGCCGCATGAAGCACGCCGATCCGCTCGACATCAGCCTCGAGAAAGCCGAACTCGCGATTGAGGAGGGCGACCTGCGCGAGGCCGATCGCCAGGCTCACGCCGTGCGCAAGGCCGATCGCGTCACCGCCGATCAGCGCAATCGCGCCGCCGACATCCTCACCCGCTCCGCGGAAATGAAGTCCGAACTCGCGCCCCTGGCCGAAGCCGCGCTCGCGCAGGCCTCGACCGATCTCGAAGCCGGCAGATACCCCGAAGCCAAGTCCGGCCTCGAAGCCGTGCAGCGCAGCGGCGTACGACTCACGCCCGATCAACTCCGCCTCCTCGACGCCGGCCGCCAGCGCATCGTCGAGGTCGAGCGCGTGCAGGGCAGGCCCTTCGATGTCGCCCCCGTATCGCTCGGCATGCTCCAGCCCGGCAAGGTCACGCGTCGAGACGATCCCGCCGGCCAGCCCGCGTCGCCCGATGCCGCTCAGCCCGAACAAACACAAGAGACCGATCGCACGCCCCCGCCGCCTCCGCCCCCGCCCCCGGCCGAGGACGATGAGCCCCAGCGGACTCCCGCCGGCGACGACCCCTTCCAGCAGGCCATGCGCTTCGATGCCCAGCGTTTCCTCACCGAGGCCGACGCGGCTTTCGAGGCCGGCCGTCTCGCGGAGGCGCTCCAGAAGTACCAGGAGGTCATCGGGCCGTACCGCCAGTTCGTCTCCGATGAGGACGCCGCCCGCGCCACCAGCCGCATCGAGGAGATCCGCGTCCGCGTCGAGCAGCCCGGCACCGACCTGCTTGAACGGCAGATGGAGGTCCGTCAGGTCCTCGCCGACCAAACCCGCGCCGAGTTCGATAACTTCCTCACCGAGGCCCGCACCGCCCTCCGCGGCGGCGACTTCGAGCGCGCCCGCAACCTCGCCTCCCAGGCCCGCGTCCGCCTCGCCGATTCGCGCAGCCTCTTCTCCGAGGCTGAATACAACGAGCGCCTCTCGCGCCAGCAGACGCTCCTTCAGGAAATCTCGACCGGCGAGGAGGCCGCCCGCCGGACCGAGGTCGAGCAGCGCGAGCGCGACATTGCCGAAGAGGCCCGCCGCCAGGAAACCGCTCAGCGCGAAGAGAAGCAGCGCAAGATCAACGAAGCCCTCGACCGCGTCCGGGCGCTGCAGATGGAGCAGAAGTACGCCGAGGCGGTCCAGGTCATCGACCAGGTCCTCTTCCTCGATCCTCAGAACGCCGCGGGCCTCCTCCTCAAGGACATCATCCAGGACGTGATGATCTACCGCGAGTGGGACCAGATTCAGCGCCGCAAGAACCTGTCCTACGGCATCGAGTCCGTCCGAACCCAGGAGGCCATGATCCTCCCGCAGACCCTCATGGAGTACCCCTCCGACTGGCCGGAGATCTCCTACCGCCGCGGCGAGCCCTCCGCCTTCACGGAGTCCCCCGCCGATCGCCGCGTGCTCGCGGAACTCGATAGCCGCCGCATCCCCGCCTCCTTCACCGACAACACGCTGGAGGATGTGCTGGAGTTCGTCGCCACCGTCACCAACCTGAACATCGATGTCGATTGGGATTCGCTGGCCGATGTCGGCGTCTCGCGTGATACGCTGATCACGCTCAACCTTCAGCCTGTGCCCGCGCGCGTCGTGCTCGACCGCGTCCTCGAGAAGGTGAGCCCGGATCGCTTCAACCGCGCCTCCTGGGCCGCCAACGACGGCCTCCTCGTCGTCGCCTCGGATGACGATCTGCGCAAGAACACCTTCATCGTCATCTACGACGTGCGCGACCTCCTCTTCCAGATCCCCTCGTTCAACGAGTTCCCCGCCCTCGACCTCGACAGCGTGCTCAACCAGCGCGAGGGCGGCGGCGCCGGCAGCATCTTCCAGAACGAGGAGCAGCAGGAGGGCGAGCGCCTCACGAAGGAGGAACTCCGCGAGCGCCTGCTCGAGATCATCCAGACCACCGTCGATTTCGAAGGCTGGCGCGATAACGGCGGCGACACCGGCATCATCCAGGAACTCAACGACAACCTCATCATCACCAACACCGCCCGCAACCACCGCGCCATCAGCGGCCTCCTCCAGCAACTCCGCGAGGTCCGCTCCATCCAGATCAACGTCGAGAGCCGCTTCCTCGTCGTCTCGCAGGACTTCTTCGAGCAGATCGGCTTCGACATCGACGTGATCTTCAACGC